>CAVABN010000093.1:0-5367 GCA_963586845.1 Bifidobacteriaceae bacterium
GAGCAGTGCCTGGACTCCATCCCGCGCCAGCTGAGCCGCGAGAGGAACGCGTCATTCCTGTATTCCGACGTCTCGATCGGTTCCGGCTACGGTCAGCGGGAGTTCGGACCGGCCATAAGCTGGCTGGAGGGCGCTGGGATCGTGGACATATGTCGCAACATCGAGGAGATCTCGGAGCCGTTCGAGGTCAAGACGAGCGGGAATGCGTTCAAGATCTACGTCAAGGACACGGGAGTGCTGGTGTATATGCTGGGCCCCGCGGTGGCGAAGGGCGTGATGGACGGGGAGTTCACCATAAACAACGGGGCGGTGATCGAGGATGCCGTCTCTGAAGCTCTGATCAGGAAGGGATACAAGGTCCACTACTACAGCAGCGCGACCCGCAGGATGGAGTTGGATTTCGTGTTCAACTACAACGGGAAGCTGGCCGTCGTGGAGGTCAAATCCGGTAGGAAGAAGTCGGCCAAGTCCCTGAACAAGGCGCTCGCCGAGGATAAGGCGATAGATGTCGCGATGAAGGTGTCGGATTCCAACATCTCTATCGATGAGAACGGCGTCCGCCACTACCCGCTGTTCGGCCCGAGCTTCTTCGAGGATTCAGAGGTGCTGGAGCTCCCTCCGCTGGATGGGATCGATGAGCTCAAAAATGCGCTGGACCGCGAATCTGAGTGATCGTAGAATCAAAAAGAGGGGGAATCCCCCTCGTTTGCTCATCCCTTCGCGGGACTGTGCCCCATGTACTCGGGGCAGGGATAACGGAGATCCCTGAGGAACGGCCCGGTCCACTGCTCGAGCTTGCCGGGGTTGAGGATGTTCTCGGGGTCCATGGCGGCCTTGATCGCCTTGATGGACGAGATCTCGGACTCGCGCTCCTTCAGGAAGTTCGGCGCCTTGGAGAGCCCGACCCCGTGCTCGCCGGTGACGGTGCCGCCCAGCTCAATGCACACGTCGAAGATCTCGTTGACCGCCTTCACTCCGCGGTCCCACTCGTCCTTGTCGGTGGGGTCGATGACCATCTTGGTGTGCAGGTTCCCGTCGGAGGCGTGGCCGTATGTGGCGATCGTGACGTTGTACTTCTCGGCGATCTCCTGGAAGGCCTTGACGGCCTTGGGGACCAGAGACACCGGCACCCCCATGTCGTCCGCCAGCGAGACCGACGAGCATCCCGGCTTGAGGGCCGACAGCGAGGTCATGACGGACTTCCTGGCATCGGTCCACTTGGCGATGAGGTCCTTGTCCCTGGTGGGGGTGACCGCGATGGCTCCGATGCCGTTCGCCACCTCCTCCACGATCCTGATGTCCCTCTCGACGACCTCGTCCGTTTCCCCGTCGACCTCGACGATGCACAGCGCGCCGCAGTCGGGCAGCGGGTTCCCGCGGGCCTTGTTGACGGCCTCGATGCTCACGCTGTCCATGAGCTCGCACGAGGACGGGATCAGGGGCTTGGCTATGATGGCCGAGATGCACTTTCCGGCATCTTCGACGGTGTTGAAGGCGCACAGGCAGGACGCGGTCTTCTTGGGCTTGGTGGTGAGCTTCAGCGTCACCTCCGTGATTATGCCCAGCGTTCCCTCGGAACCGCACAGCAGGCGGGCCAGCTGGTATCCGGAGGCGTCCTTGATGGTCCTGGTCCCGGCGCGGACGATCTCCCCGTCGGCCTTGACGAACGTCAGTCCCAGGACGAAATCCCTGGTGGCGCCGTACTTCACGGCGCGCATCCCCGATGCGTTGGTCGCCACCATCCCGCCGATCTGGCACGCCTCGGCCGATCCGGGGGACGGGGGGAAGAAGAACCCGTGCTTGGCGAGCTCCTCGTTCAGGTCGTTGTAGACCATCCCGGCCTCCACATCCACCCACAGGTCGGCCACGCTGATCCTCTTGACCCTGTTCATCCTCTGCATGGCCATCACGATGCCGCCCTTGACCGGGACGGCGGATCCGCACAGCCCGGTCCCCGCTCCGCGGGGGACCACGGGGATCCTGTTGGCGTATGCGATCTTCATGACCTCGGAGACCTGCTCCGTGGTGCGGGGCTGGACGACGATCTCGGGCGTGCTGTGGAATATGGAAGCGTCGAACCCGTACGTGTACAGGACCGCCGGCTCGACGGAGTACCCGTCCTTCCCGACGACGGCCTCTATCTGCTCTATGATCTTCGGATCCATTCGGTCACCTTTCCTATGCTCTCGCGATGCGCGATTAGGGTAAAAACGATTGGGGTGGGGTCGATGGAGGGGTCATGCCCGTTACATCGGGGGAGGGGCGACGGACTCGTTCGGAATGTGACTCCTCGTCGGGACGATAGAGATTGTCCGGCATCTTCACCTTGATGTCTTCGCGGATATTCTTGACGGTCCATCCGCTCACGCCACCTTCAGGGGTCCTGAACAGCGAGAGGAACTCCTTCAGCTTCATATCCGTCTCTTACCTCGTGATCCTGGATCTCGATTGAACTTATCGAAGAATGTGCGGCACCTTCGGTTGGAACGGGACTCCTCCTTATCGGAGGGAGTAGAGTTCGGGTCGCTACAGACATGGACCTTCACATCGTCGCGCAGATTCTTGATGTTCAGCGACGAAACGCCGCCCGGCATGGTCCTGAACAGCGAGAGGAACTCCTTCAGCTTCATCCCGATCAACTCCCATCCTCATCATCGGGCGGCATGCCTGCTCGGTTCGAACGCGATTCGCCCTCGTCGGAAGATGCCGATGTCCGATCGAGACGTATGCGTATCTTGGCGGCCTTCTTCGCGTCCTCGTTGTTGAACGAGGATACGCCGCCCGGCATGGTCCTGAACAGCGAGAGGAACTCCTTCAGCTTCATATCGATCCCACCACCAACATTATGAATCCCGCCGAACCCGTGAACACCTGGAACAACAGTATGACTGTTGCGACACGGTCCCGGGTCGAGCTGTTATCCATGAGTGTTGTCCCGTTATTAATAATTGATTCCATCATCGGTCCGTAATTCCCGCGGTCGAACTCGGCCATCGCTTCGGACATGCCTGTGACCGACGATGCCAACAGAATCAGGACCATCACTGCTATCCCCAGGAGGATCGCGAACGCCTCCATCGTCGCCGCAATGTACTGGGCGGCCCCATGCAACCCCACTCCGGACAGGATGGCCAGAATGGTCGTGGCCAACGCGAGCATTATGCCGGCCATCTGTTCCTTGGCCGTCAACCGCGATTCGACGCGATCGACCGCTCTTCCTACCTCGTCGATCAGTGCCTTCAATGCCGTGTCGGCATCCACGGAATCGTCCTTCCCGGATCCCTCCGAGGTTATCTCGATGGGTGCAGGCTCTTCGGCCGGCTCCTCCCCGATGACGGATTCCATCCCGGGCTCCGCGGGGTTATCCTCCCGGAGCTTCGCTTCGTCCACGTTTTCCATGGACGGCACCTACATAGCGATTAGGAATTAAAACTTTGCACTGCATGTACATTGACCTAATACTCTTCGTTTTGTAGACCGTCCCGTCCGACCTCGGATCCTCGCTCCGCGGAGCGATTTACCCTCCTTCGGCGACACGGACGCCGGGCGCTGCGCGCCGGCGTCCCTCCCCGGGGCTCCTCGGCGGCACATCAGAAATGAAGCGCGCTCCGTACCGGAAGACGCCCCGCCCCTTTGTCATACTCTAATATATGAGGACGCTTTCGAGCGGGACATGAAGTCCGTAATCGTTCTCCTGGGGCCCCCCGGCTCCGGGAAGGGGACCCAGGGCGAGATGCTCAGCGAGAAGCTCGGATACGTCAGGCTGTCCACCGGGGACATGCTCCGCGAGGCCGTCAGGAACGGCACCGAGCTCGGGAAGAAGGCCAAGGGATACATGGATTCGGGGGCTCTCGTCCCCAACGACCTGATCATCGGCCTGATGAAGGAGAAGATCGCCGCCGCCGAGGGCGGCGTCATCCTGGACGGATTCCCCAGGACCGTGGAGCAGGCCGACGCCCTCGCCAAGCAGGTGGACGTGGACCTCGCCCTGGACCTGGACGTCCCCGACGAGGAGCTCGTCAAGAGGCTCACCATGAGGCGCTCCTGCCCCGACTGCAACGCCGTCTACCACCTGGTCAGCAACCCCCCGAAGTCCGAGGGAGTCTGCGACAAGTGCGGCGGCAAGCTGTACCAGAGGGACGACGATAAGGATGAGACCGTCAAGAACAGGCTCAAGGTCTACAGGGACAACACCATGCCCCTGATCGGATACTACGGGGACAAGGGAGTCCTCACCGTCATCCAGGGCGTCGGCGGGATCGACGAGATCTTCGAGCAGGTCCAGAAAGCCGTACAGTGAAATTCATTACCGGGCCGGGAGGCCCGGGATCCTTCTTCTCTTCCGGAGAGATCGCCTCTCCGGATCATTCCATCTTCGGTGGCGACGGGATCAATCCTTCCCCGGGAACCTCCCCCGGAACGCCTCCTCCAGGAAACCGTCGAGCAGGCCGGGGTCGATCCTCCCGTCCCCCTCTATGACTGAAGACATGGTCTCGTACAACAGGGCGACGTCCCTCCCCTTGGGGGTGAGGCTGTAGCGGGTGGACCTCTTCCCGGTGTCCGGGCGCGAGCGGACGTCCTCGTAGGTGAGGAGGCCGGCTTCGGTGAGACGGGCGCAGACGGCGAGGATCGTCTCGCAGTTCCCCGCGACGTTGTCCCTCAGGTCCTGCAGGATGCATCCGTCGTTGCGGAGCACGTAGCGGAGCACCGGCGCGGCGTGGCGGGTGTTCAGGATGTCCGTCCCCTCTCTCATGCTGTACGGGGAATCCCGTACCGGATTTATGGGCATAGTCTCGCACTGTACCGGAGTACAATATTGTCCGATTTAAATACGGGCTACGCGTGGACCGGGTCGGTATCCGGGGAGAGCTCCCCGGCGACGGGGTGCCGGATGCCGAAGAAACGCGACAGCTTCTCGGTCGAGAGGACCGGGGAGGAAGAATACACATGAAAGGAAAAGAAAGCAAATGCGCAGCCGTCAGGCTGGAGAAGTCCAGGCTGATGGCCGCGATGGCCATCCTCGCGGTGGCGTTCGTCGTCCTGGCGGCCGTTCCGGCGGTCATGACGGAGAGCGATGCTGCGACGAACACGTTCGTCATTACGTCGGACACGGATGCTGCTAAACTGGATGCAGAACCAGAAACTGCACAAGCAGGATATTGGACTTGGTCGAGCAACAAGCTGACTCTGAGTGCCGATCTGATTCTGAACGTCACCGGGGATGCAGCGTGCAGCACTCTTAAAACGATAGATGTCGGAGCATTTACTCTGACTATTCAGGGAAGCGGAACCCTTAAACTATCTGCCCTGGCCGACATCGATGGAACTGGATCCATAGTCATAACTGGGAAACTCACAGCCAAAGAC
>CAVABN010000094.1:0-5351 GCA_963586845.1 Bifidobacteriaceae bacterium
TCCCTGGGATGCGGTTCGAGTTCCCTGTGCTCCTTGGCGTACCTGATCGTCTCCAGGAGCTCCTGCGCGTACACCTCGAGGGTGGGGGCCAGGTGGCCGTCGCCCCTCTTGAGGGCGAGCCTCTCCGGAGGGATATAGACCGCATCGCAAATGGAAGCCATCTCCCCGGGGGTGAGAGGAGTCTCCAGCTCGCTCTTCTGCATCTGCACGAGGAGGTTCCCGGGGTAGTTCTGGATGATGAGGTTGCTGCCGTCGTCGAAGCCGATGTCCATCCTGTCGAAGACGGTGTCCGCGAGGTAGCAGACATCGCCGTGGAGGGCGGAGTAGATCATCCTCATGACTGTGCTCTTGCCCAGTCCGTTCGGCGAATGGATGAACGTGAGGGGCTGACAGAGCTCCACCTCGTAATCGAACTCGTTGAACAGCCCGGATACGCGGAACGACTTGATCTTCATGGTCGGCATCCAGATGCAGATGTTCCTATAAAAACTGGCCAATCCTGCTTCCCACCTGTTTTTAACCTCGATGCGTCATCGGGTGGACGATGGACGCGGACGCCGCTTTCGATGAGATACGCACGATGATTTCAGACGGCAGGGGACTCGAGGCCGTGGGCAAGGTCAGGGAGCTGGCCAAGGCCGACAACGACCCCGTGACGAGGATCAAATGCCTCTCGCTGCTGAAGGTCATCGAGGACGACGGCGCCTCGCAGGAGATCCTCAGGGACCTCATGGCCGAGCTGCCCGAGGATCCCCAGATGCTCATCCAGATCGCGGGTTCCCTCAGGGGACTCGACTTCCCGTCCAGCGCGTACACGATTCTGAAAGGGTTGGATTCCACGGATTCCGTCATCAGGCTCAGGTGCATGTGCCTGGAGGACCTCGAGGAGTACGAGATGGCTCTCGAAGCCGTCAGCTCCATCCCGTCCCCCACGCCCTTCGACCGCGTCATGCTATGCGAGGTGCTCAGCGCTTTGGGGGAGCATTCCAAGTCCGTCGCCGAGGCCGAGAAGCTCCTCTCCGAGATGCCGGACGACTTCGACGTCCGCCGCGCCTACGTCTCCGCGCTCATGCTCGCGGGGAAGGACAAGGACGCCAACAAGTACGTCCGCGGCATCCTGAAGGAGAAGACCGCCCAGTCCTACGCCCTCGCTGCTTACGCCATGAGGATCAAGGGGGGCATCAAGGCCGCCGCAGGTTACGCCACCCGCGCCCTCAATCTCGATCCGAAGAACGTCAGCGCCATGGAGACCCTCGGCATCTGCCTCGCCATGAAGGGCGAGTACGGCAAGGCCCGCATCGTCGCCGGCGCCATCAACGAGGCATCCCCGGGGAGTCGCGCGGCCCTCAACGTCCTCACATACTGCGAAGGCCACTGATTCAGGAGCGCCCTTGCGCCCTGCCCTTGCGGTTGGCGCGGCTGTTCAGCCACACGTCCTTCCAGAATCCGGGCGTGAACAGCACCACCGCCGTGACGATCTCCAGACGTCCGATCCACATCAGCAGGATCAGCACGCCCTTCAGAGACGAATCCAGGCTGGCGAAGTCGCCCGTGGGTCCGAAGTTCCCGAACCCCATGCCCCCGTTGGAAACCACGGATATGGACAGTCCGAAGGAATCCACCATGTCGTAGCCGTAGATCATGAAGATGACGGCCCCGATGAGCAGGGTCATCCCGAACATCATGAAGACCACGATGGCGCTCTGGATGAAGGAGTCGTCCACCGTCTTCCCGTCTATCTTCACGGAATAGACGGCGTTCTTGTGGATGATGCTGTTGAATCCGTTCCTGATGTACTTGAAGATGATCAGCAGCCTGCTGAACTTGATCCCTCCGCTGGTGGAGCTCGACGATGCTCCGATCAGCGCCACGAACATCAGCAGGATCATGCACTGGGACGGCCATAGCGTGAAGTTCTCGGTGAAGAACCCGGTGGTCGTTCCCAGGGAGACGGTGGTGAATATCGCCTCCTTCAGCCTCCCGTAAACGGACCCGAGGGTCAGTTCGCCGGTGCCGTCCCCGATGAGGAACAGCGCCACCAGTACGGAGATGATCGCGAACCACAGAATCATCATCCTGAACTCGGAGTTCCCGCGGTAGACCTTCCTCTCCTTCAGGTACAGGGACCTGTAGTGCAGGTAGAAGTTGGTGCCTCCCATGAGCATGAAGACCACGGTGATCCACTGGACCGGGTCGGAATAGGCGGTCATGTTGGCGTTGATGATCATCATCCCGCCGGTGGAGATGGTGGTGAACATCAGGCACATGGCCTCAAGGGGATCCAATCCGAAGATCACGAGCAGTACGAAGTTGACGATGCTCAGTATCAGATATACGAGGATGAAGGACTTCGCGGCCTCGGTGGTCCTCTGCGTGTATTCGGAGGATCCGGCTCCGAACAGCTCGTTCTGGAACAGACCGCGTCCGAATCCGATCATCGGGAGGAAGTACAGGAAAATCAGAACCACCGCGATACCGCCGATCCATTGGGTCATGGACCTCCACACCAGCAGGCTGGTGGCGTGCTTGGTCAGGTCTCCCATGATGGTCAAGCCGGTCGTGGTGACGCCGCTGACGGATTCGAACACCGCGTCCAGGGGTCCGATGTCCGACAGGACATACGGAATCGTTCCGATGGCGAACATCAGCACCCAAACCATCGCTACGAGGAGCAGACCGTTCACGGTCCTGAATCCCTTGGAATCCTCGCAGGTCAGCCATTGGAACATCCCTATGGCGAACAGGGGCGGGATCATCACCAGGAACGGCATGGGATCCTCGTCCAGCGCGAAGGCGATGGCCGTCGGCAGCAGGAGCATGATGGCGAAGAGGATCTCCACCATGCCCAGTATCTTGGCGGTGGTGCTGTTCCAGCGGACGCACCTCTCGCGGAATCCCATTCTCACATCTCCGGCAGGGGCCTCTTGCCGAGGACCTTGGCTATCTCGGATTCCCTCTTGCCGTTGGAGAACACTATGACGGAGTCCCCCTCGGAGAGCTTCGTGTCCAGCAGGGGGTACACGATGGAGCCGTCCCTCAGTATCCCCACGATCCTCAGGCCCTCGGGCATGTTCAGGTCGCCGATGAAGCGGTCCTTCAGCTTCGAGTAGGCGTCGACGGCGTGGGTGAAGAACATCCCGTCGGAGAACTGCATCCTGGTGATGGACGTCTCGTCGGGGATGATGCACTTGGTGATCTCGTTGGAAATGATGCGGTCGTAGCCGATGATGGTCTGCAGGTCGGTGTACCTGAAGATGTCCTCGTACTCGCGCATGAAGAACCTGGCTATAACCTTCCTGGCGTTGTGCCTCTTGGCGGACATGCACATCAGGAGGTTGGTATCGTCCTTGCCGGAAGTGGAGACCGTGGCGTCGGATTTGAACACATTCTCGTCGAACTGCACATCGGGATCGGTGTAGTCGGAGTTGATGACCACCACCCCGGACAGCTCCCTGGAGAGGGTCCTGCAGCGCTCGGGGTCCTTTTCGATGATCTTGACGTAGCGCTTCTTGGGGTCCTCGGAGAGCATCTTGGCCAGGTTCATCCCGACGATGGATCCGCCGAGGACGCAGAACTCCCTCCCGACGTCGTCGACGCCCACGAGATCGTTGAACTGCTCGACGGCCTGGTCGCTCCCGAACACGCACAGGATGTCCCCGCTGTGGATCTCCATGGTCTCCGGCGAGGTGTGGATCTCCCCGTCGCGGCAGATGGCGAACACGGTGCAGTCCTTGGGCATCGGCAGCTGCATCACCACGCGTCCGAGGATCTGGTGGTGCGGCTCTATCTTGAAGACGGCGATGCACACGCCCATCTCGTCCACCGCGTCGTATTCGACGACGTTCTCCAGGACGCAGAGCTTGTACATCTTCGTGGCCGTGACCAGCTCGGGGGAGATTATGTGGTCCACCCCGTCCAATCCGGTGGCGTTCGCCTCGTTGACGAAGTCCGGGTTGTTGACCGTGGCTATGGTCTTGATGTCCGGCTTCATCCTCTTGGCCATCATGCATACGAAGAGATTGTCCGAGTCGGAGTGCAGGGCCGACATGATGACCTCGGCGCCGTGGCTCTCGATCGCGTACCTGAGGACGCGGGGGTTGGTTCCGTCCTCCCTCAGGACGGCGACGTTCAGACGGCTCTTCAGGGTGTCGGCTACGTCCTCGTCCTTCTCGATGACCAGGACGTCGTGGACTTCGGATATGGTCTCCGCGGAGACGAATCCGACATCGCCCGCCCCGACGATGATGACCTTCATGATGACACAGCGACGGAGGTATCCGATATATCAGTATCGGGGTCGGAGAGCGTTGTTACGCGCGCCATGCATGCGTATGCGCCCGAATCGTATATATCGGGCGAATGGGTAGAGGCGGACCATGTGGCAGCAAGTCAACGAAGACTTCTGGAAAGAGAACCGCGAGTCCAAGGTCGGACAGGTCGAGGACACCGTCCGCGAGATAGTGGAGAACGTCCGCGAGAACGGGGACAAGGCCCTGAGGGAACTGGCGAAGAAGTTCGACAAGGTCGATCTGAAGGACATCGCCGTCTCCCGCGACGAGATCGAGGAGGCCTACGAGAAGGTGAGCCCCGAGCTCGTGGAGGAGCTGGAGAACGCAGCGTACAACATCCAGAGGTTCCACGAGATGCAGATGCCCGCGGGCATGTGGCTCAGGGAGGTGGAGCCCGGGATCACGCTGGGAGTGAAGTCCACCCCCCTCGAGAGGGTCGGATGCTACATCCCCGGTGGCAGGGCATCGTACCCCAGCACCGTGCTGATGACCGCCATCCCCGCGAAGGTCGCCGGAGTCGACGAGGTCATCATGTGCACCCCCGCCCCGATCAACCCGCTGACGCTCGTCGCCGCGGACATCGCCGGAGTCGACGAGATCTACAAGTCCGGCGGAGCCCAGGCCGTCGCAGCGATGGCATTGGGAACGGAGAGCATCGAACCCGTTCAGAAGATCGTCGGACCCGGGAACGTGTTCGTCACCGGCGCCAAGATGATGCTCCGCAACAAGGTGGACATCGACTTCCCCGCCGGGCCCTCCGAAGTGGGGGTCCTGGCCGATGAGACGGCGGATGTGGACTTCGTCGCCGCCGACCTGGTGGCCCAGGCGGAGCACGACCCCTCGTCCGCATGCCTGCTGGTCACCTGCGACCCCGACCTCCCCGACAAGGTCTGGAAGGTCATGGAGGGAATCATCGCCAAGGCCCCCCGCAGGGAGATCATCGAGAAGGCCATGAACAACTCCGGATACATCCTGGCCGAGGACATCGACCTCGCCGTGGAGATCATGAACGGCATCGCCCCCGAGCACCTGTCGATCCAGGTCCGCGACCCCCTCGACCGC
>CAVABN010000095.1:0-5242 GCA_963586845.1 Bifidobacteriaceae bacterium
GTGCTCGATAGTATCCCCCTCCGTCTATCCGCATCGTAATCCCACTCGGTACGGATGTCTCGAAGGATGTTACGAAAGGTAATGCCGGCGGTCCCGATACAGGGGATCCGAGATCCGGCGGTTTGATTGAACGTCTGTGATTCGTCCCTTACGGAGACGGCTCCGCATCCTTCAGATGGACGAGGGCCGCGACGAAGCTGATCAGCAGTCCGATGATGGAGACCATGTATCCGTTTCCGCCACCGATGGTGGCGTTCGACACCTCCCTGCCGGCGATGTCGGCAAGCCATTCCGGAATACCGTGAACATCCGCTCCGGAAGTCGAAGCGGCATAGGCCATGGAATCCACGGCCATGGTCCCGGACACTATCATGATGCAGAACGCCACGAGCATCCAGATCAGGAGTGTCGGGGACCGGTCCTTCGGATCCTTCCATTGGAACGCGGCGAGCAGAACGGTTCCGATCGCGATGATCAGATAGATCAGCGGCGCCGAGGATTCGATCGGCATCCCGCGTCCCCTGTACTGGGAGTACAGTTCGATCCCGGAGGCCGATACGATCTCGCGGGTCCCGTCCGAGAAAGTGATGGAGATCTCCATCCAGTTCAGAATAGTACCTGCAGCGATCACCAGGGCGCCACCTATCCACAGGGGCACCCACAAGTCCTTCAGATTCATCAGTCTGTAACCTCCTTGTCATTCGGTGCGGTATGATCGCATGGGGCTTGTCCGTCCCCGATCGGGATCGTCATTTTCGATCCGTCGTCGCATCATGCCGCGTTTTAGCACGGACGGCAGTTTGGCTGTTCAGAGGCACATTGACATCTCATAAGACATATTTGATGAAATCGAACCGACCGTTAACGGCGTCACGGTCCCGCACGGCGAGTAAGGTTCCATTCCAGCGATGCTGTTCGGAATGGAAGAAATAGTGACATATGACCAGAAATCACCGGTGATTCCCGACGTTTGAAGGCCAGATTGCAGGTTCCGGGACCAACCGTCCGAAACATCTCACGCATATTCCGAATCCAATTGTGTATGTCTTATATACTACCATTTTAGTGGGAATTCCGTCGGGTCGGAGGCTTCTGCCTAGGAACCAAATCCCTGCCGGAATGGACGTTCCGCCGAATCCGGCGCTTCTCACATTCCGATTGAATGCCCCGCTATGTCGCGCAGGATGTGCTCCGCATCAGAAGGATTCCCGGAGTTGTCCACCACGTACCATCCGTCGGCCAGACCCTTCATGCGGAGCCTGATCTTACCGAGCTTCTCGGGGACCTCGAAGCTCTCGAGCTCGTCCCCGCGGGCAAGGATGCGGGATGCGGCGACGTTCTCGTCCACATCCACGAGGATCTTGACATCCGGAGTGGGGAGTATCTTGGAGAACAGCCTGTAGGCGATCCCGGCGGGTTTATCCGAGAGGTAGGCCACGGACATGATGTAGCGGATGAACACGATGTCGTCGTACTCGTCCCCGTGACGTTTCATGATCCATACGGATCTAACGACATCGACGATGTACAGCGCGGTTGAGATCATTTTGGCCGGCTTTCCGTCCACGGTGAGGAATTTCGCCTCCATCCTTCCGATCGTCGTGTTCCTGTTCGGGTGCTCGATCTTCAGCACCCTCCTCCCCTCGGATTCGAGGATATCCGTCAGCATCTCGCCGCTGGTGGTCTTCCCGGACCCGTCTATGCCGTCGATCACGTACCATGTCAAGCGAATCACAGCCCCAGCAGGCACATGGCTATGGCGACGGTCATGGAGTTGGACAGGTTGTCGTATGCTCCGGGGCAGAACAGTTCGGAGACGCATGCCACCACTCCCGCGATCAGGCTGGCGGCCCAGATGGGGACGATGGGATCCACGGCTCCGCCGTAGGCCCCGATGCTCCCCAGGTACGCGTACAGCGTCATGATGACGAACGACATGATCGCCGTCACCGCGAACACCCCGAAGGTGCCTTCGAGGGACTTCCCGTTGATGATCCTGTGGCGGCCGAACCTCTTGCCGAAGACGCTCCCGGCGGAATCGCCGAAGGTCATGGCGACGATGCCGACGCTGGCGGCGGTCCAATGGGCGTCGAAGAAGAATATGACGAGGATGTTGATGCTCACCACGTAGACGAACAGCCCGATCCTGTGGCCGTCGTTGGACACCTCCCCCAGATCGGAATCCGATACGGGGTTGCCCTGGAACATCGCCAGGAACACCAGGATGCCGAAGGGCACGGTGAAGAACACCAGCATGATCCAGTTGGCGGAGAACATCCACCAGAAGAAGACGAAGAATCCGACGCCGGCGTGGAGGATCTTCCTGTAGTCGGCGTCGATCCCGCGTTTCTTGCAGTACAGCATGACGGCGAGGGAGCATGCTATGACGAGATAGACGAGAATCAGTCCGACTATGTCCTGCAGCTCCATCCAGCGCCCTCTGGGGGTCCATGACGTCTTCGGATTTAATACACGGTGTCGGCTGGAGGTGCCAGATGCCCGATTTCCAACAGGTTCGGATCCCCTTCTCCCCAAGTTCTATATTGGACGCGGATGTTGGGGACGCGATGAACAGATACCTGCAGCTCTTCCGCATCGGGAACGTCGTAATGGGGATCCTGGGCGTGATGATAGCATCCTTCATGGCCGTCGGCACGGACATGCCCGACCATTGGAGGAACCTCCTGATCTCGATGGCGGTGGTGTTCGTGTTCATTGCGGGAGGGAACTCCCTCAACGACTACATCGACCGCGAGATCGACAAGACCGCCCATCCCGAGAGGCCGGTCCCGTCCGGCAGGATGAGGCCGGAGGAGGCCAGGAACATCGGGGTGGCGCTCCTCGTATTGGCGGTCGTATTCTCGTTCTTCACCCTCGACCCCGTGTGCATTGCCATCGTGGCGATCGCATGCGTCCTGATGTTCTGCTACGAGCTGTTCCTCAAGCAGAGGGGGTTCGTGGGCAACCTCACCATCGCGATCCTGACAGGCATGACCTTCCTCATGGGAGGCGCCGTCGTCGGCGCAGCCGAGGCCAACGCCGTAGTGGCAGCCATGGCCTGTCTGGTCTCCATCGGCAGGGAGATCGCCAAGGACATAGAGGATATGGATTCCGACGAGGGCAGGAAGACTCTGCCCATGAGCATCGGCGTGAAGGCGTCCTCGGTCATCGCATGCATCTTCTTCATCGCCGGTCCCGTCCTGAGCGTCGCGCCCATGGTCTGGGGGACCTACGGCGTCCTGTACTACACCGTGGTCCTGGCGGATATCGCGTTCTTCGTCAGCGCGGTGTCCGTCTTCAGGGACCCGCGCAAGGCCGAGAAGGTCGCCAAGGTCGGTATGATCCTCGGCCTGGTCTCGTTCCTTCTGGGAGTCTTCGACATCTGAGGCGGTGAGGCGATGTTCGACAGGAGATCGGTCATCATCCGCGACGGGTCCGTCCTGGACTTCTCGTACATACCGCATAACCTGGTCCACCGCGAGGAGCAGCTCTCCAGGCTGGAGACCCTGTTCCGTCCGCTCGCCATTGACGGCCGTCAGTGCTCCGCATTGCTCTGCGGGAGCGTCGGGACCGGGAAGACGGTCACCGCCAGAAGGTTCTGCGCCGACATGTGCGAGTACCTCGCATCCAAGGGCAGGCCTGCCGATACGATTTACGTGAACTGCAGGAACTCCAGCGAAGCGGGGACCATCCATCAGCTCATCAGGCATTACGATAAGGGATTCCCGGAGAGGGGTTTCTCGGTGGACGAGATGGCCCGCGCCCTGGCGCAGCATCTCGCCGTCAACTCCCGCGGATTGGTCGTCATCCTCGACGAGGTGGACGTGCTCCTGAAGAAAGGGTCCACCGATCTCGTTTATCAGTTAACCCGCGCCCGCACCGGGGAATGCGCTCCCGTCTCGCTTATCATGATATCGCAGGAGCCCGTCGACCTGTATCTCGACGAGGCATCTCGTTCCACTTTCAGGAGATCGAACACCGTCAGGTTCGACCGCTACAGCGGATCCGAGCTGAAGGAGATCGTCACAGCACGCGCCTCGGAGGCGTTGACTCCGGGGACCTATACCGAGGATTCGCTCACGCTAATCGCCGAGGAATCCGCCGAATACGGGGACGCCAGGATGGCGATAGAGCTCCTGGACAGGGCGGCGAACATCGCCGAGGAGGACGACGAGGGGGAGATGACAGTCGAGCACGTGCGCGCCGCCAAGGCGATGATATACAGCTCCGTGTCCGATTCCAAGCTCCGCTCCCTGGACATGAACAGGATGCTCGTGGTCCTGGCGGTCGCCAGGGCCATGAAGAAGAACCTCTCCATCCCGTCCCAGGCGGCCGAGAAGACCTATGCCATCGTCTGCGAGGAGTACGGCGTGCCCGCCAGGAAGCACACGCAGTTCTGGACCTATCTGCAGGATCTGGACAAGATAGGGGTCGTGAAGATCGCGTTGACCTCCGGACCCACCGGGAAGACGGCGATGGTTTCGCTGCCGGATATCCCGTCGAAGGTCCTCGCGGAGAAGATGGAATCCATCCTGGAAGAGAACGGGGAAGGCGACGATGACGACCTGCGACCTCTGCCGCCGCGATGCGGTGACGTTCGTCAGGTACAACGGCACCCACCTCTGCGCCGAGCATTTCCTCACTTACGTGGACCGCAGGGTGAAGAGGGAGGTGCGCAAGCAGATCGACGTCCACAAGGGGGACAGGATCGCGGTCGCCGTATCCGGCGGGAAGGACAGCATGGTGGCGCTGAAGATGCTCTCATCGGTGTTCAACGAGAGGAACGGCGTCGAGGTCCATGCGATCACCATCGACGAGGGCATCGAGGGATACCGTCCTCCCAGCGTGGACATCGTCAGGAGATTCTGCGAATCCGAGGGTGTGGAGTTCCATCTCAGGTCGTTCTCCGAGCTGGGGGTTACGATGGACGAGGTGGCTCCCGTCTCCGGCGACAGCAGTCCGTGCACCTACTGCGGGGTGTTCCGCAGGATGCTGATGAACGACGAGGCCAGGAGGATCGGCGCGAAGTACCTCGCCACCGGCCACAACCTCGACGACACCGCCCAATCCATCATGATGAACTTCGTCCGCGGGGACGTGGAGCGCCTGGCGCGCATGGCCCCGCACGTCAACGTCCGCCCCGGGCTGATCCCCAGGTTCATGCCGTTGAGGGAGATCCCCGAGAAGGAGACTCTCCTCTACGCGATCCTGTCCGGGCTGGAGTTCTGGGACGGGGTCTGCC
>CAVABN010000096.1:0-5200 GCA_963586845.1 Bifidobacteriaceae bacterium
CGCCGTTGGCGTCGAAGGACACGGTGTACTTGACGGGCATCCAGATTGCGTAGACAGTGGTGTCGCCGGTGACCTCGATCTGGTCGACGGTGTCCCCAGTCTTCGTCAGGGACCAGCCCTTGAACTCCTTTCCGTTGTAGACGAAGGTGCACTCGGGAAGCTCGTAGGGTCCGTATCCGACCATCGCTGCTTCCATCTTGCCCGATCCGCCGTTGGCGTCGAAAGTGACCTTGTAGATCTCATCCTCGTAGACGGCAACGAGCTCGGTGTCACCCGTTATCTTGATAACGGTCACGACGATCTTCCCATCGCTCCATCCGAGGAACTTCTTACCCTCGGGGGCAGTAAATTCCTTGGGGAATCCGATGAGTTCCGTGACCTCCGTTCCATACTCGTACTTCTTCTCTATCGGCTTTCCGGTACCGTCTCCGGGCTGGTATGTCAGAGTGTACTCCCTGATTACTCCCTCGAACACCGCTTCGACGGTCACGTCGCCCTTGATGATGTAAGCCACATCCAGCTCCTCTCCGTCGATGGTGACGGTCTTGAGCTTGTAGTCGTACATCTCCGTGGATTTCGCCGGCATGAGGTCGACTTTAATAATCGCCTGGCCCTCGCCGATCGTCAGGACACCTTCGATCATCTGGATCGGGGTGCCGTACTCGACCTCCACCTCTGCAGGGTCGGCCGTTCCGTTCTCGACCTTCACGGTCACGGTGTATTTCAGAATGGTCCTCTCGAACTGGGCGTAATAATCCTCGCTCCCGTTCAGCTTGGTGACTCCCTTGCCCGTCCCATCCTTCTCGGTGTTCCATCCGATGAAATCATAGGCGTATCCCTCGTATTCGAAGGACTTCGGGTCCGCAGGAACCTTCGGCTCGTAGCCGCTGATGACGGAGGTCGTATCGTAATGCCTGTAATCGGGCTCGCCAGCCTGATCGAGGGGATCGTAGGAGATGAACGAATCGTAGGAGAACCATTGCACCTTGTACTCGTTCGTAGCGCCGTACTTGGCGACGAGAAGGATCTCGCAATCATCGTTCGCATACTCGGTGCCGATCAGGACCAGAGACCCTGCGTTGTTGTTGCGTTCCATGTCGGTTCCCTGTCCGACGATCCAGTACAGGAACTCCCTCTCGGTTCCCGCCCCGTTGGGGAGGATCACATGGATCTTGGCCGGCTTGAAATTGATGCCTCCGAACGGAGAATCGACACTCTGAGACTGCTCATCGGACACGACATAGGGATAGTTGGGATTCCCATCGATGTAGGCCAGGATCTCCACGGGGAGAACGAGTGTGGGCTCGGTGTTGTTGTACTCGTCTCTGAGTATCAGCTGGAACCTGGGGTTCTCGAACACCAGATTACTGATGAGTTCGTATTCGGTCAGATCGTATTCGTATCCTCCGTCCTTATCCAATCCATCCTTGTCGAATCCCAGTACCGCCTCGGTCAGTTCGAACACAGGGCTGTCTCTCTTATCCCATCCGGTTCCGGCGAAGAGGACGATGTTGCCGTCCATATCCTCCAGTTCCTTCCCGGTGAACTTCAGCTTCAGCTCCGGCATAAGGGATTGGGAGGACGACACCTTATACTTCATCGTCAGGAAGAAGACGGAATCATCATCGTACTGATACTTCGCATCGCTCACATTGACGACCCAATACCATCCGGCCCCCTTGTCGTTCGCGAAGATCAGATCGGCGTCGATATTCACAGGATCATTCTGAATGTGCTCGCTAACCCACTCCCAGTAATCCTGGAATCCGTTCTTGAATACCAAACTGATCGGACACTCATCACCGGATTTAACGGGGCAACCGCCGTCGAATGTCACTTCGAAGAGCTTGTTATCCTCCGCAACAGGCTCCTTCTCGAGCTCTTTTCCGTCTTCACCAGTCTTGAACTTCGGTGTTTGCCCATCGAACGTGAACGCGGTGTTGTTATTCTGAAGATCGGCGACGGTCTTCCCGAAGACGACGGCATCCATATTGGTGGAACCGAATCCGAGCTTCGACACGTATTTCGTATCGGTGACCTCGAACTGGCAATCAGCCTCGGTCGCGTAGTAGTCGCCCCATGCCTTGTACTCTACATAAAGTGCGTATTTCCCCTTCTCCAACTTGGGAAGTTCAACGAGGAGAGCATCCCACTGGACCTTCTCGAGGATCGTTTTCCAATCATTTTCGACCTGATTGGCAAGGGAGAAGGATTGCTCCGTCGGAAGGTCGTCCCCCTTCTTGTACTCCTTGTCGGCTTTGTAACTCCACTGGGGGACGTTCTTCTCGCTGTCGTAATCCCTCTTCTCCCATCCGTCGAGAGAGATTGTAGCTTCGGTCTCGTTACCCTCGACCATGTAAGCGGCATAGATCTTCAATGTCCTGACCACGTCCTGGGAGCCGGTGTATTTCACCTGTACGGAGAACGATACCACGTTCTCTCCCACTTTGGGATCCTCGAGCGGATCGACGCCTCTGATCTGCGTGCTCTCCTTGCTTATTATCTTCTGTCCGAAGTTGGCTATGGCTACACCGAGTTCTGCCGGATCCGGATTGGCCGGATCGTTGAATTCGACCGGTGTCTTCAGTGATACGCCCATGATGGCCTGGGCGTTGCCGTGGAAGTAAACGGGCACCAACCACCAGTCGAGCCCGTCCCACTCCACAACCGTGAGTTTTTTGAAGTCCTCCACGGGAACGATCGTCTGGAACTTGCCCACGTCAGGGGCCCAGTAATCCGCCGCTTCCTCGGTCATCACGTTGCATTCGATCTGACTCTTGGTGAATTGTACGCCCTGCTTGATCAGAACTTTGCCGTCCCCGCCGAATGTCACTTTCTCGACGCTGGACTCCTCAAAGCTAATCTCGCCGTCGTTCGTTATCTCCGAGTTGCTGTATTTGGACTCGTCGGTCGGAACATTCGAACCCGAGTAATACCACCCGGGATCGTACTCGATGCCGACGTTATAGAACCGTATTTTTCCCTGGTTCGTAGACTGGCTTTGCTCATCGCCAACGCCGAAAATAAACCCTCCAGTTTCCTCGGAATCACTCGTGATCAACATTTCCGGAGGACTGTCGCCACCAGTGGAATATACTGCAATTCCCTTAACCTTCAGCGTATAGCCATTGAGGTCTATGTCGAAATTGCGTGTGATTAAAAGTTTGTCTTCCAAACTTATATTGTCTGTCAGCTTCACTCCGGCAGCCTCATTGTCATACGCATCTGTCAGTTCTTCCGCAGTACTGACTTCCGTATAGGCATCTGCCTGAGTGAACGGGGATATGATGCTCAACGCACATATCACGACAATCAACGCCGAAGCGAAGGCCGCCATCAGACGAAGAGAAGACTTTTTTCCCCTCTTCAAGTCTACCGTTCCATTTTTGTTCATTGCTTTCCCTCCCAGCACGATCGGTCGGAGAACGACGTTGCGACGGTCCCCGACGATATCCGTCGTGCCAAGGTTCAGGCAGCCGATCCCCCATCCGAGATGCGGTTCCCTGCTGCCTGTGAGCCACAATCCGCTCCAGCGGTTAAACTCTACAACTTTGTACTCAAGTACAGTATGTACAAAAGCACATAATTTCAGATGTAGATACAAAATTGAAATGTGGGCCCGCGACCCCTCCGCGGAGTCACGGGCCTTTGAAAAACCGGCTTCCCGGGAAAGTTTTTCAAGACCGCATGGCGCAGTCGATGTCCTCGAGGAGGAGCGCTATGCGCTCGCCCTTCTCGGTCAGGGAGATGGTGGTGGTCCCTCTGGGGTCCTTCCTCTCCTGGAGGATCAGGCCCTCCCTCTCCAGCATGTTCAGCTTATCGGGCATCCTGGGGTTGTGCGACACGGCCTTGTAGAGATCCGTTTTCAGGCACTCCCTGTTCCTCTTGACGAATATCAGTATCGTCAGGAGATGCTTCCCTTCCAATTTGGCGACGTCCTTCATGCTCTCTTCCTCTTGTATGCTATGAGTGCGATTATGAGCGCGGCCGACAGCCCCGCTATGACGGCCCACATGATCCACGGTATACTCTGTCCGGTCCTCTCCCCGGCGTGCGCCGAGATGTACACGTCCCCTGTGACCTCGGATATCCTCACCTTCCCGTCGATGAACGACGTGCCGGTGATGTCCGTATCCGACATGTACACGGATGCGACGACCTCCCCGGAATCGGATCTCAGGGGGAGCTCCAAAGGAGAACCCCCGCGGATCCACTCCTCGTACCCGACGGTGGTGACGTCCTTCAGGTCGGTCACCACCCGGTGGTACTGGACGAACCCGGAGAGGAACACCTCGGTGTTCCTGTCCACGCCCCTCAGGGTGAACGTGTGGATCCCCCCTACGGATACGTGTTCCAGCACCTGCCCCCTGTCCGTCACTGCCGTGAGACCGGAAAGGTCGAACCTGAAGCGGTCCGTCACGGACACGTCGAAGGAGAACGTCATCCCCGGACGGACGACCATGCTCTCGACCCCGATGTCCAATCCCGGGACCGGGTGCACGGTCACCCCGTAAACGTCGGACGGCGTCGGCGCCGGGGAGCCGGCCGGCTCCCACTTCGGGTATATCCTGACCTCCCTGCTGTCCTCCGTGAAGGCGATGCGGGTGCTCTGCGTGTACGGGACCGTGCACGCCTTGTCCGTGAACCATCCCTTGAAGACGTACCCGTCCCTCCCGGGATCCGCGGGAGGCTCCGCCACGTACTGACCGTCTTTGACCACGGTGTGGGTGGTGATCTGCACGTACCTGTACCCCCTGGTCTCGTCGTACATGAACAGCACGTAGCACGAGTCCTTGATCGGATTGACGTTGACGGCCAGCGACGAGCGCTTGGCGTCGCCGTTGACCGTGGCGTCCTCCCTGACGAATATCGGATAGGTGCCCCACATGGGGTACTGCTTGGGATCCAGCCTGAGCTTCAGCTCCTCGTCCGTGACCGGTGTGGCGGACGACAGCCCCTCGGGGGTGTCCGCGTACCTCCATTCGATCGAATCGTAGATCTTCGAGTCGTAGTTCTCGTCGTGGACCGCGAAGCTGTAGCCGTAGACGTACCACTGCTTGAATCCGGATGCGTCCGCATCCGAATCCTCCGCCACCATGACGGCAAAGATGCACGCCAACGCCGTCGCGACGGCCAGCACCGACAGGGTCCTGCGCCCGATCATGGTATCTCCCGCATCAGGCCCTCAGGGTGCGGTCAC
>CAVABN010000097.1:0-5085 GCA_963586845.1 Bifidobacteriaceae bacterium
GTTCTTTACGGCTCCGGATGTGCATGTGACCCTCAGGCTTCTGACGTCTCCGGGATTAAAGCTGTCATCCACTTCTCCGTCCCATCCGATTTCCACGCCCTTTATGGGGGCGGGCGTGACCTTCACCGTGCAGAAGAAGCTGTGTCCTCCATCCTCGGTGACTCCGGTGATGACTGCTGTCCCCTGGGAAATCGCGGTCACCTTTCCGCTGGAATCCACGGCGGCGACAGATCCGTCGCTGGAAGTCCAGCGGACGAGCTTCTGGGCCACATCGCCCTGCTCGAGCTTTCCGTTGTTTGTCACATAGAATACAGGCTTAAGAGTGACAGACGAACCTTCGCCGATCGAGCCGTCGGACTCTGTTCCGCAGTATCCGTTGATCTCCGGAGCCCCACGTACCCATGAATCAGTAGACGACGATATGTCGATCACAGTCCTGATCGCAGCCGTTCCATCTACAACGATCTCCATGACGAACCGGGTATTGCTGCCGACAATATTCTTGAGGACTCCATCGGTACCATATTCCTTGTTGAAGTTCGGACTGTCCCCGATTGTGACATACCAGATACTGTTCGTGCTCCTCAGATCCTCTGTATAGATCACCTCGCCGTTGCAGTACAGCTTTCCGACGACCTTGCATAAAGCGGTGTTCTTCTGCGAGAAGACCACGAACATCGTCTGGGCTGCGACATCGGACAGGTCACGGTCGATGAGGCTCTTGATCCCCGCCTTCGCATTATCAGCAGTAGCTCCGTATCCGGAGCCCACGTAGATCATGTATGTCGAAGCATCGCTCGTGGACAGACCCACATCGGCAATGCTCTTGCCTGACCCTGCCCATGCCCATACGACCTCGATCACTGTGTCTGAAGTTATCTTAAGCGTGCTTCCAACGGCAACTTCCGCCCCATCGACGGTCAATGCCTTTATCGAGTAGTTGTTGCGCTTGATCTTCGTGCTAAGATCGCTCGGGATTACGTACTCCGTGCCTTCGTTAATAGTCCACTCGATAGCGAATCCGTCAACTGCCGTCCCTCCGTTGAGCTTGTACTCCGCGGTATAGATCGGAATGGTCGTGAACTTGCCAGACAGGCTGTTGTCGGCCATGAGGTCAATGAGTGCCTTCTTGACGATATCCCCATCGTCATCCAACCTGTAGTAGGCATCTGAAGAGATGAAATCCACATCATCGACAGTGGCAGAAACAAAATAGCTGCAACCCGGGGAAATCGCCACGGTCGTCTTCGCCAGCTTTTGCCATGACCCGTCGCGGTACATGAACACGTTGTACTTCAGCCCGCTGAAGTCCGACTCGGTAGTCGCGATGGCAGTGATGATCTGGTTCTTCAGGCTGCCATCGGCATCGACCTCCACCCACTGGGCCTCGTTCCCAGCCTGGATTAGAATTTTTGCCGATCCGCCGGTCTTCAGCTTCCCCTCAATCGTGTTATCATCGAACAGATCCAATATCTTGTAAGAACCGCTGCCTCCGTCAAGGGAGAACGTCCTCTCGGGAATGTCCTGCATGTTGCTTATATCGGTCGATACGAAGAATTCGCGATAGTTCGACAATGCCTTCAGACTAAGATCGGTCACCTTGACAATCTGGTTGTCCAAGTTCTTCACATATATGTTGAGATCCGAAATACTGGCGTCCCATCCGCTGCGCTTGATGACCTCGTTCAACGCATCCTTAATGCTGTCTCCTCTCTGGAGATACCATTCCGCGCTGTTCTCGTCCTGCATCAGGAACCTGTAGGGCACCTGTGAAGCGGACGCATAGCACCTGATGGTCCCGGAATCGGTGTACCACAGGATCTCCCCGTTCGGCCCCACGCGGACAGCCTGGGAGCTGAACTGGTCGGACTTGTACCTGAGCACCGTATAGCCGGAAGCCTCGGTCTTGCCGTCGTAGTCGTCGAAGAAGTACGCCGCGTTGTATCCCGCGGTGTAGGGAACCAGCATGACGGTGCGGTGGCCGTCCTCGCCGACGTTCAGGACTATCGACCCATGGGTGTACACGGATGTCTCGTAGTACAGCAACCCGCGCTTATTGTTATCCTCTTTCACCTGTGCGGCAGTCCTCGGCGTAGTATCGTACGGATGATTGACCTCCTCTTCTATTGTCGTCGGGACGAACTCCTCATTTTCTATGATCTGATTGGCGAGCACCTTGCCCATGTCGAAGACGAACAGCGTCCCACCATCTTTTCCGGAGAATTCACCGCCGAAATGGACGTATCCGCGGCCTTCGTAAGCGATGAACGCGGATCCGGCCCCAAGGCTCTTCTCGATGTTGATATAACTGTGAATTGAAAGATCCCCATCGTCTCCCACCTTGAATATCAGAACCGCCTTCTCGTTTTTAGTCCCGTTCGATGATTCATCGAACAGACCTGTGCTGTAAGATGTCAAGAACAGATAGGTCGTTCCGTTGTGCACATAGGATGTCAGCCACCCGTTGTCCAGATACTTCCCGCCTATCATGCTCGTCAGATCGAGCGTTGTCTTCGTTCCGTCGTCCAGCTTCACTGCGCTGACGGCACGGTCGTTCCCGGAGGCTTCGATGAAGTAGATGTGCGTGTCAGTGAACACAGGGGCCGCGGTCGTCCCGTACAGCCCGTGCCACGTCGTCGCGATCCCGTTCTCCCAGGCACCGTTCGTGACTTTCCCGCCCTCCTTGAACTTGTAGAGAGTCCCCTCGGTCGTTATGCCGTAGAAGTATCCCTGGGTGTAGAACGCGGAGATGATCCCAACAGGCATCGCCCAGGCCTCGTTCAGGTCCGAATCGTACGCCTTCCCGGTCTGGAAGTCCAGGATGTACCCTCCCCCGTATCCGAGGTAGAGGTAGAACGTCTTCGCAGTGGTGTCCTTGATCTCGACCTCCTTGACGATGGTGCCGTCTTCCAGCTCCAGCTTGACCAGACAGTCGCCGGTGCGGAAGTAGACGTAGTCGTCCAGGATGAGCGGTTCGCTGGGGAACCCTGTCCACACGCTCATGGATGCGTCTACACTGCACTTGTACGACCAGGACTGGATGAGGTCGTCCGTGTCCACGACAGCCCTGGTCACCCCGTTGAGTATGTTCGATAGGGACGTGTACCTCTCCAGAGTGGCGACCGACACATCCGAGTTGATGGTGACCGTGCAAGTCGTGCTCCTGTCCTCTAACGTCTTCCCGTCGACCTTCCAGCACAGGAGCTCCCTGTCGGCATGCGATGCGAAGACGAATTGAACGCTCGAGCCGCTCTCGACGTACTCGCCGTTGAACAGGTACTTGCCATTCTGCTGTGCGGAGACGGAATCGGACGCGGAATACCATCTGACGGCCATCCCGTCCTCCAACGCCCACTTCGCGTAGAGGGTCGTGTCCGCTTCGATCTTCGAGGGCGTGAAGGCCTTGGAGAACGACGCGTCCAGATACCAGCCGTACAGATAGTATCCGTCCTTGGCCTTGCCCGAAGCGAATGCGTCCAGCTGCGACTGCAGGAAGGTCCTTCCCTTCGTTATGGTTTTGGTCTCGTTCGAACCATCGAAATTCAATGTCAGGGTGACGGTGCCGGTTTCGCTCTTCAGCGCTATGGAGACTGCGACATCCGTGTTGAGAGCGTACGAGTAGACGCCCTTGACGGGATCGATCTCCGTCTCTCCAACCTTCACCACCAGATCGTCGTATACATATCCGAGCTCGGAATCCACGGTGAACTCGACCCCGTTCTTAGACACAGCGGTCACACGGATGCTGAAGTCCTCGTTGGTGTCATCGGACTTGACGATCGAGCCGCCGGTCAGCAGCGATACCAGATCCGTGCATTTGCCGCTGCCATCGGTGAGCTCGAGCTCCGATACGCTGTAGTATCTTGTATCGGAGAACATCGATTTCCAGTCCATGTCAGTGCTCTTCACAGATACTGTAAGCGATTGGATGTTCGATGCGAACACATGACCTTCAGGTTTATTCCCGACATCCTCGCCGTAGGCCTTCACCTCGATTTCATCCGACGTGATGGAGATGCTATGGTCGGTCTTCGACCTCAGAGAACCGAGACCGATAGTGAGTTTTCCGCCGCAATCCACCTCGAGGAATCCGAAGTCCATCTTCTTCTCTTCCGTTTTCGCGCCATATACCAGATCGGAATCTTCGAAGACTACGTTTCCTTCGGATGTTAGCTCTATCTTGCCTATATAACAGGCTCCGAACGCATCCTTCCCGATAGCGAGTGTCGAGCCGCTCCAAGTCAGGACGTCGATCTGGGCATTCGACGGGAATGCATCGGAAGTCATCGTCTCGACGGAGCCGGGCACATTGACGATTCCATCCTTTATCGCCACAGGGACCTTCGCCAAGGCCTTCCCGTCCTTGGAAAGGAGTATGCCGCCAGATGCAGTGAACCAACCATTGCCAGGATCCACATCGAACGACGCCAATGACGAGCACATGCTGAGATCCGTCTGTATGAACTCGGTTTTCGAATCCAGTGTGACCTCGGTCGCGAACGGCGAGACCCATATGAGACCCCATGTTCCTGCATAATTCACGTCCAGAGGTATGCCATACTCATCATTCTTGCCGTATTGCGCTTTGACTTTGTCATAGCCTATGCCGAACACAGCCGTGCCGTCGGCGGTGCTCGTGTAACGAGGTCCTGTCGTCACGCCATCAGGCTTATCCTGGATAATGATCGTGGAAAGGCTCGAGCATCCTTTGAACAGGGAACTCATACCGCTGTTGATCAGTTTCCTCTCTTCTGATGCTTTGTCATTCGGGGAACTGTCTCTGCTCAATGACTGTATCCCGTAAGGGAGCTCGAGCTTCTGCAGGGACGAGCATCCCGTGAAAGCATTCGCCCATATGTACTTCAGTTGAGAATTCCCTCCGAATGATATCTCCCTGAGGGCCTGGCAGCCCATGAACGCAGCAGTGCCGATCGATTCCAGCGACGCCGGCAGGCTAACAGAGGTGATGTCGGTGTTCTTGAACGCTGCCTCACCTATCTCCTCAAGTTTCGTGCCGTCCAGCTTGATTTTCTTGATGTACATGCATCCCTCGAACGCGTGAGCAGAGATGCTCGTCATCGTAGA
>CAVABN010000098.1:0-5069 GCA_963586845.1 Bifidobacteriaceae bacterium
TATCAACGACTCCGATGATGCGAACGCAAGAGGTCATCGAAATGGCAACCCAATCGTTCTACGAGGACATGGTCATCGACACGCCCGAGAAGGCGGCTGCCATCGAGGAGCTGTTCGCTCACCCGGAGAAGTACACGTACCACTGCAAAGGGATCACGAACTTCGAATGGGCCACCAAGGAATTCATGGACAAGGTCATGGCGAAGTACATCGAACCGAGGGATGATTCTGGAGACGAGCACGACAAGGCCGAAAATGATCCCTCTGTCTGAATTGATCCAGATGTACGGAGAGCAGGCGACCAACAATCTGGTCCAGAGCTACGTGTCCGCGCATGAATCAGAGAACCCTGAAATCTCCGTCTACCTCCGTCAGGATGCCATCATGATGGAGAAGAAGGATCTGTCCAGGACCTACATCGGTTTCAGGGGAGACAGTGACAACGAGATCTTGGGTTTCGTGACATTGGGTGTCAAATGCATGACCATCCCTCCCAACAATACTCTGAGCAACAGTACGCTGAAGCGGATGAATATCGAATCCGAAACGGGGGTGGCCCAGGCATTCTTGCTCGGACAGCTGTCCCGCTCCGAGGATTCGATTGCAGGAATCGGAAGAGAATTGGCGGCTTTCGCACTGGAGAGATTGGGCGAGGCGAAGAAGATCGTAGGATGTCGGATGGTCCGTCTGGATTGCAAGGACGACCTCGTATCCTACTACGAAGCTCTCGGATTCAACCTTGTCGGGAAGAACGAGGCCAAGAACCTGAACCAGATGATCAGATTCATCGAGTGATCGGGTGAAAACTGGGGCTCCGGCCCCTTCTTACAATAAGAACGAGGCGGGTGACCTGCGGTCGCACCGTCTCTTGGAAAACGCTTCAACGCCTGTTGTTGCCGTAGGCGTCCTGCCAGTTGTTGAACACCTTGTCGGCGTACTGCGACATGTGGACCTGGTCCACCTTGCTGTCGGGGACGACGAATCCCCTTATCGGATACTCCTTGTCGCAGTAGGGGCAGCGGACGTTGGGGCAGTTCTGGCTCGCCTGGGGGCACGCCTTGCAGGCGACCGCCCTCGACTGGAACAGGCTGAACTCCCTTCCGCAGTTGGGGCACAGGTAGCGCCTGGCGGCGACCTTGAGGTCCCTGTGGATCCCGGCGGCCCTCTCCTCGGGGGTCAGCCACATGGGCGCCGAGGGGGAGATGGGCGTGTTGTAGGAGGGGCGGTCCTGTCCGTCCCAGTTGCTCATGGTTCAGGCCCCCTTCGCCGCGGACACGACGGCCTTCAGGACGGAATCGTCCTGACATTGCTCCAGCAGGGTCCCGGTGACGATGATGTCTGCACCGGCCTCGCGTGCCGCCTTGGCGGCCTCGGGGGTGCGGATGCCCCCTCCGATGATCAGGGGGATGCTGATGGACTGCTTGATGGCGCGGATCATCTCGGGAGGGACGGGGACGTCCGCTCCGGATCCCGCCTCGAAATACACCATCTCCATTCCGAGCATCTCGGCGGCCATGGCGTAGGCGCAGGCCCGGGGGATGTCGTCCCTCTTGATGAGGTCCGCCTGTCCGACCTGACCGACCTTCATGCCGGGTTCGACGATGACGTATCCCATGGGGATGGTCTCGATGCCGAGCTTCTTGACGAGGGGCGCGGCGTAGACCTGGGCTCCGATGACCATGTCCAGGCTCTTGCTGTTCATCATGCTCATGAACAGGAGTCCGTCGACCTCCTTGGACAGGGCGGTGGCGCCTCCGGGGAAGATGATGACGGGGAGCCCGGTGGCCTCCTTGATCGCCTTCGTGGTGGACGTCGTGTTCTCGCTGGTGACTCCGGTGGATCCTCCGATGAAGACGGCATCGGTCCCTGCGGCGAGCATCCTCGCCGCTATCTTCCCGGCCTCTTCCGGAGGTTGCTTGTCAGGGTCGATGAGGGCCACATGCAAGGTCCCCTCCACGGCCATCATGTCGCGGAGCTTCTGCATAATAGTCATGCGATCACGTCGTATGGTGCCGGCGTCCGTCGCGGTGTCCCCGCGGCCGTCCGCTGCACGTTCTGGCACATCCATGTAGGATGAATACAAAAAGATGACGGGATGGGCGGATACACATGCCCGCGCACGTATGCCGATGTTATGAAGACGATATTGAACGATTCATGAAATGGGTACTGAAGTCTGAAGGAGTTCTGATTGGGAACGTGATCGATATTTGTCTCGTGTAGGGGGGCGCGCCTTGCCTCTCCCCCGTTAGGGCACACACGAAACCGCATGCTCTACACAAGACGATTGCACATTACAACAGGGTAAATATCTTTTTCTGAATCTTGCGATGTTGCATGTTCTTGGTTGATCGGAATCCTAAATCGGGTGTATGGACACATACCGATGCTATGTTAGTTGATTTGAAATACGCTCCAGCGGATTCGTTCGGCATGACATCGGAATGGTACGTGACCACCGAATCCAAGGAAGCGGAGAAGACATCCCCGGAGCACATCCTGGAAGGTCTGGAGTCCGTCAGGAGCGGGGAGAGCGAGTTCGTGGTCATCGAACCCGAACCCGAATCCGAGGAGAGCTTCTTCCAGGCGTCCGTTTGGACCAAGGGCATAATCCTCGGCAGGAGCTTCATCGCGGAGGTCAGGATGCCTTCCGGCGACGGCTTCAGACAGGTGAGGCTGAGGACCAAGGATTTCGACGAGATCGTCGAAGGCGCCGAGGCATATCTGGAAGGAACTTTCCCGAGTTCCGATAAATGGGCGGATGTCACCGACGAGTTCGTCGACGAGATCGCTCCGGCTTCCTGAAGATGTGGTAATGCCTCGACAGGGACCCGTGCACCTTCTGGATATAGGTGTCCTCCAGCGCCATCGTACCGTATTCGATGGGATGGGGGAGCACTATCCCCGCGCGGGCTCCCGGTCTGAGGGACTCCGCTATGGAGATGCCGGCTCTGGCGTAGATGTGGTCGATGTTCTCCCCGCCGGTCTTCGTCGATCTCCCGTAAGGCGGGTCGGTGCATATCGCATCGATGTTCTGGAAACGCTCGCCGATGTCGCCGATGTCCAGCGTGTCGAAGTCGGCCAGATCGAGACCGTAGAACTGCATGTTCTCCCTGCATCCGGCGACCATCTCCGGATCGAAGTCGGATGCCATGGCGCGCATGCCCATCTCCGCCGCTTCTATCACGATCCCCCCGGTCCCGCAGAACGGGTCCAGGACGGTCCCCCCGCGCTTGACGCCGGTCAGGTTGATCAGCGCCCTGGCGTATTTGGGGTGCAGAGATATGGGCGAGAAGAACGGACGTTCTCCGACCTTGCGCTTCTCCAGCAGGTCGGTCTCGGTGACCCTCTCCTCGATGTAGACGTGGACGGCGTCGCACATCTGCATCCGGACGACGAAGTCCGGCTCCTTGAGGTTGACATCCCTCTTCTTCGACAGGATGCCCCCGATGTGCCTGACCATGCCCTGGGAGTCCGCATCCTTCATCATGCCCTCGAAGCGCTTCCCGCGGACCGCGAACGTACCTTCGGGGAGCTCGGCGTTCTCCAGGTTCGACAGGTCGTCGGGATCGTAGCGTCCGAGGTAGCGGCCGATGCTCTTGGTCATCGCGATGCGGTCGGCTATGCCGTCCAGCGCCGCGGGGTCGAACTCGGCTATGAGGTACCCGGGACCGCTGCCCGTTATCCTGTACTCCCCGGCCTCCGCCTCCATGCATCTGGCGGCCTCCGCCGGCGGCATGTCCCTGGACTCGCCTGACAGTTCGAAGAAGAATTGGGGGCTCACGCCCCCGTTGATGACTCCCATCTCTTAAACCACGCGGTCAGGCGTCCTTGATGCCGTCCTCGGTCACCATGAACACGGCCTCCCCTTCCGGCAGGTTGGGGGAGTCGATGAGCCTGGCGATCCTCTTGCCGGCCTTGCCCTTCCTCAGATAGATGCGGAAGGTGGCGGTGTGTCCCACGATATGTCCTCCGATGGGCCTGGTCGGGTCCCCGAAGAACGCGTCCGGCTTGGCGGCGACCTGGTTGGTCACGGCGATGACGGCGTTGTTCACGGTGGCGAAGTTCAGCAGGTCGTGCATGTGGCGGTTCAGGATCTGCTGCCTCTCGGCCAGGGATCCGCGTCCCACGTACTCGGCGCGGAAGTGCGACGTCAGGGAGTCGACGATCATGAGCCTGCACTTCATCTCCTGGGCCAGCTCCATGGCCTTGTCCACCAGGAGCACCTGGTGCTGGGAGTTGAACGCGCGGGCGACGTGGATCCTGCTGAGGGTCACGTCGGGGTCGACCCCGAGGTACGTGGCCATCTGGATGATCCTCTCGGGGCGGAAGGTGTTCTCGGAATCGATGATGATCACATCGGAATCCAATCCTCCGCGGTCCTCCGGGAGAGTGGCGTTGACGGCGAGCTGGAAGCAGACCTGCGTCTTGCAGCTTCCGAACTCCCCGAAGAACTCGACGATGGATTGGCTCTCGAGACCGCCTGCGAGCAGGTCGTCGAACGCTTTGGATCCGGTGGTGAGCTTGGTCACCGCCTTCCTCCTCTCCATGATGTCGACACCGGTCTCGAATCCGCCGATGTCCGCGCAGAGTTTCGCTCCCTCGATGATGTCCGCGGCCTTCTTCTCCCCGATCTCGCAGGTCTCGGCGAGCTCCTTGGGCGATGCCACGGCGATGGCCATGATCTCGGTGTATCCGGAGTCGCGCAGCTTCTCGGCGATTGCGGGGCCGACCCCGGGTATGTCTTCCAATGTCTTCGTGACCATGATGATCAGCTCTTATTCGAATCAAGGCCGATGGGGTATTTAAGCGGAATCGGGGGGTCGCCGAATGACCTACCTTCGTGTTGATTTCCGTGCCTCCGACCTCGTCGGCGCGTACAGTCCTGGAGGTAGTGTTGATTCCTCCGCATAGGATGAAATACGACCGCCCGACCGCGTTCATTCCAATGCTGTATGTTAGTCCAATAATGTATACGGATGTACGGAAACGTCTATCGGGCACCGATGCTGCACTCGAACCGTGTCCAGGCATGACACGGATACTTTTAGAGTACATGAATACTAAAT
>CAVABN010000099.1:0-5069 GCA_963586845.1 Bifidobacteriaceae bacterium
GGATGACGATGCCGTAGGCGGTGTGGGTGTAGGTGGTGGTGCCGTCGACCACGAAGGTCAGGACGGCGTCGGTGCGGTACTCCGCCACGTAGACGGCGTCCCCGGTGACGACGACGGACGCCGCCTCGGGCGGCACCAGCACATCGCCCAGGGACCACCCGGCGAAGACGGACCCGGTACTGGCGATGAACTCCAGGACGGTCCCCTCGGCGCCGTCGGCGGAGGGCGCAGGAAGGTCGATGACGTCCCCGAAGGTCATCTTCTCGTAGGAGCCGATGACCCTCCCGTCCGCATAGGCGAATCTCACGTCGTACTCGTCGACGGTTATATGCGCGTACAGCTTGGTGCCGTCGGAGACCGAGAACACGGACCCGGCGGCGTAGGTGGTGGCGGGGACGTAGCCCGCGGGGGGCTCCGGGGCGGCGTCGTAGACGTACCACCCGTGGAAGGTCCTCCCGTCCCCCATGGAGACCCCAAGGGCCTCCAGCGATTTCAGTGCGTAGTTCTCGCCCACGACGGGGTCCGAGTAGATCACGGACCCGACGACGTACTGCACGGTGACGCGGACGGCGGGGGCGGGCTCCTCGGAGGAGGTTTCCTCCAGGAAGACCTGCTTCCTCCCGTCCGCGTCGGCGGCGGACGCCGTCAGGGCGATCACCAGGACCGCCGTCAGGGCGATGGTTGCGATTGCGATGGATCTTGCAGATGCCATGGTTCGACCTCGTCCGCCGACGCGGGGGCCGGCGGATGGAGATACACGGTCGCAAGTTTACTTAAACAGGGTTCAGGAAGGGGCGGGCGGGCTGTCCGCCCCCTCCGTCACGGCATGAACGTTATCACCACGCATCCGGGAGCTCCCTTTCCTCCCTTGCCGCCGTCATAGTGGACGGTCCCGGACTCGGCGAGGAGGATGGTTCCGTACCCCCCGCCGCCACCTCCACCGGCGCTGGGTCCGACGTACACCCCGTCGAGGTAGTACGCGCTGGTCGCACCGCCACCTCCACCGGCGCCGTATCCCCTGCCGCCGGCGCCGGCCTCGCCGGGATCCCCGCCGCGGCCTCCGGTTCCTCCCATGCATCCGCCGCCTCCTCCTGATCCCGCGATATTGGACTGGGTGTTCGGAGTTCCTCCGCCCGCCCCTCCGTCGGCGTAGTATCCTCCGCCGCCCCCGGACCCGCCGAACACGTAGATGCTGGTGTATCCGCCGCCTTTACCGCCGGCGGCCGTGGCGGAGGCGGAACCGTCTCCGCCCTTGACCCCTCCCTTGGCACCCTTGGACCCGCCTGAAGAGCCCGATCCGACTCCGCCGCCTCCGCCACCATAAAGAGAACCGGAACCTGCGGTAGGCCAGGAGGAACCGTTCGTAGTTCCTCCGGACCCGCCGCCCGAGGCCCCGCCGCCGGGCGAGCTTGCCCCATATCCGCCTTCTGCGACAACGAGGTTCCCGAACTTCGTGTCCTGCGATGCGGCCCCGATGACGACATCATATGATGTCGCGGTCAACGCGACGGTGCTCTCCGCCACATGGCCCGAGAATCCTCCGCCGCCTCCGACCTCGAAAAGACTGCTTCCGGTCCCCTTCGTTACGGTGTCGCCCCCGCGTCCCCCGCCCCCGATCGCATATATCCTGTACGAACCGGCCGTGGGCACCGTCAGGGTGCCGGACTGCGCTATGAGCACGTCGTTGCCGACCTTCACCGGCGTCAGGGAGACCGCCTTGGCGGCGGAGCTCGGGACCACGGTGGCCTTGGCCGAGTACCCGTAGATCATCTCCGTCGACACCCCGCCGTAGGTCGGGGCGTCCGAGGCCACCTCGGCGGCCACGGTCCTCCCTCCGGTGACCCGGATGACATCGAACTCCGCCACGGCGCCCCCGCCATGGTCCAGCGCGTGCCCGTTGTACATCACGGCCTCCATGGGCTCGGAGCACGTGACGGTCACGTGGCAGAACGCGTCGTCGAGGGATATGGCCGTGTTGGACGTCGGGAGGAACGTGCGGGTGTAGGTATCCCCCGCGTAGGAGATGCGGAGGACGTATCCGATGGAGCGCAGCAGGCGCACGTACATCTCCTTGCTCCACCGGTCCCCCGACATGAACACGGCGCCCGTCGTGATGACCGCGACCTCGTAGGTGGCGTCGATGTCGCAGGGGGATCTGAACAGCACGCCCACCTTCCCGTCGTCGGCGTAGTCGCGGATGACCTGCAGGCTCCGCTCCCAACGGTTGAGGACCTGGTAGTTTATGTACGACCCGGGCCCCCAGGGCGTGACGTCGGGGACCGTCATCCTCAGGCCCTCCGCCATCACCCGTATGCTGTCCTCGATCTTCTGGGCCTCGGTGTAGAGGAACATGGACGAGCGGGTGGCGGCGACGAACTCCAGCGCATCCATCCCCAGATACGTCCTGAGGGTGTTCACGTTCCCAGTGATGCGGTTCATGTCCGCGTAGGTGAACCTCTCGTCGGGGTCGCCGGTCCACGTCTTGGTGGTGATGGAAGGGGCGGCCATGCCATCACTCCGGGGCCGTCGGCATCTCCGGGTACCCGACGGTCTGCGGGAATCCCCCCGCGGCCGCCGTCGCCCTCACCGCCATCTTCCATCTGCGGAGTGCTGCGGCGTACTCCGTCCACTCCTTCCCTCCTCCCGCTTCGACCATGTCCGCCGCCTTGGCGATCCTGCGGTCGGCCTCGTCGTGGAGGGCGGACCTCTCGATCCTGCGGAGCTCCGCCGTCCATTCCTCCACCCCCGGCGGGAGCATCCCCGCCCTCACGAGCTCGTACTCCCCCCTGGGGAACCATATCTCGGTGTAGGACCACATCTCCGTGACCCCGTCTTCGTTCTCCGCCTGGACGCGCTCGGCGCCGTAGGCGTATATGCGCCCCGTGGGGCCCTCCGTCCACTCCCTCGGCCTCACGGCCGACATGCTGTTCCTGATCTCCATCTCGGATCCTCCTATATCGCGCAAACAGTTTCCCGCGCCAGCCTGTGGCCGTCGCACCATTGGAGGATCCCGCTGTAGGACGCCATGCGCCCGCGGTCCCCCGCATCGGGCACACCGCCGGAATCGAGCTTGGCGCGGACCTCCGCGCAGGCCCTCTTGAGGCGGGTCTTGGTGCCCTTCCGGAGCAGGCAGAAATCATGGAAGATGCGGTACCCCAGGAAGTCGATGCCGCGGTCCTCCACCCTGAATATCTGCCAGTTCCCCTTCATCTCCAGCCCCTCCTCCCGGAGGAGCCTCTCCATCCTGACCTTCACCCGGCGGAGCCAAGCCTTGCACTTCCCCAGGATCACTATGTCGTCCATGTAGCGGTAGTAGTATTCGCAGTGGAACACCTGCTTCATGTGGCGGTCCACATCCGCCAGGTACAGGTTGGCGAAGTATTGCGAGGTCAGGTTCCCCACCGGGAGGCCCGGACCCGGATAACCGAATATTATCTCCCGGCAGAGCTCCAGGACCTGCGGGTCCTTGATGCGCCGCCCGAGCTTGGCCATCATGCGGTCCTTGTCGATGTTCCGGAAGAACCCGACCACGTCCATCTTGAAGCACCACTGCGTCCGCTCGGGATCCTCGCGCAGCGCCTTCCTCAGGCGGGACAGGGCCAGGTGGGTCCCCCGCCCCTCCATGGCCGCGTAGGAGCAGTCGCCGATGTATCCCATCAGGATCGGGCGTATGGTCAGAATGAGCGCCCAATGGACGATCCTGTGGGGGAAGTAGTCGATGTCGTGGACCTCCCTCTCCTTCCCCCCGTCCCGGACCGTGAACGCCCTGTACGTCCCGCTCCGGTACTCCCCTGCCATGAGGATCCTGCGGACCTCCGCCATGTGGGGAGCGGGGTCGGCGTCCACGTCGCGGACGTCCCTGCGGTGCGTCCTGCCCCGCCTGCTCCTGCGGTACGCCTCGCGTATGGTTTCCTCGGATACGAGGAGGCCGAAGAGATTCCCCTTGCGCTTGACCATGCCTATACCTGTATCCCGACCGTCCGAAGCCGGAGCCCTACTAGGTCGGTGTTCCCTTGTTCTGTTTCGCCGAGGGGCGGGGCCGGATGGAGAATGAAGGCTTGAGGTAAGTTCGGGCGAGCCCCGATGCTGGTGTTGGAGTTCGTCACGGAGTTGCGATTCAGGTAACCCGGACCAGCATTCCCGCTGGACACGCTACCAGAAGCGCCACCGACGTTCGGAACGGACACGTCGTCGGAACTGCGTTCCATTCGGCCTGTCCGCGCAGCGCGCTGGACCGTGAGGTAAGGGGTTTATCCGCACCTCCCTGCCGTGCGTTCTTCCGGGCGCATGGGTCCTCCTAAGGTTCGGTCGGGCCGGGGACGGCCCTCACAAGTCGAAGACGAAGGCCGGGCGAGCCCCGATGCTGGTGTAGGAGCTCGCCACGGAGTCGCGATACAGGCCACCCGGACCAGCATTCCCGCTGGACACGCTACCAGAAGCGCCACCGACGTGCGGAACGGAGCTTGTAGAAGAACCCAGACTCTGATAATCGCATAATCCCCTCGTTCTGCTTCCAGATACGTCGTTCCCCAAGCCCCAGGTTGTGTCCTCGACCTTTACGCTTTTCGGGAATCCGGTCGTCGAATCTCCTGTAATATTGAAAATCTTAAGCGCAGTCTTGCCCGAGGTGCTGTCGGATGGACTGGAGCTCTGCCCCACATACACATACGTCCCAGAGGCGTAGGCGTCGTCGACGAATTGTGATTTACAACCCCACTCGTTCTCGATGAGCATCTTGGCATCCGTGTCCTCGGCTGAGACGTCGCCCGCATACGGCCCCATGGCATCCGTTCCCCCCGTGGTCGGAGAATTGAAAGCTCTACCGCCGTTCCCCACCGCGGCCTGGAGGTCGAAGTTCTTGGCCATGACGTAGTCAAGGAAGCATTTCAACCGCCACTGCCACCAGTTCCATAGGAGGGGATGGCCGTTGTGGACAGCATTGAGCTGAACCGCGGTACGGTACTCCGCCCTGATCTTTTTCCCAGTGGCCGACGCCCCAGAAAGGGACATGAGCTTGTCGCCGGACATGCTCCCCAGATAAACCCCGTATCCCAGGTACTGATAGGTGT
>CAVABN010000100.1:0-4947 GCA_963586845.1 Bifidobacteriaceae bacterium
TAAGAGAGTGGACAAGGCGAGATTCGAACTCGCGACTTCTGCCTTGCGAAGGCAGCGATCTACCGGGCTGATCTACTTGCCCAAATGAATCCGGTGATTCCCCGATTTGCATCATGGATTTAAACATTCCCATCGGCTGGATGATCGCGCTGAATACCCGGAAAACGTGCTGGGAAATCGTATCCGAGCACGCATCCAGCCAGGGATTTAAGCGAGTTGCTACCCGCTATGGATATAACCTCCGACCAACTTGGACGCGCTATGAAGCCGAGCATGGGGAGGAACAAGGCCCCGAGGCCGCTGGAGGTGTGGAGCGCGGACGTCCGTTTCGACGGCCGCGACGGCTCCAAGGACCGTCCCGTGGTCGTGCTCGGACGCAAAGGTCAGAAGTATGACGTGATGATGGTGACCACCCATCCCCACGACGGCGCATACATGCGGCCGATGGAGCCCTACGAGGCCGGGTTGGACTCCAGGTCCCACGTCAGGACCGACAAGCTGTACAAGCTTTCCGAATCGGATTTCAACTACATCCTGGGGGAGCTGGGGGAGGACGACGCCGCCGTCCTGGAAGCGAAATACCAGAGGATGGGGGCGAAGGAATGAACCGCATGGCCGTGGCCGAGGAGATCGTGTCCACGTCGGCCAACAGGCTCTGCCTCGACATGCGCTTCCTCACCATGGCCGTCCTCTCCCTGCAGAGGAAGGTCGAACCCGGCGACGGGCTCCCGTCCTGCGACGGGAAGACCATCATCTTCCGCGAGGACACCGTCATCTCCGATTACCGCGCCGACCCCAACAGGATCGTCCGCCAGATAGGGCATTGCGTGATGCACTGCATCCTCGGCCATCCCAACGCCCGCGGGAACAGGTACAGGATGCTGGCCGAGGACATGATCGTCGGATACGTCCTGGATTCCATGGACACGCCCCACACCTCCGTCGAAGGGAGGGACGACAGGATGTACGCCTGCGAGAAGTGCTTCAAGCGCGCCGGCGCCCCCGCCCCGGATCTCCTCGAAGCCGTGCTCTCGGAGATGTCCGAGTGGCAGATCGGATTGTACACGAGGATGTTCACCGAGGACGACGACACCTCCCATCCGGAATCCGACTCCGGCGAATGGAAGGAGCTGGCGCAGCAGGCCATGGCCGAGGTGGAGGGGTTCGTCAGAAGGACGGACGGCGCCACGGACGCGTTCGTCTCGATTTTGAAGATAAGGAACAGGAAGCGCTGCGACTATCGCGCGTTCCTCAGGAAGTTCATGACCCGCAAGCCCAGCGTCAGGGAGAGCATGGACGAGTTCGATCCCATCTACTACACGTACGGGCTCCAGACCTACGGGAACATCCCCCTGATGGATTCGCTGGAATCCTCGGACTCCAGGAGGGTGGAGGAGTTCGTCATCGCCATAGACACGTCGGGATCCACCATGCGCGGACCCGTGACCGCGTTCCTGGAGGAGGCTTACGCGGTCCTGCGCCAGTCCGGGGTGGGGACGGGCGTGAACCTCCACATCATACAATGCGACGAGACCGTCAGATCGGACTCGGTCGTGAGGTCGGAGGCGGATCTGCGCCTCCTGATATCCGGATTCAAACTCATGGGCGGGAAGGGGACCGACTTCCGTCCCGTCTTCAGATACGTGGACGAGCTCATCGAACAGGGGGAGTTCAAGGACCTCAGGGGCCTGATGTACTTCACCGACGGCATGGGCACGTACCCGGAGAGACGCCCCCCGTACGATACGGCGTTCGTGTTCTGCGACGACCGTTACCTGGAGCACGACGTCCCGCCCTGGGCGATGAGACTCGTGGTCAGGACGGGGGAATTGGAGAACAAGGTGGCATGAGATGAACATACAGGAAGCCAAGGATTGCGTCAGGGACGCCGTTGCGGCGTATCTGGATACGGATGCGGGAGGGAGCTATCTGATCCCCCGCGCGAGGCAGAGGCCCCTGGTCGTCATGGGGGCGCCGGGACTGGGGAAGACGGCGATAATGTCGCAGGTCGCCGCGGAGCTCGGGATCGGGTACGTCGGTTACGCTATGACGCACCACACCCGCCAGTCGGCCATCGGACTGCCGATGATCGAGCACCGCTCGTTCGGCGGCGACGAGATCCCGATCACCAGGTACACCATGAGCGAGATCATCGCCTCCGTGTACGACGCGATCGAGAACCAGGGCATGAAGCAGGGCATCCTGTTCATCGACGAGGTCAACTGCGTGTCGGAGACCCTGTCGGCGGCCATGCTCGACCTCCTGCAGAACAAGAAGTTCGGACCGCACCGCATCCCCGACGGTTGGGTGCTGGTGGCCGCAGGCAATCCCCCGGAGTTCAATTCGTCCGCCCGCGAGTTCGACATCGCCACCCTGGACAGGATCAGGCTCATCGAGGTCGAGGCGGATTCCGACGTCTGGCTGAGGTATGCGATGAGCGCCGGCGTGCACGATGCGGTGACGTACTATCTGCAGATCAAACCCCAGAACCTGCTGGTGATCGAGAACACCCCCTCCGGCCCGGAGTTCGCCACCCCCCGCGCCTGGGAGGACCTCTCGATGGTGCTGAAGGAGCACGACAGGCTCGGTCTGGCGGTCGATGTGAACCTCATCTCCCAATACATCCGCAGCCCCGACATCGCTGCCGAGTTCAAGAGGTACCTGGACTTCCACAGGAAGTACCGCGAGGAGAACGATGTGGACGGCATCCTGGACGGAGCGGTGGGAGACGAATCCTCACTGTCCGACGCCGGACCGGAGGAGAAGCTGTCCGTCATATCCGTGATGATCGGTTCGCTGAACGCCGATGCCGAGGAGGGCATGGACGTGAGGGACCTGGCGGCCCTGGCGGATCAGCTGGATTGCGACGACGCGTCCTGCTCGGTCAACGTCGCCAAGAAGAGGCTGACCGCCGCCCTGGCGGCGAACGTCACCCGCGACGCATCCAGGTCGGCGGCGTTCCGCCTGTCCGCCCTGCAGAACCTCGAACCGACCCACGATGCCATCGTGGCGTTCCGCGAGGAGGTCCACAGGAGGGATGAGGCGTGCTTCAAGAGGTTCAACGCCCGCCTGGAGAACGCCATGGAGTTCATGCGCAAGTCCTTCGGCGCGGGACAGGAGCCCGTGTCCCTGCTGTCGGGACTCCTCGGCTGCTACTGCATCGTCATGTACTCCGAACCCGACGGCCCGCTCTACAGATACAACGACGAGATGCTCTCCGCCGGTCACGACAGGCGCATAGAAGAGGCGTTGGAGGGGTTGGAATGACATCCAAGGTCGATTTCGACATCACGCAGTCCGGCGTGAGGATCACGAAGCTCACCACCATCGACAAGACGATAGTCGTCCCGGACAACGTGAACGGATCACCCGTCACATCCATCGGACCCAGGTTCCTGACCGATTCCAGAGGAGGCAGCGCCAGGACCCTCGTCATACCGGCGACGGTAGCGTCCATGGACCCTTCCGCCCTCGACGGGACCACCGGCATCGTGGAGATCCGCTACGAGGGAGAACTCGAGGTCTTCGAGACGTTCAAGCTCCTCTGCAGCAACGACTGCGTCGTGAAGTGCCCCAACAAAGGGAAGGAGTTCTCCTTCGAGTTCATGGCCAACCACCCCATGAGCTTTCCCGAATTCGATGACGCCGTCCTGAGCCTGTACATGAGGCTGACCCCCGAGGTCGCCCTCAGCAGGCTGGTGGACCCAGTGGGACTTACGGATGTGAATCGCGACAAATACCGCAGGTTCATCTCGGACAGGATAATGCCCAGGGCGGAGCAGGCCGTTTCCACCGGGGACTCCGAGGTCCTCGGGAAGCTGCTGTCGACCGGGATGATCTCGGATGCCGACCTCAGGAGGTTGCTCGACAGGTCGCTCAGATCCGGAAGGATCCCGATGACCAGCATCCTGATGTCCGAGACCAGGAAAAGAGCTGAGAAAAAGTGATTTGGGCCGGCCCTCGGGCCGGCTTCCCGCCCTCACTGGGCGGGCTCCCACTTGCACCTGACGGGGGAGACTATGGCGCCCTCGGCCTTGAGCTCCTTGAACGCCTTGTCGATCTCCTTCCTGTCGATGCCCGTGGCCTTCTCGACCTCGCCGGCGCTCATGGGCTTGCCGGCCTCTTTCATTGCCTTGATAACGTCGTCCTTGACGGTCATATCAGTCACCGGAACCCGATTGGAAGGGACCGATTTAACCCGTTCGGCAAACGTGAAATACGGCGTGGAGGGTCGGAGACCCATGCAATCGGCGGGGAGGATCCGGGAGATGGCGAAGGGCCAGGAGGTCCTGATCGCCTCGTTCGTCCTCGCCGTAATCTCGATGCTTCTCGTGCCCCCGTCGGCCGATTATCTGGATTACATCGACTTCCGCACCCTGTGCATCCTCCTGTCCATGATGGCCGTGATCGCGGCCATAGCGAACACGGGTGCGCTGGAGGACCTCGCATCGAGGCTCCTTTCCAGGAGCGGCGGGATGGCGTCCGTATGCGCCGTCCTGATCCTGGTGCCGACCGTCCTGTCGATGTTCATCACCAACGACGTGTCGCTCCTGACGTTCGTGCCGTTCGCCTTCCTGGTCCTGGGAAGGGCCGGACGCATGGACCTCGCGGCCCCCGTCGCCGTCCTCCAGACCGTGGGGGCCAATCTGGGGAGCATGCTGCTGCCGTTCGGGAACCCTCAGAACATCTTCCTCAGCTCGAAGTACGAGGTCCCTCTGACCGATTTCCTCTCGGTCACCGGCCCCGTGGTCCTGGTGGGCGCCGTCGTCCTGTTCATGCTGATGCGCCTGACCTGCCGCGACGGCCCCTGTTCGGATACGGGGGAGGAACGCGAGAGGATCGACGTCCGCCGTCTGCTGCTGATGGTCGCGGTCATGGTCCTGTGCATGGCCGCTGTGTTGCGCACGGTCCCGTATCAGCCTGTGACCGTCATCGCCCTCGTCGTAG
>CAVABN010000101.1:0-4937 GCA_963586845.1 Bifidobacteriaceae bacterium
TGGTAGGGCTCTCCGCGGGCATAGTGCTCGGGATAACCCTCCCGTTCCTCAGCGACGAGATGGCCCTGATGCTCAACGCGTTCATCACCGGGATCATCCCCGCGCTCGTCATCGTCGGTGTCACCAAGATGAGGAACGTCTCCCCGACCACGGTCATCCTGGCCGGTCTGGCGATGACGTTCATGTTCGGGGCGATCACCCAGCTGATAATGATGGGCGCCGAGGCCGAGAAATCCCAGGAGGTCTACAAATGGATGGTCGGGACCCTCAACTACGTGGTATCCGACAAGATCCCCCTGATGGCCGGGATAACCATCGCCGGATCCATCTTCTTCATAGTCGTTTCCAAACAACTCAATCTCATTTCAATGGGCGACGCCGGGGCCAAGAGCCTCGGATTGGACACGGAGAAGTTCAGGAACCTGTGCCTCTTCGTCATGTCCGTCATGGTCGCGGAGCAGGTCTCCGTCACCGGCGTCCTCGGATTCGTGGGGCTCGTCGTGCCCCATATGACGCGCATGATGGTCGGGGTGGACAACCGCGTCCTGGTCCCCGCCTCGATGGTCGTGGGCGCACTGCTCATCGTCGTATCGGACATCATCGCCAGGACCCTGCTGGACAACATCTCCGTCGGGGTCGTTCTATCGTTCATCGGAGGGCCGATGTTCCTCTTGTTCATCCTCAGGTCCAGGAGGGAGATGTGGTGAGCCGTTTCGACGACATGTTCGACAACTCGAGGGAGATCCACGAGTACAACGTAGGGATCTCGAAGAAGGTCGTCTTCGCGACGGCATGCGGGATCCTCGCAATCGTCGCCCTGGGCCTGGAGATATGCTTGGGGAAGGCCGACATAGGGTTCATCGAGTCCTATTCCATCATTTGGGACCACATAACGGGCAACATCGCCACCGATCCCCTGGGGATGCAGAAGGACGAGATCGTCTGGACCCTGCGCATCCCCCGCGCATTGGGCGCATTCATGATCGGGGCCATCCTGGCCGTGTGCGGCGCCGCCATGCAGAGCATCATGAAGAACCCGCTCGCCGACCCGTACACCACGGGGATATCGTCCGGGGCGGGCTTCGGCGCCATCCTGTCGATCTCGTTGGGGATCTGTCTCATCCCCGGCCTCACGGGATACAACGCCATCGTGGTGAACGCGTTCGTGTTCTCTCTGATCCCCACACTGGCGATCATCCTCATCTCGAAGATCAAGCACGCCTCGTCCACCATGATGATCCTCGCCGGTCTCGGCGTGATGTACACCTTCAGCGCGCTGACGTCGCTGATGATGCTGGTCGCGGATCCCCAGGACCACAAGACCGCCTACGTGTGGAACATCGGCACTGTCGGGGCCATCACGTGGGACAATCTCATATTCATATTCGTCGCGGCGGTCGTCGCCGTGATATTCATGCAGCTGATGGCCAAGAACATCAACATCCTGGCCATGAGCGATGCCAACGCGGCCGCCCTCGGGGTGGACGCCAATGCGATGAGGATAAGGATCCTCATTGTCACCGCCCTGACGGTCGCCATGGCCGTCAGTTTCACAGGGAGCATAGGGTTCGTCGGACTGCTCGCCCCGCACATCGTGAGGATATTCGTCGGATCGGACAACAGGTATCTCATTCCGGCATCCGCCGCTTTCGGCGGGATGCTGCTGCTGTATTCGGACTGCGTGGCGAAATCCGTCGGAGTGACCGGGGTCCCGGTCGGAGTGATAACGGCCGCCGTCGGAGGACCGCTGTTCCTGTACATCCTTTTCAGACACAGAAACAAGATTTGGAGCTGATCGTATGCGCATCAATATCGACGGGATGGAGTTCGGCTATTCCAGCGTCCCCGTCCTCAGGGATATCGTCCTGGACCTGGAGGGTCCGCAGTTCGTGACCATAATCGGACCGAACGGGGTGGGGAAATCGACTCTCATCCATTGCATGAACAAGGTGCTCAAGCCCAGCGGCGGGACGGTGATGGTCAACGACCAGGACGTCTCCGAGATGAAGCTCAAGGACATCGCGAAGATCATCGGGTACGTCCCGTACACGTCTTCGGACACGTTCCCGCTGTCCGTGGTAGACACCGTCCTGATGGGCCGCAGCCCCCATACCGGGTGGAGGCCCAAGGAGGCGGACCTCAACATCGTCTACAACGTGCTGAAGATGCTGGACATAGACGATCTCGCCATGAGGCCGTTCAACGAGCTCTCGGCGGGACAGCACCAGAAGGTCATGCTAGCCAGGGGATTGGCGCAGGATCCTCAGATCCTGCTCCTGGACGAACCGACGTCGAACCTCGACATAAGGCACCAGCTGGAGGTCACCAGCATACTCAGGGACCTATCGAGGACGCAGGACCTGCTGGTGGTGATGATCAGCCACGACATCAACATCTCCGCCAAGTTCTCGGACAGGATGATCCTGCTGAAGGACGGGACCATCTTCGCCGCAGGGACGCCGGACCAGGTCGTCACCGAGGAGAACATCCGCCAGGCATACGGCGTCGAGTCGGAGGTCATCAGGTACGAGGACCATCCGCACGTCATCCTCAAGGCCCCTGTCAGCACCGGGAAGGATTCCCGCGCGACATGCATCGAGCAGGATGCCTGCCGCCACGATCCGGTCCCGGACGGCGCCACGGAATGAGCGGAGGCGTCCGATTGACCAAGGTCGTAGTGGTATCCGTATCGACCCCCGCGGTCAGGCAGATGGCGGCCTACGCCAGGAAGGTCTCCGCTTCACTCCCCGACCTCGAATTCCGCATCTACTACCTTTGCGGCGATTCGACGGCTTCGCGCATCGATACCGGGAGAGCGGCTGAGGACATCAGCAACTCCGACCTGCAGATCCTCGACCTCATGGGAGCGGACGGGGGCATCGTCTCGGCGCTGACGCCGGCGCTGATGTCCAGCAAGTCGCAGAGGATCGTCATGAACGGGCTGGGGCCCGTCAGCGACAGATTAGGCGGATTCGACGAGAAGAGGTTCAAGACCAACAAGCAGGACGCGGCTAACATCAAGCGTTTCTGCGATTACTTCCGCAGGTGCGACCCCGGCGACATAGAGTCGGCGATGAATCTTGTTCTGAAGACCTATTTCGGGTACGACACGCTCCCGGATCCGGTGCCGTTCGTCGATGAGGGCGGGATCTTCATCAAGGAGCCCTCCGACGGGAGGATCTACCATTCGAGGGATTCGTACATCGGATCCAGGGAGGATTGGATCTCTGGGAGGAGGACGGTCGTCCTGATGTTCAACGCCTCCAATTACCCGTCGGATACCTTTCCCGCTCTCGCGAGGGTCGCCGAGGCCATCAGGGGATTCGCCAACGTCCTCCCCATAGCGTTCAACCGTTTCGGGAGCGACGACACGGGTCCAATCAGGGAACTCATCGGCGATTCCCCGGACCTCATCGTGGGATTCATCGGATTCAGGCTCATATCCGGACCGATGGGCGGGAGCAGCACCGCGGCCATGCAGATGATAAACGACCTCGACGCCCCGTTCCTCAGGCCATGCTTCCTGACCCGCTCCACATCTGAGGAGTGGAGGTCCAGGACCTCCGGGTTCCAGGTGATGGAGTTCATGATCAACGGGTTCATGCCCGAACTGGACGGCGGGACCTGCATCTTCCCCGTGGGCGTCAACGAGGAGACCGAGTTCATAGAGGAATGGGGGATCCAGCTGTCCGAGGTCAGGGTGATCGAGGAGAGGCTGTCGCGTCTGACAGGGAAGATACGGGGCATGCTGAGGTTGCGCGACCTCCCCCGGTCCGGGAAGAGGGTCGCCATCGTCGGGTACAACTACCCTCCGGGCGAGGACAACCTCTTCGGCGGCTCGTTCCTCGATACATTGGGATCGATATCCGCCATAACCCGTTCCTTCCACGATGCCGGTTACTCGACGGAGCCGATATCCGCGGAGGACCTGAAGCGTCATTTCCTGTCGAACGGGCTCCTGAACGGCGGGGAGTGGATCCAGCCGGACAGGGACGCCCTCATCCTGTCGGACGATATGCGCGAGCATCCCTCGTCCGTGACTGAGAAGTGGGGGGACCCGCCGGGAGAAGTGATGACCGAGGACGGCCGCTACATGATCCCCGGGATGGTCCGCGGGAACCTGTTCATCGGGATCCAGCCCCCCAGATCCTCGACCGAGGGGGATTCCCAGCAGTATCACGACCCATACACCCCGCCGCACCATCAGTATCTGGCGTTCTACGAATGGATAAGGGACACGTTCAAAGCGGACGCGGTGGTGCACATCGGGACCCACGGGACCGTCGAGTTCCTCCCGGGTAAGGAGAACGCGATGTCCGGGGATTGCTTCCCGGATCTGGTCATGGGGGACATCCCGCATTTCTACATCTACTACACCGGGAACCCCTCGGAGGCCATGCTGGCCAAGCGCCGTACCCACGCGACCCTCGTCAGCTACATGTCCCCACCGTACGCGAGGAGCGGGCTCTACGGCGATCTGTCGGAACTGGAGGGGCTGATCGCGGAGTACAGGGAGAGCCTGATATCCGACGCGGGAAGGAGCTCCAACGTCCTAGACGTCATCAACCGGAAGGCGGAGGAGATGAGGCTCCCGACGGACATAGACGATCTGGAGCACGAACTGGACGACATCCGTCTCTCCCTCATCCCGCAGGGCTTCCACATATTCGGACAGGGATTCTCGGATCAGGAGGCGCAGGAGTTCGCCGTGCAGGCCATGAGGTTCCCGCACGGGGACGCGGTCCCGCTGGAGAAGCTCCTCGGGATATCCGAGGACGAGGCCGCGGAGATCTGCCGTCGTCACCTGGAGGACGGCGACGTCCCCGATGGTCTGAAGGAGAATGAGGATGCGATCAGGTCCTTGGAGGCTTGCACGGACATATTCCGCAGGGCATCCGGATGCGACGAGATGCGCAATCTGTTCCGCGCCTTGGACG
>CAVABN010000102.1:0-4925 GCA_963586845.1 Bifidobacteriaceae bacterium
CCCCAGTCCCAATCTGCCGCATTGTCATCCTCCCCCTCGTTCCAGATATCGAATGAGCATTCCTGCGTCTGGCCCCCAGTGATTCTGACGATGAAATTGCACATCATCCCGCCGATGGTGTTGGCTGGCTCGCTGATGACCTCGTTCATCTCTGTCAACCCGCTAAGCCCGCACCAATGCCCGTAGAACGTCGGCGTGACTTTGACTCCATCTGTCAGTCTGATGCAGATGCGGTCGCCCATCAGCAATCGCCCCCATTTCCGGTTCTCTGCTCCATCTTTCCATTCCCCTTCATCTGTTCTCGGTTCGGTCGGATACGATACCTGCGAGATACCGTCTCCGAATAGTCAAAACTGAAAAAATCAGGTCTAGTTTATAAAAGAAGCAGGTTGCAGTCAGTATGACCCAAAACTCTTCGAAATGTAGACTGCCGAAGAGAATCGAGGTTTGACCGATTCGATGTAAAAGTGAAAAGGCCCCGGGTCCCCCCGGGGCGTTGGAGTTTCAAATGACCCTGGTGTCGACGACCCTCTTGGCCTTCCCTTCGAACCTGGGCAGCTCCCCGGGGGCCTTGAGCTCGACCTTCGCGTAGATGTTGAGGTACTTCTTCAGCTCGGCCTCGATCTTCGCCTTGAGCCTCTGCATCTCCTCCACCTTGTCGCTGAAGGCCTCCTCCCTGATCTCCACCTGCACGGTCATCTCGTCCAGGGATCCCGTCCTCGAGACGTAGATCATGTACTGCTCCCCGACCTCGGGGATCCTCATCAGGGTGTACTCCACCTGGGACGGGAACACGTTGATTCCGCGGATGATCAGCATGTCGTCGCTCCTGCCCGTGATCCTCCCTATGCGCGGGGACGTGCGTCCGCATGCGCAGGGCTCCTCGATCAGGTGCGTTATGTCCCTGACCCTGTAGCGGATGATGGGCATAGCCTCCTTGCGGAGCATCGTCACAACCATCTCGCCCTTGTCCCCTTTGGATACGGGCTCCCCGGTATCCGGGTCCACGATCTCCACGTACATGATGTCCCCGGCGATGTGGATGCCGTCCTTCCTCTCGCACTCGGTGAACATGGGTCCCGCCTGCTCGGAGGTTCCGTAGATGTCGTACGCATCTATCCCGAGATCGTTCTGGATGTGGGCGCGCATGCTCTCCGACCAGGGCTCGGCTCCCAGGACCGCCTTTCTCAGCTTGGTGTCCCTCCTGAGGTCCACTCCCATCGCCGCGGCCACCTCTCCCAGGTGGATCAGGAACGACGGGGTGCATGCGATAGCGGTCACACCGAGATCCTGTATCAGCTCGACCTGCCTCTGGGTGTTCCCTGTGCTCGACGGGAGCACGGTCGCTCCGACCGCCTCCCCTCCGTAATGCAATCCGAGTCCCCCGGTGAACAGACCGTACCCGTAGGACACCTGCAGGACATCCCCCGGACCGATCCCGATGGATGTCAGGGAACGCGCCAGCGCATCCGTCCAGTACTTCAGGTCCCCCTGGGTGTACCCCACGAGGGTGGGCTTGCCGGTGGTACCCGATGAAACGTGATACCTCACGACCTCGTTCTTCGGGACCGTGAACAGCTTGTCCGGATAGTTGTCGCGGAGGTCCTGCTTGTACATGAACGGCAGCTTGGTGATGTCCTCCAGACAGGTGATGTCGTCGGGGTGGACGTTGTTCTGGACCATGCGGTCGTGGTAGAACCTGTTGAACGAGTACAGCTTGTAGACGAGTTCCTTGAGTTCGCGGTACTGGAGCTTCTTCAGCTCCTCGGTCGGCATGCATTCGATTCTCGGGTTCCAGTACATGATTACCCCTTTTTCCAGCGGATGACCGTATCTCTAAACCGTATTTATAAAGAGTTCCTGGGTCATGGGCCGCCATGGGCTCCGGACAGAGGGATGCGTGGGATGCGCTGTACCGCTCCAACGGCAGGATGTGGAGGGGGAACTGCATGCTCCCGGACCCGCTGGACGGGAGCGGGGATGCATTGGACATCGGCTGCGGGAGCGGGAAGAGCACCGACGCGCTGATAGGACTCGGATACAGGGTGACGGGGGTCGATTTCTCCCCGGAGGCCGTGAACGTCTGCAGGGGGAGGTTCGGGGATTCCGCCGAGTTCCTCGAGGGATCCGTGCTATCGCTTCCTTTCCCCGACGCATCGTTCGACTACGCCTGCTGCGTCCACGTCCTGGAGCACATCCCCGATGCCGACATGCCGACGGCCGTCTCCGAGATCCATCGCATCCTCCGTCCCGGAGGGTACCTGTTCGTCAGGGACTTCGCCCCCGGCGATCTGCGCTCCGCTTCCAGGGAGGGTTCGGAGATCGACTACTTCCATCGGACCCCGGTGGACCTCCTGGCATTCTTCAACGACTTCCAGACCATCCAATCGGAGCTGGCGGAGGAGCGGACGAGGTTCGGCGCCGTCAGGCGCCGGACCGAGCTGCTCCTCCGGAGGCTCCGACGCAAAACCACATTATCACCCTCGCCCATCCCTTCCCCATGAGACAGAGCCTCGGTCCAAGGACCATCGCCTACCCCATGCCCGTTTTCATCATCGGAACCTACGGAAACGACGGAACCCCCAACGCCATGAACGCCGCCTGGGGCGGCGTCTGCGACGAAGGGAAGGTCGCGATCTGCATCGACAGGTCCCACCGCACCGCCGCCAACCTCGTCGAGAAGAAGGCGTTCACCGTTGGCTTCGGCACCGTTGATCAGATGGTCGCATGCGACTACGTCGGCATAGTCTCCGGGAACGACGTCCCCGACAAGGTCTCCCGCGCGGGATTCCACGCCATAAAGAGCGACGTCGTCGACGCCCCGATATTCGAGGAGCTGAAGCTCACCCTGGAATGCAGGGTGATCAGCTACGACGAGGCCTCCGAGGAACTCCTCATCGGCGAGATCGTCGACGTCAAGGCCGACGACTCCGTCATCACCGGCGGGAGGATCGACCCGTCCAAGCTCAGGCCGATCACCTACGACCCGGTGAACCACACCTACCTCGAGATAGGGAACCCGATCGGCCAGGCCTTCGCCGAAGGCAAGAAGCTAAGGCGATCCCATGGGCAACGGTAATAACGGGGTCGGCGATGCGTCGGGCATGAGATGCCCGCGCTGCGGAAAGGAGAACCCCCCGGAGACGCTGTTCTGCGAGGAATGCGATTGGAGACTGGACATGCCGTTCAGGGCCCAGAGGGTCCGCAGCAGGACCGAGGTGGCCGGTGCCACCCTGTTCCTCGGCATACTCGCGATAGCGTGCTGCCTCTTCAGCGGCATCGCCGCCGCCGCTCTCGGAGCGGTCGCAATGGTCGCCGGAGGGTACGCAATGAGCCTCCTGAAGCTCACCGGCTCGGATTCCAAGTCGATAATGGCGATGGCCGGCGCCGGACTCATGCTCGGAGTGGTCGGGTTCCTGGTCGGATTCTCCATGCTCGTCGGGGCGCTCCGATGGCCGTCTACAGGGGGAAATACATCCTCGAGGGGCTGGGATCCATCAGCCCGGAGATGGAGCACAATCTCGACCTCGCCTACGACATCTGCATGTCCTACCGCGGGGACTTCCCCTGCGAGATGTGCGGCAGGTGCTGCCACCAGCCCCACATCATCGTCGGTCCCGACGAGATCGACCGCGTGGCCACCGCCGCCGGGATACCCATCTACGATTTCCTGAAGGATTATCTCGTCAGGACGGACGACGGGAGGTTCCTCTTCAAGAAGACGGACCCGTGCGCCTTCCTCGGTAAAGACAATAAATGCACCATATGGAAGGACAGGCCGAGGATCTGCGACGACTTCCCGTACGCGGTGTCGATGTTCATGAGCCGCGTGTACCTGGCGCTGACCAACCCGGGCGCGGACATCATGGACCTGATCTCGTACATGGACGACACCTGGCCGTGCACCCGCGTAATTAAGAGCGACATCGCTCAGAAGATAGACGCAGTGCGCGACGAGGTCATCCTTCGACCGGATGCTCCTTCATGAAATCCATCAATTGACGGGCGTAGACGTCCGGCGATATGCCGTGACCCTCCCCGTCCAGGAGCAGGAACCTGCTCCCGTCCACCATATCAGCTATCCGCTTCCCTTCGGACGGGGGGACCATTATGTCCTCCGAGCCGTGGATGACCAGCGTGGGAACGCGGATGTCCGTGTCGGTCATCCTCTCGTCGTATTCGGCGATTGCGACCAGCTGGTCCAGGAGACCTTCCACATCCTGGTCCTCCTTGGGCAGAGGGACCGGATGCCCTTTCTCGGCGAACCTCCTGAACACCCTCTCGGAGAAGCAGAACGCGTTGACCACGGAGTAGAACGCCTTCATGGAAGCCTCCCCCTCGGCCACCATCCTCACCATCCCGTCCAGGACGTACTCCGACCTGGCCGGGCGTTCGAGATACGTGCCGATGAGCGTCAGGTCCGCCAGCCTGTCCGGATACCGGACGGCGAGGCTCCTGGCGATGAGCGACCCCATGGACCATCCGACCACGTGCGCCTTCCCGATCCCCTCGGAATCCATGACGGCGACCACGTCGTCGGCCATGTCCTCCATGGAGAAGCGTCCCGAATACTCGGTCTCCCCGACTCCGCGGTTGTCCATGGACGCGATGCGGTACCCGGGCAGCGCCGAGGGCGCCCTGGACCAATAGCCCCTGCAGGCCCCGAAACCGGCGATCATCACCACCGGCTCCCCCTCACCGGAGACGTCGTAGCGTATCCTCGCACCCGCCGCATCAGCGTACATGCCGTCGGCATCGCGGGACCGCGTATAAGGGGTTCGCACGGGCCGGGAACGGTACGGGTTCCGTTCGGACCGTCTGAGGACACCGATAACAACGGTCGTCGCGATAGTAGGATGATAAGATGGAAGACCACAAGGAAGACACCGGCCCCAGGACCGAGGAGGACATCGAGATCATGGCGA
>CAVABN010000103.1:0-4885 GCA_963586845.1 Bifidobacteriaceae bacterium
GGAGCTCGTCCCCGTCGGGGAAGGTGTATCCGGTGTGGATCAGGTAGCGGTCCCCTCCCCTCGGTTCCAAGGATACGAGGGGGTGCATGCCCCCTTCATGGACTCGATCACGCGGTCGATCCCCATCGTCCCTCCCCCTCTATCGGGACGAGTCTGGCTTTCGCCCTGGCGAGGTAGCTGCCGACGTCGGTGGTCCTGACCTTCTTGCCCATGAGGTCGCTGATGAATCCGGCGGCTTCGGAGGGGGTGAGGCCAATCTCGTATGTGAGACCGAAGCTGACGGCCTCCATTATCGTGAGTCCCTCTTCGAAGACCAGGACGGGGAAGATGTCGTAGAGGCGTTCGCGCACTTCCTTTTCCGTCATGCCGTTCTTCATAGGTGTGTGATTATGTAGCAGGATATAAGCCTGTGTCATCGATACGTGTTGATGAATGCAAAGTGTGTCGGGGATGCCTGGAACAATCCAGAGATTTCCGGATGTCTGGCACATGTGGATGGAGCCCTTTTCCGGATGTCCGCGAACACGGCGACAGCCCGGCGCTCCGCGCCGAGCAGTCGCCCTGTTCGCACGGGGCGGTTCGTTGGAGAGCGGGGCCTCGAGGACGCGGTTCAACGGGTCTCCAACGGCGCCCTATCGGGCGAAGCCGCCCTTCGGGCGGTTGACAGAAGATTGTCACGCTCCTCGCCTGCGACGGGACCTAGCGCCAATCCTTATTACGCATGCGCGTATCCGCGACCTGGTAACAGTCATGCCCGAGGATTTCAAGGTAACACCGTGGGAGGTCACCGGGGATATCGACTACGACCTGCTGATGAAGCAGTTCGGGACGACCCCCATCGACGATGCCCTTCTCGAGAGGATGTCGAAGTACGGCCCGCTCCACCCCATGCTGAGGCGCGGGATCTTCTACACGCACAGGGACATGGCATGGCTCCTGGACCAGCACGACAAAGGGAACACGTTCACCCTCTACACCGGAAGGGGGCCGTCCGGCAACACCCACCTCGGCCACCTGATGCCGTGGATCTTCAACAAGTGGGTCCAGGACACCTTCGGATGCGACATGCTCTTCCAGATGACCGACGACGAGAAGTTCCTGTTCAAGGACCTGTCCCTGCAGGAGACCGGGAGGATGGCGTACGAGAACGCCCTGGACTTCGTGGCGCTGGGATTCGATCCGAAGAAGACGAAGATCATCGTCAACACGAAGAACGTGGGCAGGATGTATCCCATCGCTCTGGAGGTGGCCAAGAGGACCACCTTCTCCACCGCCAAGGCGGTGTTCGGTTTCGACAACTCCACCAACATCGGGTCGATATTCTACACCACCATGCAATCGGTTCCGGCATTCCTCCCCACGGCGGATGCCGGGAAGCAGGTTCCGGTCCTGATCCCCTGCGGGATCGACCAGGACCCGCACTTCAGGGTTACGAGGGACGCCGCGCCCCATCTGGGATACCCCAAGCCGGCGCTGATCTTCTGCAAGATGTTCCCCGGCCTCAACGGCGGGGACAAGATGTCCTCCTCGGACGAGAACGCCACCATATACACGACGGACACGCCGAAGGCCGTGAAGAAGAAGGTCGGCAGGGCGTTCACCGGCGGAAGGGTTTCAGTGGAGGAGCAGAGGCAGATGGGAGGCAATCCCGAGGTCTGCGCGGTGTTCAAGTACAACTTCTACCTGTTCGAGCAGGACGATGCGAAGCTCAACGAGCTGGCAGACAAGTGCAGGAAGGGCGAGATCCTCTGCGGCGAGTGCAAGATGTGCCTCACCGAGAGGATCAACGTCTTCCTCGAGGGGCATCAGGACCGCCGCGAGAAGGCGAAGGATGTCGTCGGGGACATGACCTACGACGGTTTCGAATGGTGATCACATGGACAAGGCATTGATTGACGGATTGAGCCACAACGAGAAGAGGCTGCTCCTGGCGCTGGCCGAGAGGGGAGGCTCCGCCTCTCCCTCGGATCTGGTGGCTGAGGGAGCCTTCTCGGTTGAGGTGGAGGCGATGAGCGCCGCGTCCTGGCTGGAGTCCAAGGGATTGGCCACCATTTCGGAGAAGTCGGAGAAGTTCTACGTTCTGGCTGACCAGAAAGCTGTTTCCGAGGGTCTGCCGGAGAGGGTCGCCATCACAGTCATCGGCAAGAACGGCGGGGAGATGCCCATGCCCGACATGGAGGCTTCGATGCCGGAGGGCATGGGGAAGCTCGCCGTCGGGTGGCTGAAGAGGAAGGGGCTGGCGGACATCGCCAATGTGGACGGCGTCAAGATGATGAGGCTCACCCCCAAGGGGAAGGAGACCCTGGACGTCCGCATGCCCGACGAGATCCTGCTTTCCAAGATGGGCGAGGGCCCCGTGCCGGAGAAGGATGCCGACCCGTCGATCATCAAGGACCTGAAGGGCCGTCAGGGCATGATCGCCGAGAAGGTCGTCACCGAGAGGACCGTCGGGCTGACGCCCGACGGGAAGGAGGTGGCTTCCTCGGGATTGGAGCTGAAGCAGCAGGTCGCCGACATCACCGACCGCCTCATACAGAGCGGGGACTGGAAGGACGCGGAGTTCAGGAGGTACGACATCCAGACCTTCGCGCCCACCATGTACCCGGCGAAGAAGCACATGCTCTCCAGGCTCGGGGCGCAGGTGCGCAGGCTGTTCACCGACATGGGCTTCGCCGAGATGAAGTCCGAATACGTGCAGCCGGCGTTCTGGAACCTCGACGTTCTGTTCACGCCTCAGGACCACCCCGCCAGGGACCTGCAGGACACGTTCTATCTGGAGCACCCCGCGTCAATCCATGTGGACGATGAGGATCTCGTTGCAACGGTCAAAGCAATCCACGAGAACGGCGGCGACACCGGCTCCACCGGATGGGGCGGCGAGTGGTCTAGAGAAAAAGCTGAGATGGCCCTCCTGAGGACGCACAGCACCGTCAGCAGCATCAAGTACATCGCCGAGCACCCGGACGCCCCCAGGAAGGCGTTCTCCATCTCGAGGATCTTCAGGAACGAGTCCATCGATGCGACCCACCTTCCGGAGTTCACGCAGATCGAGGGCATCGTCATCGACGAGAACGGCGACTTCGACATGCTCATCTCCATGATACGCGAGTTCTACTCCAGGATGGGATTCGACCAGATCAGGATAAGGCCGGCGTACTTCCCGTACACCGAGCCCTCCCTGGAGCTGGAGGTTTTCTTCAACGGCAAGTGGATGGAGCTCGGGGGAGCGGGCATCTTCAGGCCGGAGGTCGTCGCGCCGTTCGGAGTGGACGTTCCCGTGCTGGCGTGGGGATTCGGGTTCGAGAGGCTGGCGATGCTCAAGTGGGGCATCACGGATATCCGTGATTTGTACATCTCGGACATCGACCACCTGAGGTCGAACCAAACAATCTGATCGACAACGCTGGGGGTCCTTCCCCCAGCACATCGCCATCTCCATCGTTTCTCTCGATTCGTTCATTCTCCCCAGTGCTTTCAGCGCGTCGGCCTTGGTCCTCAGTATCTCGTCCAGCCTGAAGGAGCAGCCGGTGCGGAGGATCTCGCCCCTGCACCTGTCCAGGTACGTCAATGCCTCTTCATAGCGGCCGTTGGCCGCCATGCAGAGTCCCAGTGCGGCGGCGGTGTCCTTGTCGCCGATGTAGGAGTCCAACGCGACGGTGAGGGCCTGGGCGACCTTGCCTTCGGCGAGGAGTATCTCGGACACCATTGCGCCTTCGGCGCAGGCGTCGTCGCCCCGGAAGGAGTCCAGTTCCTTCTTGGCTATCTCGACCTCTCCCAGACGGAGGCTCATGCGCGCGGCGACGAGATGCATCCAATCCTCGTCCTGGCCTTCGGCCAGGCGGTCGAGGATGTCCCTGCTCTCCTTGTCCGGGAAGTCCATGAGCATGTACCGTTGGGATGATGCCAATTTGATGGCCTCCCGTCTGCGGTTGGACCTGAATAGATGATACAGACGCTCCTTGGGGTCGCAGCCCCTCTCGGAGCACCAGTCGGCGGCGGTGCTGTGCCATTGGCGGAGGGTGTCGGTGTCGGCGCGCTGGAGGTACCATCTCTTGGTCTCCTGCTTGATCGCCAGCTTCCCTTTCCCGTCGAAGGGCACCATGCCGTACCTGTCGGGGTCCACGTCGCTCCTGCGGACCGGGATGCGGAGGACCATGAGGCAGCCGATCTCGTTGCGCTCGTCGGCCGGGAGGGACCAGAATGCGGCGGAGCTGCAGAAGTTGATGTTCACGGGCTGGAGGGCGTTGTTGATATCCTCCAATCCGGCGTCCATGGTGTCCAGGAGCCTCTCGCATTCGATGACGCCGGCGGGGGCGATGAAGTAGACCTTGCGGAGGATCTGGTCGGTGCCGTTGATCCGGGAGCGTCCGGATGAGATCATCCCGTCCTGTTCGAGCCTGTTCACGATGAGGGACGCGTGCGACCGGGATATTCCGAGGAACTCGGAGACGCCGTCCTGCGTGATCTCGCGGGGGGCGCCGAATTCGATGGTGTCCGGTATGTGGCGGTAGCGGTAGAGGTACAGCAGCGTGCGTTGGGCGAGCGTGAGCCTGTTCATGGACGGGGTGTGTCATTGTGAGGATATAAGTGGGGGAGGAGAGGTGTACGAAAGATATTTGTTAAGTGTGAGACCAGGAAGATAAGAGCTCAGAGGGCTGAATCGGAGGTCGGAAGAGGTGTCCGATTTCGATGAGCGGTCATTTTCTGTCGGTCAATGACCTCTGTCCAAGGTTCTTTGAGGAAACTCCGACCAGCATCCATCCCATTCACCAAATCATAATAATGTGGAGTAAAGATTTGAGTTGGAGATATCATCCAATTGGTATCTCGTTAAGGTGATTTGTTGAAAGGAAACAAGATGATGCTAGCCATCGTGGCTGTAGTC
>CAVABN010000104.1:0-4842 GCA_963586845.1 Bifidobacteriaceae bacterium
CCGAATCCCAATATAATATACATTATAGGGGGCCCGACCAGAACGGCCGATTTAACATCCAGATCTGGTCTGGCTAGAACCAATCCGATATCTTTATGTACAACAAGGATATCCTGCGATTACTGGACTCGTGGTCTAGATGGTTATGACGTCGCCTTGACATGGCGGAGGTCGCCGGTTCAAATCCGGCCGGGTCCACTCATCTACCAAAATTTCTCCTTCAGCGGAGCCTATCTCCCGCTAGATCCCGTTCCCCGCAGGTTGCCTTTTATCCGCATGAGGAGATTCTTTTCCCGACCTGCGTTGTTCGGTACGTCGCTTTGGAACCTCGCAGGTCACTCTTCTCGGTCCTGTCCTCACCGGGAACCCTGCCGTGCTAATCAATGTCACGCGGGTATCAACGTATAGCTACTATCAAAGAAAATAACCAGACATTCGTCTATCATTTTTCAAAATCAATAGACGAACATTCACCCCGCGTCCAATATAAGACACATTGGGCGACAAAAGTTTTAATTAAGATATACCACGTGGCCCGCGCCATCCAAAGCGCTGGGTCACGGTCGATGAGCGGGTCCCTGCACGTAGGGAGCTATCGAAATGTCGCTAATCGACTCAGCATTGGAAGCTGTCGGGCATGTCAATTCCTATTTCTGGGGCATCGCCTTCGTCTTCCTCATCGGACTGGGCCTCATCTTCACGGTGAGACTCAAAGGCCTCCAGATCGCCAAGATCAAGGAGACCTCCACCCTGTCCCTTTCGGGTGTCAAAGAAGGAAAGGGGACCAAGCACATCTCGTCCTTCGAAGCGTTCTGCATCGGGATGGGCGCGCGTATCGGCGTAGGTAACATCGCCGGAGTCGCCACCGCCATCGTCATGGGCGGTCCCGGCGCCGTGTTCTGGATGTGGATCTTCGCGATCATCGGATCCGCGAGCTCTTTCATGGAATCCACCCTCGCCCAGATCTACAAGGAGAAGAAATCGGACGGACACTACTTCGGAGGCCCGGCGTACTACGCCACCAAGGGACTCAAGAACAGGAAGCTCGGTATCCTCGCCGCCATCCTCCTGATCCTCACCTTCGGTATCGGATTCGTGGCCGTCCAGGCCTGCAACGCGTCCAACGCCCTGTGCGGAGCGTTCGAGTTCGAGAACAACTACTACGTCTTCGCCGCGATCATCGCGATCATCGCGGCGCTGATCATCTTCAGGGGACTCAAGGCCATCGCCAAGTTCTCCGCCAAGATCGTCCCCGCCATGGCGGTCGCATGGATCATCTTCGCCATCATCGCCATCTGCCTGAACATCGACGGCGTCCCCAACGCCATCAGCATGATCTTCACGAACGCGTTCAGCCCCGAGAGCCTCATCGCCGGAGGAGTGGGTACCGTCATCGTGAACGGACTGAAGAGAGGCGTGTTCTCCAACGAGGCCGGTCTCGGTTCCATCGCGAACATCGCCGCCACCGCCAACGTCAAGCACCCCGTCAAGCAGGGTCTGATCCAGTCCTTCGGTGTCCTCGTGGACACCCTGGTCGTGTGCACGTTCACCGCCCTGGTCATCCTGTCCTACGGCGACTACGGTTCCATCCTCGCCTTCGGCGACAAGGGATCCCTGCTGGTCCAGGACGTCATCTCCAGCACGGCCATCGGAACTGCCGCGAACTACATCATCGCGATCTTCATGTTCATCTTCGCGTTCACCAGCCTCATCGGATACTACACCATGTCCGAGGCCAACGCGAGGTTCGTGAACGACAACGGCAAGGTCATCCTGGGAGTCAAGATCCTGGTCATCATCGTGGCCTTCATCGCCGCCACCACCGCCGATGTTTCGGCCGTGGATTCCGTGAGCGATACCTTCATGGCGCTGATGGGTACGGTCAACATGATCATCGTCCTGCTGCTGAGCAGGCAGGTGTTCGAGGCGTACGCCGACTACCGCAAGCAGAAGAGGGAGGGCGTGGAGGAGCCTGTCTTCCACAAGAGCGTCCTCTCCGACTCCAGCGGAATCACCGAGTGGGAGGACTGAACATGGATAACAAGACGATCTTCTCCGTCCTGCTGGCCATCGCGGTGGTCATCGGGATCGGGAGCGGATACTGCTTCGACAACGGTGACAACACGATGCTGTTCGTGTTCATCCTCGTCGGACTGATCGTGCTCGCCATCGCCTACTACGTCTACGAGAAGCTCGGGGACGAGAAGTACGGCGACAAGATCGGGAAATTCTGATCGAAACAGGGGGCTCCGGCCCCCTACCAAACCCCTTCTTTCTCTCAGACTTTCACAGCAGGACGATGTTCTCCGAGAGGATGGCGTCGTCGTGGCCCTTGCGGCCGAGGATCGTAGCGATCTCGGAGCTGCGCTTGCCGGCGATCTTGTAGAGCTCGTCGGAGTCGTATGACACTATACCCTTGGCGATGACCTCGTCCCCGCAGACAATCTCCACCACATCGCCTTCATCGAACCTGCCCTCGATCCCCCTGATGCCCACGGGCAGCAGGGACTTGTGGGCGAGGACGGCCTTTCCGGCACCCTCGTCGATGGTGAGCTTGCCGACCGCGTGAGCGGATTTTATCCAACGCCTCTTCTTCGATATGCCGGAAGGAGCGAGGAATACCGTGCCGATGTCCTCGCCCGTGGACGCCTTGTACACCGCATCGGGCTCCTTGCTCAGGGCGATGACCATCATGCACCCCGCATCCCTGCAGATCTCGGCGGCATCCAGCTTGGTCTTCATCCCGCCGGTCCCCACTCCGGAGACCGCCTTGCCGGCCATGTGACGGACGGAATCGACGTCCTCGACCGTGGGAACGAGCTTCGCATCGGGATTCGACGTGGGGTCGCTGTCGTAGAGTCCCGCCACATCGGATAGGATGATCAGAAGATCCGCATCTGTCCTGCTGGCGACTATGGCCGATAGAGTGTCGTTGTCCCCGAACCTGATCTCGTAGTCGCTGATGGCGTCGTTCTCGTTGAAGATCGGGACCACGTCGCATTTCAACAGCGTTTCGATCGTATTGTTCAGATTGACGGCCTGGCTCCTGACCGAGTAATCGTCCATGGTCAGCAGAACCTGGGCGACCAGCATCCCGTGGTTGCGGAAGCTGTCGCTCCACTCCTTCATGAGGATGCTCTGGCCGACGGACGCGGCCGCCTGCCTTATGGGGACCTCCTTGGGCTTGGCCTTCACGCCCATGGACTTCAGCCCGATGGGGATCGCTCCGGACGAGACGATGAGGACCTCTTTCCCTTCCGCCTTCAGCCTCGACACCTGCTCGGCCACGGAATCCATGAATCCCCTGGATACGGCGTATCCGGAGCCCATGATCGACGAGGAACCTATCTTCACGACCACACGGGTCGCGTCCTTCAGTATCTCCTTGCGGTCCATCGCTGTCCCCCGAACGGATACTTCTCTGCGGAAGGCGTGTGCTTGAACTGCTTGGCTTGAGGTCCGACGTAGTCGGAGACCACCTGCCCGTCCCCTATGAGGACGTACTTGTAGATCATCAGCCCCTCCATGCCGACCGGGCCGCGGGCGTGGATCTTGTTGGTGCTTATCCCGACCTCGGCGCCTTTCCCGTAGCGGAATCCGTCGGCGAAGCGGGTGGACGCGTTGACGAACACATCCGCGGAATCCACGTTGGCGACGAACTCCGCCGCCCTCCGCATGTCCGAAGCGATTATCGCGTCGGTGTGGTGGGAGCCGTGCTCGTTGATGAACGAGATCGCTTCCTCCAGGGAGTCGACGATGCGTATCGAAACGATGAGGTCGCCGTACTCCGTGTCCCAGTCCTCCTCGGAGGCCGGTTCGATCTTGATGATCTTCATGGTGCGGGCGTCCCCGCGCATTTCCACGCCCTTCTGTGCGAAGAGTTCGGCCATCTTGGGGAGGAATCTCTCCGCCACGGCGGAATCCACCAGGAGCGTCTCCATGGCGTTGCACACCGCCGGATACTGGGTCTTGGAGTCCAGGACCACCTTGCATGCCATGTCCAGGTCCGCGGAGGGGTCCACGTAGACATGACAGATGCCTGCCGCATGCCCCAGGACGGGGATCTTCGTGTTGCCCTGGATGTACCTGACGAACTCGTTGGACCCCCTGGGGATCAGGAGGTCGATGTACTCGTGGAGGCCGAGGATCCTGTTGATGTCGTCCCTCGATTCCATCAGGACGAACGCATCCGCCGGTATCCCCGCGGATGCGGCCGCATCCCTCAGGATCCTGAACAGGGTGCGGATTGATTCGGATGCCTCGCGTCCCCCTTTGAACGCCACTCCGTTACCGGATTTCAGGCACAGGGACATGATCTGCGGGACGACGTCAGGGCGGGATTCGAATATCACTCCCAGCATCCCGATGGGACAGCGGATCTGATACAGCGTGAGGCGGTCGTCGAGGTCGAGTTCGGACATCACCTCGCCGACGGGGTCCTTCAGATGCATGACGTCGCGGATGCCCGCGATCATCCCGTCTATCTTCGCGTCGTCTATGGCGAGCCTCTTGAACATCGATTTGGAGATCTCGCCCGATTCGACGAACTTCTCACCGTTCCTCAGATCGACGGCGTTGGCTTCCAGGATCTCCGCCCTTCCGGCGTCGAGGGCCTCCGCCATGGCCTCCAAGGCATTGTCCTTGACGGGGGTGCCCAGTGCGGATAGCGCGATGGATGCTGTCTTCGCCTTCTTGACCTCTGAGACGATGTCCGACATGATGACGGTCCATGCACCACCCTAGAAATAAGGGTATGCGCGCGTGTGACAGAACGTTTCGATTGCAACAAACGCTAAATATCGTGAGGCAGTCGGGAGGTCCAAGCCGAGGTAGCCAAGCCCG
>CAVABN010000105.1:0-4804 GCA_963586845.1 Bifidobacteriaceae bacterium
ACCTCATCACGAACGCCTCTATAATCGGGACACCCAGGTCGGCTATCATGCGACGGTACGCGGGGTCGTCGTTTCCGTGGATCTGGACCATGCCGACGGTGCCGTCGTCCACCAGGCGTCCGATGACGGAGGGGTCGCGGTCGACCGTCACGGCCACCGTGACTATGGAGGGGTCGAGTACGGCCCTCATCCTGCGTGCCGTATCGGGGGAGACGCAGCGTCTGCTCCCCTCGTGGAGCACGAAGCCGGCCCAATCCGGTTTGGCTTTGTTCGCGTACGCGGCATCGGTCTCGGACGTCAGTCCGCAGATCTTGACGATCATACCTTCATCGACTCCATCAGGAGCCTCCTGTCGGGGGCGCGCATGAACGTCTCCCCCACGAGGGCCGCATCGAATCCCGCATCGGAGAGCATGCGGACGTCCTCCGGCGAGGAGATCCCGCTCTCCGATACTGCGATGACCGAATCGGGGATCGCGTCCCTGAGCCTCAGGCTGTTGCCTATGTCCACATCGAACGTGGCCAGGTCGCGGTTGTTGATCCCGATGATCCCCGCTCCGGATGCCACCGCGCGTTCGGCCTCGGTCCCGTCGTGCACCTCGACCAGAGCATCCATCCCCATGGATTCCGCCAGCTCCCTGTAGTTCTCCAGCTGCCTGTCGTTGAGGACGGAAGCGATCAGCAGTATCGCCGACGCCCCGATCTCCTTCGCGCGGTAGATCTGATACTCGTCGATGATGAAGTCCTTCCTCAGGACCGGTACGGTAACGGTGTCAGCGATGTCCTCCAGGTACTCGTCCCTCCCCTTGAAGAAGTGGGGCTCGGTGAGCACGGATATGGCCGACGCGCCGATGGACTCGTACTCCATGGCGATCTCCCTGTACGGGAAATCGGCGGCGATCATGCCCTTGGACGGCGATGCGCGCTTGACCTCGCAGATGAAGGACATCCCGGGGGCGCTCAGCGCCCTGGCGAAGGGGAAGCCGGTGCGCCTGGGGCGGACCCTGCTCCCCTCGATGACCTCCGGGAACGGACGGACGGTCCTTTCGAACGTCACCCTGCGACGGGTGTCCTCTATGATGTCATCCAGAACGGTCGGCATGCGCATCCCCCGTCATCCTCACGAACATGTCGAGGCGGCGGAGCGCCTCGCCCGAGTCTATGGCGTTCTCGGCCATCTCTATGCCCTCGGCGATGGTCTTCGCCTTCCCGGCGGTGTACAATCCGGCGCCGGCGTTCATCAGCACAGCGTCCCTCCTCGGGCCCCTGCTCCCGGACAGGACGGAGCGTGTGATGGCGGCGTTCTCCTCCGGGCCCCCTCCCACGAGGGAATCCTTCGGGCTCCTGTCGAACCCGAACTCCTCCGGGGACAGGACGTACTTCTCGAAAGATCCGTGCCTCACTTCGCAGCAGGAGGTCTCGTCGCAGACGGTGATCTCGTCCATGCCGTCCCTCCCGTGGACCACCAGCGCGTTGCGCACGCCCATGCGGTCCAGCACGCGGGCGACGGTGTCCACCAGGTCTTCGGAGTACACCCCGGTGAATTGGTTGCCGGCGAACGCGGGGTTGGTGAGCGGACCGAGGATGTTGAACACCGTTCTGAACCCGAGCTCCTTCCTGACAGGGGCCACGTATCTCATGCTCGTGTGGTACTTCTGGGCGAACATGAACGCGAACCCGCATTCCTCGAGGATCCTCGCGGAGTCCTCGGGCTCGATGTCGAGGTACGCGCCCAGCGCCTCCAGGACATCCGCGGCTCCGGATCTGCTGCTCATCGCCCTGTTCCCGTGCTTCGCCACGGGGACGCCGCAGGCGGCTATGGCGAACGCCGACGTGGTGGAGATGTTGAACGTGCCCGTCATGTCCCCGCCGGTTCCCACGATCTCCAGGGCATCCGAATGGTCCCCGGGCAACCTGAGGGCGTGCGCCCTCATCTCCGATGCGCTGGCGGCGATCTCCTCGACCGTCTCGCCCTTCACTTCCAATGCCGTGAGGTACGAGGCCATCAGGACCTGCGAGCACTCCCCGCTCATCATGGAGTCCATCGCATCCCTCGCCTCGTCGTATCCCAGGTCCTCACCGGACAACAGCTTCCTAACAGCCCCGCTGACAGCGTTCATATCCTGACCTCCATGAAATTGCGTATGATCGCCGGACCTTCCGGCGTCAAGATGGATTCGGGGTGGAACTGGAGTCCGAACACCCCGTTCTCCGTGTCCTCCACGGACATGACCTCCCCGCCGTCGGCGACCGACGTGATCCTCAGATCCGACGGGAGGGTGGACGGGTCCACGGCGAGGGAGTGGTACCTCCCGACCTGCGTGGTATCTCCGAGTCCTTCGAAAAGCGCGGAATCCCTCAGCTCAGCGACGGATGTCTTCCCGTGCATGAGCCTGCGGGCGTAGCCGACGGTGGCGCCGTAGGCTTCGCAGATGGCCTGGTGGCCCAGGCATACGCCCAATACGGGCACCTTCCCGCGGGCGGCTAGGATAAGGTCCTCGCATATCCCCGCGTCTGCGGGCCTGCCGGGTCCGGGGGACAGGACGATCCTGTCGGGATCCGATCCCAGGATATCCTCGACGGAGACGGCGTCGTTCCTCACGACCCTGACGTCGTCCATGGAGCCGAGCAGCTGGTACAGGTTGTACGAGAAGCTGTCGTAGTTGTCCACGAGCACGGTGGTCATTCCAATCCCCCCGATGCGCGTTCGACGGCTTCCACCACGGCCTTCGCCTTGTTGATGCACTCGCGGTACTCGTTCTCCGGCACGGAATCTGCCACGATCCCGGCGCCGGACCTCACGAACACCTTCCCGTTCTTGCGGTAGGCGATCCTGATGCCGATGCAGACGTCCATGTTCCCGGCGAGGTCGATGTATCCGATCGCTCCGCCGTAGATTCCGCGCTTGCAGTCCTCCAGGTCGTCGATTATCCCGCACGCCGAGAGCTTCGGCGCCCCGGAGAGGGTCCCGGCGGGGAGGACGGATTCTATCGCATCCATGGCGTCCATCCCGTCGGCGATCCTCGATCTGACGGCGGAGCCGATGTGCATGACGTGGGAGAACCTCTCGATCTCCATGTACCGCTCCACCTCGATGGATCCGATCTCCGATACGCGGCCGAGGTCGTTCCTGCCGAGGTCCACGAGCATGTTGTGCTCGGCGAGCTCCTTCTCGTCGGAGAGGAGCTCCTCCTCCAGCCTCCTGTCCTCCTCATCGGTCTTCCCGCGGGGTCTCGTCCCCGCCAGGGGGAACGTGCGGAGCACCCCGTCCTTCAGTTTCACGAGGGTCTCCGGCGAGGCGCCGGCGACCTCGACGTCGGTGCCGGACAGGTAGAACATGTACGGGGACGGGTTGGTGGTGCGGAGCACGCGGTAGACGTTGAGGAGGCTCCCTTCGAAACCGGCCTCCAGCCTGTTGGACAGGACCACCTGGAAGATGTCGCCCTCGCGGATACGATCCTTCCCCTGCTCGACCATGCGGCAGTAGCGCTCTTCGGAGTGCATGGGCCTGAACGGGGACAGGAGATGCGCTCCCGGGTCCTCCGCGCGGGGGCCGTTCCTGATGATGTCCACGATCCTGTCGATCTCGTCGCACGCCTGTTTGTACGTCCTCCCGTGTCCCGCATGGACTATCACGGTGATGGTCTGGCGGAGGTTGTCGAAGGCGACGACCTTGTCGAAGAGCATCAGGTCGGCGTCCTTGAAGCCCTCGTCGTCCTCGGCGCGGAGGTCCAGCGACGGTTCGGCGTACTTGATGTAATCGTAGGAGAAGTAGCCCACCAGCCCGCCGGAGAAGGGCGGGAGACCCTCAACCCTGGGGATCCTGCGCTCGGCGAGGATCCTCCTGATCTCGCCCGAGGGGTCGTCCGTGACGAATGAGCGGGACGAGCCGTCCTCGTTGATCGTGACGTCCCCGTCGGAGCAGGCGAATCCCAGGGCGGGCTCGAAGCCGAGGAAGGTGTACCTGCCCCTGCGCTCCCTGTCCTCCATGCTCTCCAGTATGAAGCAGTGGTCGTCCACCGCCAGGAGGGCCGAGAGCACCTCGATGGGGGTGCGGACGTCGGACAGGATCTCGCGGGTCACCGGCACCGAACCGTACTCGGTCAGCAGGCCTTGGACCTCTTCTTCGCTCGGGCTGTGCATGAGCATCATCTCTTTCTGACCGCCCATGACCCATTTGGTATATAATGTATTCTTTTGTGTAGTAATGTATACTTTTATTCATTGAACCGCTGAAAGAGCAAGTACTGCTGAAAGGGTGCAGCGTTTTGTTGGAGATGGAATGCTTCCGTCGACGATCGGAACTGTGCGGGGCTTTTTGGTGTGGGATAATTAGTTAATTTGTAAATTAAAACATTTAATAATGTGAATACAAAAATGGATATAATCTCAGGCGGATTCGTAGGAGGTACGGTCGCACGGCAACGAATGGCCCGCATGTACTACATGATGAAATGAAGAAAGAGCGGATGACGCCCGCGTGGGAACGCATATGGTGCGCTAAGGAAACGGCGGTGGTTCTGGATGATGATAGGGGTTTTGTCCCGAAACCCATCTATCTGAATATGCCTCAGTTGAATCTGGTGGGCTGGCATTACATGGGGGAGTTTATCACCGCTGTAGAGGCCAGGGAGACCTTCAAGGAACTCGGGATCGAGGTGCCCGAGGAGCTCAAGAAGTATCTTCCACCGGAAGAGGACGAAGAAGGCCCCGCACCACGAACCGCGACGCATCCATCAGCGACGATCCACGAATGAAGACAGAGCGAATATCGCAGCGCAGGAGGTGAGGTTTTGGTAATGTTC
>CAVABN010000106.1:0-4751 GCA_963586845.1 Bifidobacteriaceae bacterium
GGCGCGAGGTCTGGGTCCGCCCCGCTGGACGGTTCTAACACCACCCATCGGAGAGGGACAACCCTTATAGCTGGACCGTATTGGACGTCCCATGCCCAAGATAGCGATCATCGGGGGTACGGGTATCTACAACCCCGATACCTTCGAGCAAATCGAGGAGGTGTTCCCGGACACCCCCTACGGAAAACCCTCCGACCCCATCCTCATCGGGAAGATCAACGGCGTCGAGGTCGCTTTCCTCTACCGCCACGGCAAGGAGCACCAGCACCCCCCGTCCTCGGTCCCCTACAGGGCCAACATGTGGGCGCTGAAGGAGCTCGGATGCAAGTACGTGATCTCGGCCTGCGCCGTAGGATCCCTCCAGGAGGACTACATGCCCGGGGACCTCGTCATCGCCGACCAGTTCATCGACTTCACCAAGAGGAGGGACTACACCTACTTCATGGACAAGACCGTCCACATCTCCATCCCCGACCCGTTCTGCCCCCACCTGAACTCGATCTTCGAGGGCGTCGCCAAGGACATGGGGATCAAGTACCACATGGGAGGGACCTACCTGTGCATCGAGGGCCCAAGGTTCTCCACCAGGGCCGAGAGCAGCATGTTCAGGCACTTCGCGGACATCATCGGGATGACCGTCGTGCCGGAGTGCCAGCTCGCCAGGGAACTGGGGATGTGCTACTGCAGCCTCGCCACCATCACCGACTACGACGTGTGGAAGGACGAGCCCGTGGACATCAACATGGTCAGCAAGACCATGTCCGAGTGCCTGGACAAGGTGCTGAAACTGCTGGAGCTGGGTCTGCCGAAGATCAAGGACTCCTGCAAGTCGTGCGTCAAGGCCGCCAAGGACTGCGGCGCGCTCTGACCGTTTTATAATCGGCCGGGCGTATGCCCGGCCTTCATTGTTTTCAGCTCTCCCAGACCTGGTGCCTTCCGGCATCCGAGTCCATGCGGAGCTCCTTCTCCATCCTCTTCTTAGAGAACAGGACGGAATCCATGAACGCCACCCAGCAGACCTCCACCACGATGGATGCGGCGATGGCGACCATCGCGTACGGCGTCTGAGGTCCCATCACGGCGACGCACAGCGCGATTGCGATCCCCTTGTTCTTGTAGGAGATCATGAGGATGTCCGTGACCCTCTGGGACCATGGAATGCCGACCTTCCTCTCCACCGCCTCCGTGCCCAATCCGAGGCCTATGTCCCTCAGGGCGGCGATCATCATGAACACCGCCAGGACGGTCACCCCGGCGGAGCCGAAGTTGGTGGAACCGACGGAGAGCCAGACCAGGAAGGCGATGATGCAGTTCAGGACCACGGCCATGACCGTCTTGTCGATCTTCACCTTGGTGAATAACCTGGAAAGGACCAGCGGTACGCCGATGAGCTCCACGACGGTGATTGCGACGGTCGTCATATCGACCGTCTCGCCGAGGGTGATCCACACGATGAACGGGATCCACAGCAGAGCGACCACGTAGACGACGATGGTCGACCTGAGCGCGTGCTCCAGGTCTCCGCGGAGGATCAGCGAGAGCGGCCCCACGGAGCCGGCGAAGGGCGTCGCGGCAAGGAACACCAATCCGGGGGCGTACTGCGAGTAGCCGTCCATGTCCTTCAGGATGAAGTAGGCGACCAGCGGAATCGTGGAAGCGACCACGAGTCCCAATATTATCGCCCTCGCCACGGATTTGGCGTTCGTGACGGGGTTCAGGTTCCTGTATGGGATCCTCGAGAGGGTGACCGTGAGCATGCACGCCAGCAGGAGGATGGTGATGTTGCTGCGCAGACCGCTGTCGTTCGCCAGGAAATCCGGGTACCAGCCCGTGATGTACTCGTTGGTGACCAGGGAGATCACCACTGCGGCGCCCATCATGAAGGCGGTGCTGCTAAGGAGTTTCACGATAGTTCTCATTGGGATTCGGATGCCCAGGTCATATTTTAATATTGAGAATCGAGAAAAATTTATCGACTATCGTTAAATGACTCCTCGTCGTCCTCCACGTACTCGAGGATGTCCCCGGGCTGGCATTGCAACGCCCGGCATATCCCGTTGAGGGTGGAGAACCTGATGGCGCAGATCTTCCCGGTCTTGATGTTCGAGAGGTTGACATTGCTGATCCCGACCATCTCCGCCAGTTGGTTGAGCGTGACCTTCCGGTCCGCCATCATCCTGTCCAACCTGAGGATTATCGCCATGGTATCACAGGGTATGGTCGGACTCGTCCTGCAGGACGGCCCCGTAGCGGATCATCAGTGCGAACATGAAGAGCACGACGGCGAGGAGCAGACACCCGAAGAACATGAACGCGGCTCCCGCCGGGCCCCTGCCGCCGATCAACTCCAATACGGCCAGCAGGACGGCCCCGACGATGTACATCCTGGAGAGCATGGTCATCCTGGACGTGTTCATTTCGGTGAAGGGGCTGTGCTCATCCCTCACGGAGACCATTACGCGGTGCGTCATGGACACGGTGACGAGGGCCAGGACGAAGATCGAGAACAGTTCCAGGTACGAACCGGCCACCTCCCCGACCGGGTCGGAGCCGACGGACATGCCGATGCAGGATCCGAGGATGTCGGAGAAAGCATCGGAGAAGAGCGAGCCGATACCCAGGATCAGGAGACCGAGTATGATCACGGCTATGATCGCCGTGCCGGCGAGCATCACGCCCGAACCGTACTGACAGACCTTCTTCAAGGTGTGGAGATCGCCCTTCATCGGCAATGGGAGAGGGCTATGCGTAATGAACCTGTCGGGAAAGGCGTCCATCCCCATGTTATGACACGGCACACTTCCATCCGTAGGCATGACGACTCGGGAAACTAGCGATGTCCGTTCATCACGAAACTCTTCAAAACTCTTCATATCTCTTCAAATGAAGAGTTGATATACGCAATACCCGATGTGTCGCCCATGAAGGTCCCCGAAAAGAGTCCCGCCATCGGTACCGTCCTCTCGAAACCCATCGACACCTCGGAGGATACGATCAGGTATGCGAAGGAGTACAACGACAAGTACCTCCATTGGGACGAACTGAAGTACAGGGAATTCGGGGAATCCAACAGGATGGAGGTCTGGAGGATGATGAAGGTCATGAGATTCATGTCCTATCGTCAAGTGAGGATAGGGGACCTCCTGATATCCTACACGCCCTCCGACGATTACATCCAGAGGACGTTGCACGAAGTGGACTCCAGGATAGCGTCGGGTTTCCTTACCTCCGACGGGATCGACAGTAAGAAAAGGATCATGCTATCGGTGAGTTCCATGATGGAGGAGTCCATAGCATCCAGTCAGCTGGAGGGCGCCTCCACTACGACCAAGCTCGCGAAGAAGCTCCTCCGTTCGAATCTCCAACCGAAGGACCGCTCCCAGCACATGATCCTCAACAATTATCGCGCCATGCAGTTGATCAAGAGCCGTTCGAACGAACCTCTGACCCCCGATCTCATAATGGATATCCATCGGACGATCACAGACGTGTTGATGGAAGACCCTGAAACCTCGGGGAGGTTCAGAGAGGATGATTCGATCGCCGTCAGGGACGTGTATGAGGACATCACATATCACATGCCGGTCGGGCATGAGAAAATAGCCGGGATGGTGGATGACCTGTGCACATATGCGAACGACGACACGGAATTCGTGCATCCTATCATCAAGGGCATCCTCATCCATTACACGCTCGCCTACATACATCCGTTTCTGGACGGTAATGGACGGGTATCCAGAGCACTGTTCTACTGGTATTGCCTGAAGAACGGCTACTCCATGGTAGAATACCTCTCCATATCGAAGGTCATCAAGAACCACAGACAAGGCTATGATATGGCGTATCTGCTCTCCGAGACGGACGACGAGGATGTGACCTACTTCATCAGATACAATCTGAAGATGATCTCCGAATCCATCGATGTCTTCGACACTTACCTGAAGAGGAAGATGAAGGAGCAGGAAGACACCTTGGAGAATCTGAAAGGACTGGGATTGAGTTACAGACAGTCGCAGATCCTCAAGGACATGATGCGCAGCGGAGAACCCACATCGCAATACGAGCTGTCCGTGAAGTATCAGACGACGGTACCTACCATAAGGAGGGATCTCGTGAAACTGATGGACATGGGATTGGTGAAAGCGTCGGGAAAGGACGGCCACAGGCAACTCTATGTCTACGACCCGAAAAAATGAAACTCTTCAAAACTCTTCATATCTCTTCAAATGAAGAGTTGGATCCATTCGGAGGACGGTCGAATCGGATATGTACTTCACAGGGATGGGAGTCGTATGAGTCCTCCTGACGGGGATCCCGTTCTCCGGTACGACCGCGTCGAAGCGGACACGAAGGAATTCGACGGGGTCGGCAGGATCTACGTCGATTCCTTCCCCGTCGAGGAGCGGGTGCCGCTCGATTCGCTTCTGTCAGGTCCCGAAGGCGGACAATCGGACCTCGTGGCAGTGAAAATCGGAGAAGACATCGTCGGGATGTACTGCGTCATCCGCAACGACCACATGACGTTCCTGTTCTACCTCTCCGTATCTGACAAGTGCCGGGATCGCGGACTGGGCCAGACCATCCTGGAGCACATCGGATCGACCTATTCGTCCCCGATACTCCTCAACATCGAGCTCGTGAGCGAGGACCTCCCCCCGACGGACATCCGCGTCAGGAGGCGCTCGTTCTACCGGAGGAACGGATTCTCCGACACAGGCATGGTCCTCCTCGACGAGCAGGGATCCTTCAAC
>CAVABN010000107.1:0-4589 GCA_963586845.1 Bifidobacteriaceae bacterium
GATGGGCGAGGAGCAGGCGAAGCAGTTGGGGTTGAACGTCAGGAGGTTCAAGCGCTCGATGATGATCATCGCTTCTGTTCTGACTGCTGTGTGCGTAGCGTTCTGCGGGATCATCGGGTTCGTGGGGTTGGTGATACCACACGCGTGCAGGATGGCCCTCGGGAGCGACCACAGGCTGATCATGCCCGCATCCATCGTCCTCGGTGCGATGCTGATGCTCTTCGCCGACCTGATCGCGAGGACGGTCATGTCCCCGTTGGAGCTCCCCGTGGGAGCGATAACCGCGATGATCGGGACCCCGATCTTCGCCTACATGCTGATGAGAAGGGGGCGCGAATATGACGGATGATCTTCTGAAAGTGGAGCACCTCTGCAAGGATTTCGGGGATTTCCACGCGCTGAGCGATGTCTCCTTCACCATGGGGAAGGGCCGCATGGTCGGCCTGATAGGTCCGAACGGATGCGGGAAGTCCACCATGATGAAGTGCATCTGCGGGATCCACGGGATGACTTCCGGGAGCGTCTCCATCGACGGGGCCGATGTGGCATCGATGCACGCATCCGATCTGGCGAAGGTGGTCGCCACGGTCCCGGCGGAGCCGGGACAGACCTTCGGGATGACCGTGATGGACATGGTCATGCTGGGAAGGTATCCCTTCGTCGACCGTATCTGGTGGGAGACGAAGGAGGACGAGAGGGCGGTCCGCGAAGCGCTCCGCACCTTCGGTCTCGACGATCTGAGACGCAAGCAGGTGTCCCTGTGTTCATCGGGCGAGCGTCAGCGCGCCCTCATCGCCAAGGCGTACGTGCAGGAGCCGAAGCTGATGCTCGTGGACGAACCCACATCCCATCTGGACATGAAGTACAAGCTGGATGTGATGGAGTACCTCCAATCCATGGCCCGTTCGGACATGACCGTAATGGTCGCCGAACATGACATCTCCTTGATGGCACGCTACTGCGACACATGTATCATCATGAAGAACGGACGGATCGTCACCATAGGGGATCCGAAGGAGGTCGTCACCGCCGATCTCATAAGGGATGTGTACGAGGTCGACGCCCGCGTCGGTCTCGACGAGGACGGAGAGATATACGTCCTTCCGAAGAGGTATGCCAAGAGGGGCCCATGAAGCGGTCGGACCCCGACGACAAGGGGCACAGGTTCTGCTACAAGTGCGGGCACTTCTGGTTCTCATCCTCGGATTCGTATCCGAAGCGCTGTCCCCGCTGCCACTCATCCAGATGGGACGTCCCGGTCATGAGGGACAGGACCTGCAAGTTCTGCGGGCATTCGTGGCAGATATCGGATTCGGAGGAGCCCTGTCCCCAATGTGGGAGGAAGCAGACCGACAGCGCTTCGGAGAGGATGCTCCACTGCAACCAGTGCGACTACGATTGGGCGCGCAAGAGGGAGACGCTTCCGAAGAGATGCCCGCTCTGCTATTCCCCCAAGTGGAGGGAGCCAAAGGTCAGGATGCTGATGTGCCGGCGTTGCAACCATGTCTGGAGCAGTCAGACGCCGGATCCGAAGCGCTGCCCGAACTGTCAGTCCATCAGATGGAACGACGACCTGCGCACGGTCGAATGTCAGCGCTGCGGGCATTCGTGGATCCTCAGGGGCGAGAAGGAGCCGAAGTTCTGTCCCGCATGCAAGTCCAACAAGTGGAAGGAATCGCCGAAGGCGTACGAGTGCCCCAAGTGCGGGCGTGTCATCATCCTCCGTTCGGAGGATTCCGTGGGGAGATGTCCGTATTGCGATCGCGAGGGTCGGAGGACCATGAAGTGCCCCATATGCGGCAACGTGTGGACAGATTCTATAGGGACATCGAGGTGTCCGCGCTGCTACAACCTCATGCCGCTGGACGACAGGTCCACCACGATGGCCGTATGGGCGGACAGCCGCTACCGTCTGGAGTACGTGTCCAGGGACGGGTTCGGTTTCCTTTACCTGTGGGACGGGACCGTCCCGGTGGCTACCGCGTACATGCACGACATCTGCAAGCGCTTCGGGATGACCGTCGAGCAGCTGGTCCATTCATCTTCCGACGGATCCATGGACGACGGTTGGAGGGAGCTCAAGGACGAGATGGTCGCCAAGGAGAACTCCTATGTCGTGTACATCAACTACTTCAAGATGCGTCTGTCGCTCTCCTACGAGGACGCCAGGATACTGGCGATCCATTTCACCGGCATGGGGCCGGAGGCGATAGCCATCAAATTCGGCATGGACCTGGATTCCGTGAAGGAATCCTTCGACAGGATAATGTCGGCGTACACGGACAACGGCATCGTGGTGGATGACACGATCTTCACCGAGAATCCCTTCATGTACTACGGCGGAGGGAAATGACATGTTCTATTCGCCTTATCAGGATACTACTTTAGTTCGGATTTTTACATCATCCTTTATCAAATTACTTTGATTCTAGTAATAATGATTTTAATTCCTTCAGGCGATATGGATGATACATCCAGGTGTATCAATGACTGGGGAAGCTATTAGCGGATCGGTCGAAGGCGGCGACGGTATTCATATGGATGCCGAACCGCAATCGGGGGGGGGGGGCGGACCATCCCAGTGCACTTGCCCGTACTGCAACAGGTCCTTCGGGCTCTCCGAACAGGGGGAGCCGGTCCTCGGATCCCCGGATCTGAGGATATCATGCTATTGCTCAAAGTGCGATTACCGCTGGAACAGCCTGGTGGAGGAGCCCAAGAGGTGCCCCAACTGCGGATCCTACCATTGGAAGGAGACGAAGCTCAATCTGGATTGCAAGAGGTGCGGTCACGCATGGGTCTCCCGCAGGGGGGTCCCTCCGCTCAGGTGTCCGAAGTGCCGTTCCCTGCATTGGAATAGGCCGAGGATCATTCCCGGAACGACGCCCGCCTTCACGGCGAAGGAGATCAGGGAGCAGTACCGCGTCAGGGCGGAGATCGCCATCCGCAGATGCGCAGACGGCGAAAGGCTGTACGACGTTTGCAAGGAGATGGACGTGGCGGTCATAGAGATCGCCATGGCCTTGACCGAGATGGGGATGGAATACAGGGTATGAAGCGCCTGTTCGCCATTCTCCTCTTGGTCTTCGTTCTTGTTGCCGTCCCGTCGACCGACGGTACGGTCCGCGAGTCGTCCGAATACCAGGCTCCTGACGGCATCTATTCGTACTTCACATGGGGGGCAGGGACGGAGGCGCAACCGTACGGTTCTACCGTGACGGGGTTGGATTCCGAATCCGATGCGATTTACATCCAAGCGGCCCTCGAAGGTTATCCAGTGAGGACGATAGAATCCCTGGAGGGCTGTTCGGCGGAAATCCTGGTCGTCCCGTCCACCGTGGAAAGCATCGGGTACGGGGCATTCGACGGATGCAGGGATCTGAAGACCGTGTATTTCCTGGGAGACAGACCCGAAGGGGTCCTGCCCGGGGATGTTTCCGTTATCCATCTTGAGGGGACCTCGGGATGGGGGGACGGGGATGTGCTCCCTTTGGAAACGTGGGAGGGGGACGGGTGCTCCTTTTATTACTACATCATCGACGGGAAGGCCACCGTCCACGCCCTCGCGACTGGGAAGGATATCACAATACCCTCCACGACCGCCGACGGCATCCCGTTCCGCGCGGTGGGGGATCTTGCGTTCAAAGACGCTGATATAACGTCGGTGTCGATGGGAGAGGGAATAGAGGAGATCGGGGTCCGCGCGTTCTACGGCTGCTGGTACCTCACGGATGTCGTTTATCCGTCCACCCTAGGGATCCTGCGCGACGAGTGCTTCCGCGACTGCCTCCGTTTGACCTCCGGCGACCTGCCAGATGTGGAATTCATCGGATTCGAGACGTTCAGGGAATGCAAGGCCCTCCCGTACGCGGTCATCCCGGATTCGGTCTCCACGCTGCATGACGGGGCGTTCTACCTGTGCCGGGCGGCGAGGACGATCGAGATAGGCGAGAAGATAACGGCCATACCTCCCAGATGCTTCGGATACTGCGATTCCGTTTCGGAGGTGGAGCTGCCCGAGAGGGTGACCGAGATCGGATGGTCGGCCTTCTACAGCTGCATCTCGTTGGAATCCATCGGATTGGAGAACATCTGCTCCATAGGGGACGACGCGTTCTACGGATGCTACCTCCTGGGTTCGACGGGGGATTTGGATTCGGTGGAATCGATTGGGGACCGCGCATTCTCGGGATGCAGGTCGCTGGAGTCGCTGGAGCTGTCCGGATCGTTGGAGGTCATCGGTAGGGAGGCCTTCGACGGATGCAGGTCGTTGACTTCGCTCAGGTTCCTTGGCGATATGCCCGAAATCGGGAATCTCGCAATACCGGCCGGGACGGAGGTCGTTTGTCTGTCGTCTCACGCGGATTCCTGGAGGTCCTACGATGGGGAATTGACCGTCGAGGATGTCGGGGGTTCCGGATTGGATTCGACGATTCTGTTGATCGTCGCATGCGCGGTCATTCTGGTTGTGTCCATGCTTTTCTTCATCAGGAAAGTCCGTTGAAATGCATACCAGATTGGGACACACAGATCAAGCCCTCGTTCATCAGACGATATTCCAGCGGGCATGCATTCTGCATGTGCTCGAT
>CAVABN010000108.1:0-4570 GCA_963586845.1 Bifidobacteriaceae bacterium
CAGGATGACCGTCGATCTGGTCACATCCCTCCCCCTGGCCAGTATGAGCACTATGGCTATGCTGGCCATGGCCAGGGCGAACGCGAAGATGATGGTGACGACGTCCTTCCCGTAGAACTTGACGCTGTCGCTGAACACCGCTTCGAATGTGTAGAACCCTCCGAACAGGACGGGTCCGAACAGGATGGCGAGCGCCGCTCCGAAGGAGGCGGCGGTCGACAACCCCAATGTGAACGGGCTGACCAGGGGGTTCCTGAGGAGACCCTGCATGATCATCCCGGCGATGCCCAGGCTGAAGCCGGTCAGGGCGACCATCAGCACGCGGGGCATCCTGAGCTTGAAAACGAAATCTGAATAGTATGATTGGCTAGGTTCGTCGACCAATCCGGGGAGGACGGGATGGAGGAACACCCTGATGAGGTCCATGAACGGGATGTCCACGGCCCCCAGGCAGATCCCCGCCATCAGCGCTATGATGCTTATGAAGATCAGCGAGATGATCAGCAGGACCTTCTTCCTGATGGAGGCCTCGTACTTCCCCTCGAAGGTATCCTCGTCGATGCGGTTCTTGATGAGGTCTATGAGACTCTTCTTCCCTTCCGCTCCTTCCATGGTATCGGCCGAATGAGGTAATGGGGCCGGAGCCCCGGTTTTGATCAGTTGACGACGACCTCGATGGCCTTGCCGTCGGCGATCTTGAACGCCAGTCCGGTCGTGTATTCGTCGAAGCCGTACTTCTCGTTGAACTCCTGGACCAGCTTGGCCGTGTCGTATCCGGTGTCGACCCCGCAGATCTCCGCGTAGAGGACGAAGCACACATAGGACAGCGAGCCGGACATCAGGTCGGAGTTGAAGACGTAGACTTCCCCGTTCCCGACGGCGGAGAGGGAGCTGTAGCTCTTGTAGATCTCCGAGCCGGTCCAAGCGCTCAAGGCGGTCTCGGCGCTGTTGACCTTGGTCATACCGCTGCTGCCCCTGATGAAGATCTTGTCGATGGGCTTCTTCGCGTCCAGCTCGATGATCTTCTCCTTGAGGCCGTCGGTGCTCGCCGCATTGCTGATCCCGCTGAGGTCCAGTCCGCTGATGCTCCTGAGGGCGTTCTTGCCGTAGATCTTCTCGATGTTCTCGCTCACGGTGGCGTTCTGGTTGTAGAACGCCTTCTTGCTGTTGAAGTAAGAGAGGACGGTCTTGTCCCCCGCGTCGAGGTTCTTCGATTTCTCGATGACCGTGTTGACGACCCCGTCGTAGATGCTCTTGAACTCGTTGTAGCTCTTGTTCTCCTTGTCCACGCCGTTGAACAGGGTGATGAGCTTCTCGTAGTCCTCGAATGTGGTGTCGCCGTTGCAGTCCAGCCTGATTACCTGGATCCCGAGGAGGTTGTACGCCTTCTCCTGGTCGCTGGACACGGTCATGGAGGACACGGGGGCCACTACATACTTGACCTTGGCCGTGTCGACGATCTCCTCCGCGGTCAGCGATTTCGTCATCGACATGTGGGCGGAGTTGGGGAACAGGACCTTGTACTTCTCCCAGTTCGCATTGTCGGTGTCCGTGCTGGAAGTGTAGAAGCTGATCCCCTTGAGCTGGTCCTCGTATCCGAGGATCTTCATAGCCTTGGGGACGTTCGTGTTGACGGAGACGATCCCGTCGATGGGACCGTCGAAATTGAACGTCGTACCGTTGCCGTCGACGATGGAGAAGCTGGTGTCCTTGTCCTTGTCTCCTCCGCCGTTGCCGAATACGACGACGCAGGCCGCCACCACGATGATGACGACTGCGATGATCGCTATCGTTTTCGTTTTATCCATGAGTCCATCTCCTAGAGTTGGATGCGACCTCCAACCAAGTGTACGTATTTAATTGGATGGATAGTCCAGCAGGTCCGGAACGCGATGTATTTCTGTCCAGGGGATGGCGTGTTCCCGAGGTTTCAAGTATTTAGGCATTCCGTAATCTCTCGTGGGGATGCCGGTGGCGACTGGTCCATTCGGATCGCACCATCATGCTCGATATGACCGATGCCATCCCCAACCCTATCAGGCAGAGCTGGAAGAATGTGGTTTTTCTCGATTTGCGGACATAGGCCTTCAGAAGTTCGTCACGATGTTTAACACCTTCAGCGTAAGAGATGCGGTGCTGCAGGTAATCGTCGAAACGCAGCCCATGTCCCGTATATTCGACCTCCGGGGCGTAATCGTATATGGTCTTGGAGGAGCCGAAATAGAATCCGACAAGAATGCTGAGTACGGATGCGGCTACCGTGATCGCGGACGATGTTAGATTCTGATTGTGTTCGATCGCGAACAGCATCATCATCGCAGCTATGGATATGCAGAATCCGACGAAGATCGTGCGGTTTTCCAATACCCTCGGGCTGCATTCGATGGATGTTTTCCTGTTCTCGAGGTTCATCTCGTCGGACGGACCCCATTGAAGCCCCAGTTTCGAGTCCCCTATGATTCCCGAGAGGGGCCCCACACCCTCTTCGAAGTACGACTCCGCGGTAATTTCTGCGTTCATGAAGGCCTTGTCGTGCTTCCGATATATGAAACATCGCCGGGGAATCAAGTATTACCGGTCCTGCACCTCTTCGACCCTGCCCTCCAGTTCGAGGTAGATCTCCTTCATCCTCTCCAGGGTCTCCGGCTTCGCGTCCCACATCCCCCTGTCCACGGCCTCGAACAGCCGGTCCATCATGTCCATCATGGCATGGGGGTTCTCGTCCTCCATCCACTCCCTCGTATCATCGTCGAACAGGTACGTCTCCGTGAGCTTCTCGTACACCCAATCGTCCACGATATCCGACGTCGCGTCCCATCCGAACGTGTATTCGGTCAGGTTCGCGATCTCCGCCACCCCGCGGTAGCCGTGCCTCTTCAGCCCGTCGATGAACTTCGGGTTCAGGATCTTGCTCCTGTAGACGAACTGCAGCTCCTCCTTGGTGTCACGGACCCTCACCCTGTCCGGGTCGGAGCCGTCGCCCATGAAGGACATCGCCTCCCCCTTCCCGTAAGCGCGGACGAAGGAGTTCATCCCGCCCAGATATCCGTAAACGTCGTCGATGTCCAGCAGGTCGATCTCCCTGTCGGGCATGTTCTTCACGGTGGCCTTGACGTTGGAGAACCTCCGGACGAACTCGTCCTTCATGCACTCGCCGCCCATCCCCCTGCCGTAGGCGTAGCTGCCCCAGGCGGTGTAGATGTCCGCCAGGTCCTGGACGGTCTTCCACTTGCTGGTCTCGATGGCATGGTTCACGCCCGGGCCGTAGGCACCGGGCGGGCAGCCGAAGACCCTGACGGACGCTCTCCTCCTCGCTTCATCCACGGTCAGGCCCTTCTCCATCCCATCGACGATGTCCTTCCTCAGGTTGGCGGCCAGGATGTTGTCGTCATCCGATTCGTCCAATCCCGCGATGAGCTTCACGGCATCGTCGATCAGGTCGATCAGATTGGGGAAAGCGTCCCTGAACAATCCCGTGATCCTCACGGTGACGTCGATCCTCGGCCTCCCCAGCTCCTTCAGCGGTACGGGTTCGAGGTCCACCACCTGTCCGCCGTTGGACGACCACACCGGGCGGACGCCCATCAGCCACAGGATGTAGGCGACGTCGTCGCCGTTGGTCTTCATGGTGTCCGTGGCCCAGACGATGAATCCGACCTCCGTCGGATAGCTGCCTTTGGATTCGGTGTATTTGGCTATCATCTGGTCGGCCATGCGGACCCCGATCCGCCAGGCCGCCTTTGTGGGGACGATGTCCGGATCTATCCCGTAGTAGTTGCGCCCCATGGGCAGGATGTGCGCATTGCCCCTGGTCGGAGCGCCCGACGGTCCCGGGAGGACGTACCTGCCGTCGCAGGCGTGCATCATGTTCCCCATCTCGTCGGTCATCCTGGCGAGGTTCGGGACCAGGGTGTCGCAGATCCATGCGACCGTCGTTCTCAGAGAATCGGATCCGATACCGCGGAGGCAGTCCTCCCTGCGGTATCCGAGGGAGTGCATCCTGTCGATCAGCTCCATCGTTCTCGCATCGATCCTGTCGAGCAGGACGCTGTTCAGCTCCCCGCCGGTCGTCCCTGTTCTATTATCTATAATGGCGTCGAGGTCGAACCCCATGGACTCCGCCACCGATGCCCTCAGCGAGGGGATGTCGCCGTTGCGCAGTCTGGAAAGCGAGTAAACGCTCTCCTTCAGCAGGTCGCCTTCGGGCGCCCGGCCGAACACGTGCAATCCGTCGCGGATGATGGCGTCCTTCAGGTCGGTGATGTAATCGTGGATGCGTCCGAGCTCCCCCTCGAAGTCCTCTATCGTGACGTCGTCGGGGATGTCCAGCTCCTTCAGCAGTTCCGCTTTCCTGGCGGCTTCCAGCACCTCTCCGACCATCGCCTTCCTCTGCTCGCCCTTGGCGGCGGTGTTCTTGAACACCTCCTGCAGCGGGCCGTCGATCGCTTCGAGTTCATCGTACGTCCCCGCGCGGGCCATTGTCGGGCACATGTGCCCTATGAGCACAGCTTCCGAGCGGCGCTTGCACTGGATCCCCTCGCCGGGGTCGTCGATCACATAGGGATAGATG
>CAVABN010000109.1:0-4414 GCA_963586845.1 Bifidobacteriaceae bacterium
CTATCCATCGATCCAAGGGCACGATGAACAGACCTGATTCCAACCACATATTCTTTAAGAGATTCACAGTGGGTACAACTATACCGATTTGAAGGGTTTTGAAACGATTTCTTACCGATTCCCGACGGAATCGTCGATTCTCTGTTGTTTTTCAGGTCATCTCGGAGGATCGCGGATACGGCGCGATGGAAGAGATGCGCGATCATCCCGGGTGAAGTGTGTTTTTCAAGGCGTTTTCTAAGCCTGTGGCGCATCCCGGCCTTTGAGTGATATTTAAGTATAGTTTATTTATGGAAATGATTATATATTAATGATGACACTATACCTTCAGTGAGGATATGGCAGTCCCGGAAGAGATCAGAGCGGTCGAGAGACCGATCAACACGGTCGTCGTGGCGTACGGGAAGAACAAGGACAGGTACGCCGTCAGGCAACGTCTCGGATGCAAGAGCGTGAACGGCAGGAAGGTCCCCGTGGAAGGTCCCGTGATAGGGCACATCGTCGATGGGAAGTTCGTGCCGCTGGAGGACATCCAGCGGGCCAGTATGGACATCGACATGAAGGACTGGGCCGCTCCCGAGCTCTGCCTGATGCTGTCCAAGGACATACTGGACCAGCTGAGGAGGCACTACTGCGAGGACGAGGCGCTGCAGATCTACTGCATGGCCGTCCTGCGCGTGTGCTATCCCGGCGTGACGGACCGCGATCTGAAGGACAGGTACGACGAGTCGTTCCTGTCCGAGGAGTTCCCGGATGTGGCGCTGTCGAGGAACACGGTCTGCAGCCAGCTCAGGAACTTCGGCCGGGCGTGCTCCCGCATCGTCGCGTTCATGAAGGAACGCGTGGCCGCGGTCGAGAAGGGTCACACGATCCTCCTGGACGGGACCCTCAAATCGGACGAGAGCACCGTCAATTCCCTGTCCGACTACTCCAGGAAGGCGCTGAAGAAGGGCACCAAGGACATCTCGGTCATGTACGCCTTCGACCTGGATGCGATGGAGCCCGTGTGCTCCCAGATGTTCCCGGGCAACATGAATGACGCCAGAGCCATGGCCGATTTCATCGAGACCAACGGCATCACGGAAGGTCTGATAGTAGCCGACAAGGGCTTCTCGGAGAAGGCCGCGAGGGACGCGTTCTCCGTGAATCCGGACCTCCATTTCCTGCTCCCGCTGAAGAGGAACGCGGCCCTTGTGGACAAGTACTGCATGAACAAGCCGTCCGGGGTGCTGGACGGATGCGACGGCATCACGTACAGGAAGGAGAAGATCGAGGGGAAGGAACGCTGGCTGTACTCGTTCAGGGAGCTGGACAGGGCGATCGCCGAGGAGGCGAAGTGGCTCAAGGACCACTCCGGCAGCTTCATGCCGACCTCATACGACGATATGAGGCCCAGGTTCGGGACGATAGTGTTCGAATCCGATCTCGACATGGAGCCGGAGATCGCGTACGAGGCGTACTCGGAAAGATGGGTCATCGAGCTTGTCTTCCGGTTCTACAAGCAGATCCTCGAATTCGATGAGACGAGGGAGCACGACGATTACACGGTCATAGCGTCCGAGTTCGTCAACTTCCTGTCGACCCTGATCTCGTTCAGGCTGATCAAGAGGTTCGATTCCGTGAAGAGATTGGACGGATGGACGTACGGGCGCACCATGAAGCTCCTGGAACGTGCGAAGAAGATCAGGATGGATGGGGAATGGAGGCTCAGGAGGCTGTCCGAGAAGGAGGCGGAGATACTGGCGGACCTCGGTCTATTGCACAGGCCGGTACCGATAAAGAAGCCCAGAGGGAGACCCAAGAAGAAATCCGATGACGCGTGAGCGTCGGCAGGGTATAGTTGGACTCGTTGGGAATCTCTTAAAGTTGAACTTCAGATTTTTCTGAGATTCGGGATCCTTGAGCAGTTTTTCCGAATCACCTGGCACCCCTCGACGGTCGATAAACCTCGACTGACGGACCACGGCTCCTCGAACTCCCCAAAGCACCCGTCAGGCGTCCAATCCGGCCCTCATGGCCCTGACGAACTCCCCCACGTAGGGGACGGAATCCCTTCCGTGCTCGGCGATGATCCTCACAATCGCGGATCCGACGATGGCCCCGTCGGCGATGTCGGCCATCCTCCTCGCCTGCTCCGGATCGGATATCCCGAACCCGATGGCGCACGGGATGTCCGTGGCCCTCCTGACGGATGCGACCATCCCGTCGATGTCGGAGACGAAGCTGGTCCTCGTGCCGGTGACCCCCAGGGAAGACACGATGTACAGGAAGCCCTCCGCATGGGAAGCGATCTCCTGTATGCGTCCCTCCGATGTGGGCGCGACCATCGAGATGAGTCTGACCCCGTGGACCCTGCAGCAGTCCTGGATGTCCCCCTTCTGCTCGTACGGGAGGTCGGGGACGATTATAGCGCAGATGCCGGCGTCCTCGCACCTCTGCAGGAACCTGTCGCATCCGTAGACGAACACGGGGTTGAAGTAGGTCATGACGAGCATCGGGACGTCCGTATCCTCCCTGACCCTCTCGGCCATGTCGAATATCCTGTCCGTGGTGGTGCCGGAAGCCAGGGCCCTGACATCCGCCCCCTGTATCACCGGGCCTTCGGCTATCGGATCGGAGAACGGAATCCCCAGCTCGATGAGGTCCGCCCCGGCGGAGGCCATCTCCTTGATGATCCTCTCGGTGGTCTCGATGTCCGGGTCCCCGCAGGTGACGAACGGGATGAAGGCCTTCCTGGAGAACGCCCTCGCGATCTGCGCATCGGCATCGATCATGGATGTCCCTCCCCCTGTACCTGGCGATGGCCGCCACGTCCTTGTCCCCGCGGCCGGAGAGGTTGATCACCATCAGGTCGTCCTTGGAGAGGGTGGGAGCGATCTCCATCGCATGGGCGACGGCGTGGGAGCTCTCGATGGCCGGGATGATGCCCTCGGTCCTGGAGAGGTACTCGAACGCGTTGACCGCCTGGTCGTCGGTGACGGCGACGTACTGCGCCCTGTCGAGCGATTTCAGGTACGCGTGCTCGGGACCGATGCCCGGGTAGTCCAGGCCGGCGGATATGGAGTAGACGGGGGCGATCTGCCCGTAGGCGTCCTGGCAGAACAGGGATTTCATCCCGTGGAATACGCCGGTGGTGCCCTTGGTCATGGTGGCCGCGTGCTTCCCCGTGTCGACCCCTTTCCCGGCCGCCTCGCAGCCGATCATCTTCACGTCCCTGTCGTCTATGAACGGGTGGAACAGCCCGATGGCGTTGCTCCCTCCGCCGACGCACGCCAGAAGGTAGTCGGGGATGCGTCCTTCCTTCGAGAGCATCTGCTCCCTGACCTCGCGCCCGATGACGCTCTGGAACTCGCAGACCATCTCCGGGAACGGCTTAGGACCCATGACGGTGCCGATGACGTAGTGGGTGTCGTCGACCCTGCGGGTCCATTCGCGCAATGTCTCGTTCACGGCGTCCTTGAGGACGCCGGTGCCCTCCTTGACGGCGTTGACCTTCGCTCCGAGGAGCTCCATCCTGTAGACGTTCAGCGCCTGTCTCTCGACATCGTGGACTCCCATGAACACCTCGCACTCCAGTCCGAGGTACGCGGCGAGGGTGGCGGTGGCGACGCCGTGCTGGCCGGCGCCGGTCTCGGCTATGACGCGGGTCTTGCCCATCCTCTTGGCCAGGAGGCACTGTCCGATGACGTTGTTGATCTTGTGCGCCCCGGTGTGGTTGAGGTCCTCCCTCTTGAGGTAGATCTTGGCCCCTCCGAGGTCCCTGGTCATCCTGTCCGCGTAGTAGAGCATGGACGGCCTGCCGGTGTACTCGCGGTTCATCCGGTCGACCTCGGCGATGAAATTCGGATCTTTGATGGAATCGTGGTATGCGCGGTCGAGTTCGATGACCGCGTTCATGAGGGTCTCGGGGACGTAGCAGCCGCCGTATTCCCCGTAATTCCCGTCTTCTGTCATGTCCACTCGGAAGGACGGACGTTATATGAACTTTCTGTTCATTGATGTACATTAAGATACATCAATGGGTTCGAATGAGTAGAAAAGACGAGGCTGTGAACTAACAGTCTATGACCTAGATTCTATTCCGATAATGCAATCGTATAAAAGAGCATACAGCGTACCGAGGGATGCGATGCGACATCGCGCAACGGAGTTCTTTAGCGGTTCACTCCGTGACGGCAAACAGGGACGCGGTTCTTTCTCTCATGTGTATTCCGCCGCGAACCGGCTTACGACGTGGACTCTCACTCCGCGCGGAATGAAAGCCCTTACTCCTGCGGAACTCTCCTTCCGCAGGGGGTCCACCTTATACTCTACAAAATTGTAGACTTGTACAAATCTGATTATCATATCGGGCGGAAGAGCCCGATGCTCCGTCGGACAGGTGGGATCCGCGGAGGGAACGGGGTCGGGAGAC
>CAVABN010000110.1:0-4401 GCA_963586845.1 Bifidobacteriaceae bacterium
TGGTCATGGCCATGATCAAGGACGAGCCCGAGGACGGTAGGTTCGTCGACGCCAACCCGACCATGAAGAACATCTACCTGGTCCACCAGATGATCAGCGACCAGGAGAAGGCCGTGGCCGACTACATCAGGATGATCAAGGTCCTCCAGGAGCAGGACCCCAGCGGATACACGAAGAAGGACGACGAGTCCGATTACGAGTGACCGAACTCCAACGGTATCTCGTAGGAGATCCCGAGGGAATCCTCGGTCGCGTCGCATCCGAGGACGAGGATGCGGACGCCGTTGGATGCCACCCTCTCCAGTTCGGCGGAGAAATCCGGGTCGGTGACGTAGTTGGGTCCGAATCCATTCATCCCGGGCATCTGCACCACGAATGCGACGCACGCGCCGTAACCTTCCTCCACGCATCTCTGCAGGCCTTTCAGGTGCTTTAGACCCCTTTCCGTCGGAGCATCCGGGAACATGCAGAACCCGTCGTGCTCGAGAGTGACGCCTTTCACCTCCACATACGTGACCCCTTCGCCGGATTCGATCAGGAAGTCGAATCTGGAGTCCCCGTGGGTGGATTCCGGATGCACCTCCGGATCCGATCCGAACAGACCGCAGGTAGGCGCCCATTCCGCGAAGACCTTGTTCGGAGCCTGGGAGTCCATGTTGACGAGGAGGTCGCCCTTGTACACGGCGATCAGATCGTACCTGTACTTCCTCGTCGGATCTTTGGAATCAGACAGGACCACCTCGGCACCGGGGACGAGCAGCTCTTTGCAGCGTCCCGTGTTCTTCACGTGGACCTTGGTCTCCCGTCCGTCGAGCATCACGACGGCCACGAACCTGTTGGGACGGGAGACGAATACCGCCCTCGTCACGGATTGGTATCTCACGGCCGGGGCCAGGCGTCGATAGTTATTATGACTAGCTTCGGGATGCACGTGCATGGACGGATTCATGACGTACTAGAGGGTCAAGACGGCGAAGGGCGAAGCCTACAGGGCCGTCAGCGACGATCCCTCGCCGCAATGGGTCCTCGTCCTCGATACCGAGACCACGGGTCTCAAAGGGGCCCCGAGGGACCTCGTTGTGGACGTCGGGATATGCAAAGTATCGCTGACCGACGGGACCGTGGAGGACCTCTATTCCTCCGTCCTCGGCTACGACACGTCCGAATGGGACGATTATCTCCGCAACGCCTGGATCTTCGAGAACACCGACATGACCCTCGACATGGTCGAGGAGGCGCCTCCCGCGCTCGACGTCATCGCCGATGTGCGCCGCATCCTCCGCAAGCAGGCCGTGACCGCCTACAACACGGGATACGACTTCGGCAAGTTCCTCTACGAGGAACCCTGGTCCATGCGCGGATGGTTCGTCGAGTGCATGGACATCATGAAGGCGGCCAAGGACGTCTGCAAGATCCCCAGCGAGTACTACGGATGCGACTACAAGTATCCCAAGCTGGACTACGCGTACGCGCAGATCGTCGAAGGCGACCCGGCGGGGATCCACGGGGTCCAGGACCACCGGGCATTGTCGGATGCCAGGATGGCGTCGTATCTCATGCTCGCCCTGAACAAGGACGGCCGCTACCTCCCCTGAGGTCAGTCCTTCCCGAAGTTCAGCACGGGCCCGTCCTCTATGACGGACACGTCGCCTTTGCTGTACTCCTCCTCGAGCTTCTTCATGTAGTAGGCTTCGAACCTCTCGATGAGGTGCCTGAACAGGTTCATCTTGAAGACGAACACCTCCAGCACCAGGAGGACGGCGATCATCGCGATGACGAACAGGTAGCCCTCCAGCGGGAGCGGGACCAGGCTCACCAGGTCCGTGGCGACCACCGGGAAGTAGAGGAACATCGCGGTGACGAGTCCGAGGATAAGCAGTGTGATGATAGCGGGGACCAGGCTCTTGTTGGTCCTGCCGTCGATGGAGATGAACTTCCACCTGGGGCAGATGATGAAGATCTGGAAGAGCCCGGCGATGGATACGAACAGCACCATCGCGGTCCTGGCGGCCACCTCGCACGCTCCGGAACCGTGCCATGCGAAATGCGCTATATCGGCATCGCCGAGGTCCAGTATCCCCTCTCCGACGCAGTACCAAACGGTGCCGTAGACCAGCAGGGCGAAGACCGCGATCATGATCGACGACGGGATACAGTACCGCAGCACATCCGGCAGTATCAGCTCCTTGTTCTCGTCGGGCTTGGCGAAGATCGTCATGAAGAACGCCATGATTGTCACGGAGATGAACGCGTAGAACGTGTTCTGGATCGGAAGCATCGGGATGTTCCCGAAGAAGATGAACAGCGCGATGAAGAGCATCGCGAGGGTGAAGTTGCGGGTGAGGTACAGCTTCAGGATGTCCCTCATGCCCGAGACGGTCCTCCTCCCTTCCACGAGCGCTTTGGGGAGGGCCGAGAAGTTATCGTCGATCAGGATCATGTCGGCGACCCCGCGTGCCGCTCCCGCACCCGATTGGAGCGATATGCCGACCTGGGAGGTCTTCAGGGATTTGACGTCGTTGACGCCGTCCCCGATCATGGCCACGTAGCGACCTTCGGATTTCAGGACCTCGATGACGCGCTCCTTGTTTTCCGGCTTCATCCTGCCGAAGATGTTGCATCCGAGGGCCGCCTCCTTGAACTGCTCGGGATTCATGGCATCGAGTTCCGGACCGGAGATTATCCTCCTCTCGCCGGGTATGCCGGCGATGCTGAACAGGGAATCAACGGTCACGGGGTCGTCGCCCGAGATGACCTTCAGCTCCATGCCGTTGTCCAGGAACACCTGGATGGTGTCGCGGCAGTCGGGCCTGACCTCGTCCCTTATTGATATGACGGATACGGGGGTCATGTCGCCGAGCATCGGCTCGCCATCGGGCCCGTACAGCGGAGCATCGGCACCCTCGCATATCAGGATGGTCCTGAGCCCCTTCCTGGATTCCGCTTCGATGATCGCGGGGATGTCCTCCCCGGTATTCACATGAGAAGACAGAGAGGTCCATGCACCCATGTAGAGGACGACCTCGCGGTCGCCGTCCTTGACGCGTACGGCGCTGTACTTCCTCTCGGATGAGAATTGGATCTCCTCGACGAGTTCGGCATCGACGGTGCCGTAATGCTCCGCGAGGGCCTCGACGGTCCTGTTCCTGCTCCCGGTGGCGGAAGCGAACAGGGCGATGAGATGCGACGCCTCTTCGGAGGGGATCATGTCCCTGGCCTCCTCGAAGCGGAGCTTGTTCGTGGTAATCGTCCCGGTCTTGTCCATGCAGACCGTGTCCACGTGGCTGATCGATTCGACGGAACCGGACCTCTGCAGTAGCACCCCCGAATCGGCCATGCGCATGGCCGCTATCATGTAGGTCAGGGTGATCAGCAGGAACAGCGCGATCGGGACCACGTCGAGGCACAGCACGAAGACCTCCAGGGTCTGAGCGATGCTGGAGTCGATGAAGATCGACTTCACGATCGTCAGGAGGAACAGGATGGCCGCGATGGCCATCAGGAACTTGGTGACCGTTCCGGTCTCCATCTGAAGCGGCGTCCTCTTGGAGGTGAACTCCTTGGCGCTGCTGAGCATCTTCGATGCGTAGGAGTCCATGCCGAATTCGGTTACCTTGTAGTACGCCTGTCCGGTGACGCAGTTGGATCCGGAGTAGATGGTGTCCCCGGCCTTCTTCCTGACCGTGCTGGATTCGCCGGTCAGGAGGGATTCGTCCATCTCCAGGGACCTGCATTCCTCGATGATCCCGTCCACGACGGCCTGGTCGCCCGCTTTCAGGATCACGATGTCGTCCTTGACGACCCCGCTCTGGTCGATCTCCTGCTCCTCCCCGTCGCGGAGGACGGTGACCTTGGGTCTGGTCAGGAGCGTGATCTTGTCGAGCCTGCGCTTGGCGCGCATCTCCTGGACCGTGGAGATCAGTATGTTGACTATGATGATCCCCGTGGCCGATACGGCGCTGACCGGCTCCTTGCAGACAAGGAGCAGGATGCCGAGGATGAAAAGCACGATGTTGAACGGAGTGAACGCGTTCTTCACGAAGATATCCGTGTAGGTACGGCTTGTGCGGACCTCGGCATCGTTGACGAGTCCCTGGGCCTTGCGTTCGGCCACCTCTTGCGAGGTCAGTCCATTCATAAACGACCGAACGGGGCGGGATATATTAGGGGTTCGTCCAGTGTGCCGATATCACGGCATCTAATTAATTATACATTGATGTACAATTTTATACAAAATGAAAACGAGCGATAATTAAATTTTGAAATTGAAGTTTGAAAAACATGGTTTTCTATCTCATCATATTTAAAACAATATTACAGTTAACGCTGTGAAAATTTCTTTGCGAAAATGAGCGATAATGAAAATTCGAACGGACGGGCGGGAGCAGGGCCACCCATCCG
>CAVABN010000111.1:0-4337 GCA_963586845.1 Bifidobacteriaceae bacterium
GGTGGAAGTCGATCTTCGGGCCGTAGAACGCGCCGTCGCCCTCGTTGACCACGTACTCGATGCCCATGGTCCCCAGGGCGTTCATCAGGGCATTGGTCGCATTCTCCCAATCCTCGTCGGAACCCATGCTGTCCTCGGGACGGGTGGAGAGCTCGACGTGGTACTTGAAGCCGAATTTGCTGTAGACCTCGTCGATCAGACGCACGACGCCCTCGATCTCGGACTCGATCATGTCCGGGGTCATGTACAGGTGCGCATCGTCCTGGGTGAAGCACCTGACGCGGAACAGGCCGTGGAGCGTACCGGACTTCTCGTGCCTGTGCACCAGACCCAACTCCCCGTACCTGACGGGCAGGTCCCTGTAGGACCTGGGCTCGGTGCGGTAGACGAGGGTGCTGCCGGGGCAGTTCATCGGCTTGATGCAGTACACCTCGTCGTCTATGGTCGTGGTGTACATGTTGTCCTTGTAGTGGTCCCAGTGCCCGGACTGCAGCCAGAGCGCCTGGTTCAGGATCATGGGGGTGTTGATCTCCTGGTAGCCCTCCCTGAGGTGGAGCTCCCTCCAGTACTCGATGAGGGTGTTCTTCAGGGTGACCCCGTTGGGGAGGAAGAACGGGAATCCGGGCCCCTCCTCCATGATGGCGAAGATGCCCAGCTCCTTGCCGAGCTTGCGGTGGTCCCTCTTCTTGGCCTCCTCCAGCATGGTGAGGTACTTCTCGAGGTCCTCCTTGCTCTCCCAAGCGGTCCCGTAGATCCTGGTGAGCATCTTGTTGTGCTCGTCGCCGCGCCAGTAGGCGCCGGCCAGGGAGGTGAGCTTGAACGCCTTGACCGCTTTGGTGTAGAGGGCGTGGGGTCCGGCGCACAGGTCGACGAACTCGCCCTGCTTGTAGAAGCTGATGGGGGCGTCCTCGGGGAGGTCCTCGACCAGCATGACCTTGTAGTCCTCGCCCTTCGACTTCAGGTAGTCGATGGCCTCCTGCCTGGGGAGGGTGTAGGTCTCGATCTTCAGGTTCTCCTTGACGATCTTCTTCATCTCGGCCTCGAGCTTCTCGAGGTCCTCGGGCGTGAAGCCGCCCTCCTTGTCGAAGTCGTAGTAGAACCCGTCGTCTATGGCGGGGCCGATGGACAGCTTGGTGTCTGGGTACAGCCTCTTGACCGCCTGGGCCAGAACGTGCGATGCGGTGTGGCGGAGGACCGGGAGCGCGTCCTCGATCTCCTTCACAGATCCGTCGGAATAGAGAGCCTTCATGGAATCCATCTCCGACCCCTTCGCAAATGGATGCGGGGGCCTGAACGGCCCCCAGTAGGACTCTCGGTTTTTATATCTAACCTGTTGCGCGTCCGCGGGCGTGCGTCACTTCCTAGCCTTGGGCTTCGGGGCCCTGGAGGAGGCGGGTCCGCCGATCATGTAGTCGGCGTACCTCATCATGAGGTCGCAGACGGCGTCCTCGTCGCCCTGCGGGACCATCTCGAACGCCTTGTCGATATCGGCCAGCGCCTCGTCGATGCCCGCCGCGGCGAGTGCGCGGTTGACCTTGACGGTCTCCTTCTGCGTCATCTCCTTGGTGCCCCTGATGAACAGGAGGGTCAGGTTGAACAGGAAGTCGGAGCACAGCGTGGCCTCCTCCTTCCTCTCGGGATCCTCGGCGTAATCGGCGTACGCGACGTCGGACGCCTCCCCGACGATGCGGCTGACGCTCCCGACGTAGTTCTTCACGTCGGCGGCGGTGCGCAGGTTGGGCATGTAGTCGCGGGCCAGGTTGAACAGCGTGATGATGACCGCCTTCGCGGCCTCGCGGTCGTTGTCCCTGAGGGACTGGACGACCATGGTCATCTGGAGCAGGCACATGTCCACGGTGGACTGGAGGTCGCACTCCGCGGTCCCGGACAGGGAGGCGAAGACGGGCGCCAGCCCTCCCCTGTACGACGTCGGCTCGAGGGAATCGGACAGGGACGCGATGGCGTCTATGGCCTGCAGCTCGAAGGAATGGGCGGCGCAGTCCTTGGCCTCCTGGTCCTCCAGGGATCCGATGATGTCGGCCATCATCGAGGATGCGGCGTCGGAATCGCCCGCCACCGCTTTGGCGGCGGCCTCGCCGACGGGTCCGAACCAGGACTCCTCGGCGTAGGGCGGATCGGTCTCGAGCTCGATGCGGATGGAGGCGCTCAGGGGCGCGGAGATGCGGATGATGCCCTCCGGCTCCACCTTGGCGCCGCAGTACATGCAATGCCCGTACCCGTTGACGACATCCATGAGGATGCGCTCGCTGCACTCGGGGCAGTCCGTCTTGACGAATGTCATGTCGGAGGACATAGGATGGACGGATATCAAGGTCACTGATGGGCGCTCGGCCGTCGGACGCTCCGCATCGCATCCATCCGCGGAGCAGCGCATCCGTCGGGACCGGGACCCCTATGGCCTCGAATATCGCCCTCTGGTAGGGGCTCATGCTGCTCAGGGTCCACCCCTCCTCGGAATCGACCGCCTTCACCTTCGAGAGTTCGCTGGTGGCGTCGATCAGATCCAGCTTCCTGGCGTACGGCGATGTTTTCAGACGGTGGACCAGGTCGCTCTGCAGGCGCATGGCCAGGACCTCCGCGAAGAGGGACCCGCAGGCGCTCTCCAGGGACGGATAGATCCCCGAACTCCCCTCCAGGTCCGTCTTGAAGATGTGCATGCAGTAATCCACGGCGGCGCGCTTCCTCCAGATCTCCACGATCTCGTTCCAGGGGCGGGACGTGTTGGTGATGAGCACCGTCCTGCCGAACCTGCCCTCCATCGCCGACACCGCCTTCTGCTTCCTGACGGGGACGGTGTGCCCGTCCTCCGAACGCTCGAAGGTGAACAACCGCGGGAGGTCGGTGAGGCTGTACCTCGCCTCTATGCGATCGACCGCATCGGGACCCCATTCCATCTCCGACACGTCCCTCTCGAAACGGTCCAGGACCGAGTAGAACGTCAGCATCTCGTCGTTCCTGCGCTTCTCGTTGAGCAGGGTGATGGCGCGGACCTCGGTACCGCCGATGGAGCATCTCTTCTCCGCGACCCTGTAGACTATCCCGTTGAACATGTAGGTCTCGGACGTCCTGTTGAGCATCCTGGACCCTTCGGTCAGGAGCTTCCTCCCCACCCCCGATTCGATGTCCAGGGGGAGCGACACCTGGAACCCGGATGACATCACGGCCCCGATGGTCCCCTCGTCCCATCTCCTCGTGTCGAGGAAGAACTCCACCGGGCCTCCGGAGAGACCGGCGACCTCCGAATGGACGGCTGACAGCTCCTCGCAGCCCACGTCCGCACCGTACAGGATGGTGAAATGGAACGGGTTCATGGCCTCCTGCGTCAGGGAGACCAGCGTCCTGACGCGGGGGATGTTGCGGAGCCTGTAGGTGGTGTTGGGCACCATCCCCTCGATATCGCGGACGATCATCTGCTCGGCCAGCGCCGAAGATTCCACGACTATCGCGCCATCGTCCGGGGAGAGGCGCTCGAACAGCTCCATGCGCCGGTCGTACATCGAGGCCAGGTTCTCCAAGAGTGTCTGCATGGACGACCGTCCGACTGGTTCGGAGGTCCCCAGCATCTCCGGGAGGAACGAACCCTCCAGATACTCCAGCGTCCTGGATATTGGTCCGCCTCTCAGGGACCTGCACACCGCCACCGCGGTCAGCATCCTGCCGCCCTCGGTCCCGTACACCTCCTCCGCGCAGCGGAGCGTGTCGGTGTCCTTGGCCATGCACAGCATCGCGTAGTACGCGCCGAAATCCCTGGTGCGGAACTCGCGCTTGACCTTCTGATCCAGGAGATTGCCCTCCGGGTCGCATCTGCCGATGTACCTGCGGGACTGCTTGGACCTCTTCTCCACCGGATCCCACGTCGATGTGACCTCGCAGAGGTAGAATTTGTCCTTGACCTTCTGAACCACGAAGAATGTCATGTTATACCAATCCGTATAACCTCATTATAAATAAAGTTATAATCGACCCTAGCCAGATATCATTTTTTCATAGTTATAAAAATCCATTTTTACGGATATATTCATGCTTCCTTTAAATACCCTCAGGCAAAATTTTTCAATCAGCCCAAAAAGGAGGGTTAGAATTGAGCGATACTGTGATGGAAGTCAAGGATTGTATCCTGAAATACAACTTCAAAGAGATCAAACCTCTAGTGGAAAAGGCTCTTGAATCCGGTGAGAAACCCGGCAGGATCCTGGACGAAGGGATGATCTCCGCCATGTCGGAGGTCGGAACGGGATTCAAGGAGAACAGGGTCTTCATGCCCCAGATGCTGGTAGCGGCCAAGACCATGCAGTCTGGACTGGAGGTGCTCAAAC
>CAVABN010000112.1:0-4309 GCA_963586845.1 Bifidobacteriaceae bacterium
CTTCATGGCCGTGTTGGGATCGGCTTCGACTCCCTGCCCTGTCTCGTACATCCTGCCGAGGTTGAACATGGCATCCATGTTGCCCTGTTCCGCGGACAGAGAGAACATCCTGAACGCTTCGGCGGGATCCCTGCGGACGCCCCATCCGTTGAAGTACAGAATGCCCAGGTTGCATTGGGCCGCGGCGTGACCCTTGTCGGCGGCGAGCAGATACCACTTGGCGGCCTCCATCTTGTTGACCGCCACGCCTTCCCCCTTGTCGCACATGAATCCGAGGCCGTACTGGGCTTCGACGTATCCCTGATTGGCGGACTTGCGGTACCATTGGATGGCGTCCATCTTGTCCATCGGGACGCCGATCCCGTAGCAGCGGAAGTATCCGAACGTGTACTGCGCGGCGGGGACGCCGGCGTTGGCGGCCACCCCTATGAAGGCGACGGCCTTCATCAGATCGCGTTCCACGCCGTCCCCTTCGTAGTACTTCTTGCCGAGGAGGTACTGGGCCTCGGTATCCCCGCGCTCGCTCCTCGCGGTCAATTCCAAGACGGAAGGGTCGTCTGCCATGCTATTGGATTATAATTGGAGCTGGGTGATATTTGGCAATTTCTGTCTTGAAACTGCATGTATAAAAAGGGAACTGAGAGTGTTACGAATTTAAGTTCCGTAATAATATTATTCCTATGAAGTTGTTTCAAGATAGACATCATATTTATTGATTACTAATGACGGAATCGGATCGAGGGTATAGTTTTATAAATTCACCGTGACATGGAATAGCATTGGATAAATCATCCAATGAATGAAAAAATCCATTCCGGCAGGGAATTACATGGATAAGAACGTCAAGATAATTGCAGCTGTGGCTATCATCATCGTGATCGTCGCCGCCGCATTCGTTGTGCTGAACAACGGGGACAAATCCGATAACGGAGATGGAACCGATGCCAGCAAGAACAAGGCCGCTCTCAACAAGATGCTGACAGAATGGGACGAGGGGACTACGACCCCCTACCCCGCTCGTCTGATGATCCTCGGTAATGCGAACTGCGATGACGACATCACGCAGGCCGACATCACCTACATCGAGAACCTCATCAAGAACGGCTACAACTACACCGATGAGTTCATGGCCGACGCCAACTTCGACGGCGTCATCGACGAGAAGGACATCGAACTCGTGAAGGAGCTCATCGACAAGGACTCCTACAAGGGCAAGGTCAACTACATCAACTGCAACTACAAGATCAGGACCTTCGACATGGGGGTCCCCCTCCGCCTCGCGAACATCCTCACCCAGACCCTGGAGATGGAGATGATCCTCGCTCCCGAGGCCATCGTCGCTACCGACTACAGGGCCAACACCCCCGCCAACGGCGGACAGTCCACCTTCTGGACAGAGTATGCCTCCGTGATCGACTACAGCAAGGTCGGGAACATCGGAAGCCACAAGACGCCAAATGCGGAGGAGATCGCCGCGGTCGCCAAGAATTACGGCGACGGCTACCTCACAGTCTGGTTCAACTCCGAGCACGCCAACAACACCGGATACCTGGAGGATGCCCTCGCAGGGACCAACGTGCAGATCCTCCGTCTCCCCTCCTGGGAGAACGGGGCCACCGCCAACGGCATGCTCACCGCCGGATACATGTTCCACAACTACAGCAAGGCCGTCGAGTGGGTCACCTGGTACGACGGCGTCATGAAGCAGATCACCGACAAGGTCTCCAAGCTCACCGACGCCGACAAGAAGAAGGTCCTCGGATCCTATCTGTACACGTCGGAGAACAAGAACTCCGGAACCTACGACATCTTCAAGGGAGACTCCGGCGAGTATCAGAACCTCCTCAGGCTCGGAATCGTCGATCTCGTCGAGCAGATCTCGCTCTCCGGAAGCAGGTCCTGGAAGGAGACCCTGACCGACGAGCAGTTCGCCCAGCTCTGCAAGACCTCCGGATGCGACCTCATGGTAGGAACCGTCCCCGGACCCTTCGGAGCGGTCAACAACGAGGTCATCACCTCCGATTACCTCAAGGAGATCTACAAGCAGCGTCTGAACGGTATCAGGGAGTACACCGACGGTAACGTCGACCTGATCGTCTTCGGCTGGATCTGGGCCTCCGGTCCGATGGAACTGACTTTCCTGGCCACGGTCGCCAACTACCTTTACGACTGGGACCTGGATGTCGAGGGCATCACCAACCAGGGGCTGAAGTTCATGGGAATCTACGGTACCGGCGAATACCAGTACACGTACGATAAGGTCAAGGACGTCCTGTTCTACGAGGGCGAGTGATTGAAACCGGAGGGGCTCGGCCCCTCCATTATACCATTACCGAGGCATCCGTTTGAGCGTGACCATCGGCGATACAGCCGTCACGATAGCCTTCGTAGCACTCCTGATAACGGGTTCGGCTGCCACCTTCCTCGTCTACGAGGGATGGAACTCGATGTACCCCGACGAGAGGGAGCTGTCCCACGAATACGCGTTCGAAGGGACCTACGACGGAATGCCGTGCACCGGTTCCGGGACATCCGACCACATCGGATTCCGCGGAGGGTACCGGCTCTACACGCTCAACGTCTCGATGGAGTCGGGCGATGTCCGCGACAGCGCATCGCTGAACCTCATATTCGATGACCGCGACCGCCTCGACACAACCCTCTACACCCTGGTCGGCGAGGAAGATCTCGACGGCAAGAGGGTGACCGTCTGGACGCGTACCGAGAACGATGTCGACTATACGCTGTTCGTCTCCGAAGGATGTCTCCTCGAGTCGATCGCGATGTCTTCTCCGCATTTCAGACTGACCGGCAGCGTCATCTGACGCTGGAGAGGATACAATGGCCAAATTGAAATTGAGAACGAAGCTCGCCGAAGCCCAGCACAAGATAAGGCTGTCAGGCGACTATATCGGCAAACTGCAGAGCGCCGGGGAAGGGGAGACCGATAACGAGGCGATAATTCGGCACTACAAGGCGTACAAGTACGCCAAGAACCTGATGCTCATCGTAGTCCTCGTCCTGGCGCTCATAGTGCTCGCCGTAGACGTGGGGATGGGGCCCTACAAGCTGGATTTCATCACCGTCTACCAGCTCATATTCGACAGATTGGGCGACTGGGGCCAGGAGATGAGCACCGATATGAGGATCATCTGGAACCTGCGTCTCCCGCGCGTTCTGGCTGCGCTCCTGGCAGGAACCGGTCTCGCCATGGCCGGAGCCGCCATGCAGAGCATGATGAAGAACCCGCTGGCCGATCCGTACACCACCGGTATCTCTTCCGGTGCGGCTCTGGGGGCCACGCTGGCGATGACGATGGGGATCACCCTCGTCCCGGGAGACTACGGGACCGTCATCAACGCTTTCGTATTCGCGCTGATCCCCGCTGCTTTCATCATCCTGATATCCACTTTCCGCAAACCTTCGCCCGCGACGATCATCCTGTCCGGTATCGCGCTGATGTACATCTTCAACGCCATCCAGTCGTACCTGATGCTCGTCGCCGATCCGAACGCCGCTTCATCGGTGTACTCTTGGACCGTGGGGTCGCTCAACAGCATAACTTGGAACAACCTCCCGTTCCTGTTCGCCGTCTCGCTCTTCGGCGGCATCGCCCTGATGAGCATGGCGAAGATCCTGAACACGATGAACTCCGGGGATGCCTACTCCAAGAGCATCGGGATCAACATCAACCGCGCCCGCATGATCGTCCTGGTCGTCGTCTCGCTGATGGCGGCAGGTATCGTGTCGTTCACGGGTATCATCGGATTCATCGGACTGGTCGGACCGCACATCGCCCGTATGTTCGTGGGATCGGACAACAAGATCCTGATCCCCGCGGCGGCTCTGATGGGTGCATGCATCATGATGGTCTCCGACTGCATCGTGCAGATGGTCATGCCCAGCCTGCCCATCGGAATCATCACGTCCATCCTCGGAGGGCCGGTGTTCATGCTGCTCATCCTGAGGCAGAAGAAGGAGATCTGGTGACATGACGATCGACATCGAGATTGAGAACCTGGGCGTCTCCTACGGGGACGTCTGCGTCTGGAAGAACATCGACCTTTCGATGAATGAGCCCGGACTGATAAGCATCCTCGGACCGAACGGGGTCGGGAAATCCACGCTGATGTACACCATCAACAAGATCCTCGAACCCACGGAGGGGAGGGTGATGATCGACGGGAAGGACGTCGAGGAGATGACCTTCAAGGACGTCGCGAAGAAGATCGCCTACGTCCCCCAGACTTCCGGAGAGACGTTCGCCATGACCGTGATGGACACCGTCCTCATGGGCAGGTACCCCCAT
>CAVABN010000113.1:0-4264 GCA_963586845.1 Bifidobacteriaceae bacterium
CTTAAAGAAGACCAGTGCAATCAGTATGACCTGAAACTCTTCGAAATGTAGAGCGGTCCCGGAACGGGTCGGAAACTTTCTGCCTTGCGAAACGATGCGTTGGAACAGCACGAAAAACCATAGATTTCAGACGGTCGGAAATGAACCGTATCCGACGCAATAGCCAGACATCCCGGAATTCGACATTTCGGACCTGTTTCATTGAGGTTTTTGGCGCGCCCTCTTCCTGCGTCGGCCGAGTCTCCGACCGGGGCTCCGCCCCGTCGGAGCCTCAGCCCCGGATCATTCAGATCCAGCAGCGCCACGTCGCGCCTGTCGATGAAGAACCCCATCTTCTTGTGCAGCAAGATGGAAGGAGCGTTGTCGGGCTGGATGGAGCTGTGCACGACGGCCGCGCCCATCTCCCTCCCCTTGAGGACGCACTCCCTCAGCAGCCGGTACCCGATCTCGTTCCTGCGGAAGTACGGATGCACGCCCATGTTCTCCACCCACAGCAGGTTGTCCACGTCGCAGATGTGGTGCAGCATCTGCGCGAAGATGAACCCGACGATCTCCCCGTCCTCCTCGGCCACGAAGCTCAGCCCGCTGTCCAGGTAGGCCTTGAAGTGCCTGGGGGAGCTGGCCCCCAGGCCGTCCTTCCAGTCCTGGGGGAGGTCCTCCCACTTGTTCTCGAGGGTGGCGGCGAAGTACTCGCGTATCAGCGAGACCTCCAGCTCGCGGACCTTCTCGATGTCCTTGATGCGGACGTTGCGGAACTCCATCTCACATCTCCTCGGGAGCGCCCATTCCCAGACAGTCGAGCACGTCGGCCATGACCGTCTTGGCGCACTCCACCAGCGTGAGCCTCGCATCCCTGCGCTCCTTGCCCTGGAGGACGGAGACGGAAGCGTAGAACTGGTTGAACGCCACGGCCACGTCGTGGCCGTAGGCCGGGAGCAGGTGGACCTTCTTGCCGTCGCCCGCCTGTCTCAATACTTCCTCGTACCTGGAGAGCACCTTGATCAGCCTGATCTCGTACTCGTCGGTCAGGAGGTCGGGGTCGGACGTCCTCTCGAAGTCGCCGGCCTTCGCGAGCATGCTGCACGCCCTGGCGTGGACGTACTGGAGGTACGGACCGGAGTTCCCGTCGAAGTTGAGGGCCTCGCTCCACTTGAAGACGAACTGCTTCTCGGGCTGGACGCGGACGATGTTGTATCTTATCGCGCCGACGCCGACGATGCGGGCGATCTCGCGCATGCGCTCCTCGGACATCTTGGGACCCTTGGGGTCCTTGGCCTCGCGGGCCTCGGAACGGACCTTGATCTCCTGGTATGCATGTTCCACGGCCTCGTCGATCAGATCGTCGAGGTAGACGACGACTCCTTTCCTCGTCGACATCTTCCCTTCTGGAAGCGACACGAACGCGTAGAACAGCGGTTCGGGCTTCTTATCGGAACCCAGTATCTCCAGCGCGGCGCAGAGCTGCTGGGAGCCGAGCTTCTGGTCCTCTCCCAGAACGTCGATGGCGCGGTCGGAGCGGGTGAACTTATCGAGATGGTAGGCGAGGTCGCGGGTGGTGTACAGCGTGGTCCCATCGGACCTGGTGAACGTGAACTTGGTGTTCTTCCCCTGGATGCCGAAGTCCTTGAGGTCGACGAAGCAGGCCCCGTCGTCCGTCTTGCCGGCGTATTTGGACTCGCACAGCCTGGACACGACATCGCGGGCGGAGCCGTCCTCGATGAACCTGGACTCCCATGTGTAGGTATCCAATTCGACGTTGATCGCCTTCAGCGTGTCCTTCAGACCGCCGAGCATGGCTTCGGCGGTCTCCCTGACGGAGTCGATGACCTCCTTGTCCCCGGCCTCGAACCTGCGGAGCATGTCCGAGATCTCGGCTTGAACTTCGGGATCCGACTCCATGCGCTTGTTGGCGACCCTGTATTTCGCAACGAGCCTGTGGTCGGTCTTGTCCCTCTCCTTCTCGTTCTCGGCGGCCTTGGCGTGCGCTTCGCGCTCCTCCTCCGCTTCCTCGTCGGAGACGTGGTTGACCCCCCATGTCAGGATGACCACCTGCTTGCCCACGTCGTTGACGTAATACTCCGTGGAGACCTCGTGACCGCACTTCTTCAGACAGCGTGCCAGCGTGTCCCCGATGATGGGGTTCCTGGCCCTGCCCACATGGATGGGCCCGGTGGGGTTCGTGGATGTGTGCTCCACGATCACCCTCTGCCCCGACGAGGGCATGGTCCCGTAGGACCTGCCCCTGGTCAGGATATCCTCCACCACTTCCTTCACCATCGGCTTGGCGTCGGCGGTGAAGTTCAGGTAGCCGTTCATCGCCGACACGGAACTGACCAGTCCGGACGGCTGTATCTTCGCTGCCAATTCTTCGGCGATGGCCGCGGGCGCCTTGCGGAGCGCCTTGGACATCGTGAAGCATGGCACGGAGAGATCGGAACCCTCCAGGGAGGAGGGTTCGATCGAAAACTGCAGGTCCCCGGCGCCGAGCGCCTCCAGCGCCCCGGCCACCTCTTGACGGACCTGCGACTCCATATCGCTTATGAATGACATTGGAAACCTCCCATCAGCTGGGCCTGTACCTGAGGAGAGCCGCGATTCCCCCGAACGCTTTCAGGAGCATGTCGCCCTCCTCCGAGTCCCCGGATATGAGCTGCAGACGGGTGTTGTACGCATCCGCCCTGTTGAAGAAATCGTCGATGAGGTCCTCGTCGGACACGACCGTGGTCGACTGACCGCAGTCGGGACAGAGGATCTTCTCGTCGGCGTCCTTGACGGTCATCTCATGGGTGTGGCCGTTCGCGCACTGGATCTTGATCCTCCTCTTGCTGAGTGAATCCGATAAAAGGAGCATGTCGACCGCTCCCATGTCCAGAGCGTAGCGGACCTCCTGCTCTCCGTAGCAGGAGAGACCTCCGTCTGCTTTCCTGATCTCGGTGAACAGGCGCTGCATGTACACCTTCTCCTGGGTGAGCTGCATGTCGGTGATGATGCTCTGCGAGTTCTGCACCAGTTCCCTCAGACCGGATTCGTCCGTGTAGCCGGTATCCACGAGGGGGCTCACGACCTTCTTCCTGAGCTCGTGGTGAAGATATTCTTCCTTCACGAAGAAGTCCTTGGTGGCTCCCGGCCCTCCGATGAGGATGCCCAGGAGCTCCGGGCGGTTCAGGAAGACCTCCGTCGCATTGTCGGCCACCTTCTTGAAGAACTCGTGCGCCGCGATCTCGATCAATCTTTCGAAACGGACGGAGGACTGACCTCCCTGGTGGTGCTTGCTCGGAACCAGCGAATCGAAGTGCTTCAGGACCTGGATCCTGCTCCCGGACAGTATCCCGATCGTCGCCTCGGACCTGTCGATGGTGATCAGACCGTAGCACTTCTTGTCCAGCAGCATCGACTGCAGCGGATCGGTGAAGAAGGTGGAGTCGCACCTGTAAAGGAATGCCGTGATCGGCTCGGGCGGGTTGATCACGTACTGGACCATCTTGGTCTGGTCGCCGGCCCTGGGGACCTCGCCGCAGAAGATCACCACACCGTTCGCCGGGGGCGCCTTGTACGTTTTGAGTCGAGCCGCTATGGAGTCGATGGCGCTCTGGACGTTCTTCATCGTGGTCTTGGACTTGATGTTGGACGCCTGGGACTGCTCGTTCCTGAGGTATGCCATGACATCGGAGATCTGCTTGGTCGCGGGGACGTAGACGGAGATGAGCTCCGTTCCCCTGCCCCTGTAGTTCTGGATCTCCTGCATGTCCTTCTTGAAGTCGTATTTGGCCCTGTCCTCTGAATTAGTCTCTCCCATATGGGTCACCCAATGTTTTTATGTTGAATGGGGTTGGGTTGATAACGATATCGGTCGTGATTTCTTGGATAGGGTGGTTGTGTCCGTAGGCGGTTCCGTGCTGATCCCCGGGAAGGATGATTCCGGGTACATAGCCAGATTGGCTGAGATGTTGAACTCCGTCAAGGATTCGGTGCAGCTGGCGGTGGTGTGCGGGGGCGGGAGGACCGCCCGGTACTATGCCTCTACCGGTAAAGAGTTGGGAGGTACCACGTATCAGCTGGACATCATGGGGATCGGTGCGACGAGGCTCAATGCTCAATTGCTGGGACTGGCGCTGGGGGACATGCCCGAGAAGGTGCCGGAGACCGCGGAGGAGCTGGCGGGAAAGTCGGTTCCAGGGAAGGTCGTGGTCATGGGCGGTACAGAGCCGGGACATACCACGGATGCGGTCTCAATGATGGTCGCGAGGGCGATGAAGGCGGACCG
>CAVABN010000114.1:0-4253 GCA_963586845.1 Bifidobacteriaceae bacterium
ACTGTGGAGAGCGTAACGTGGGAGTGGATGTACTTCGACTTGTACGGATACGTCCTGGACGAGAGTCTTGCCGTGAAGGCGTAATTCAGGCGACTGCGAAGGGCATAGGATGCGCATCCCGCTTCGTCCGTCTGATGGCAGATGACGAGGCTTCGCCGACGTATTCCGAACTCTGAAGCAAACGACGTCGTCCTCGGCGAGAACACGGATGGGGACGACCTATCAACCAGGCTTATTCTGTCGGGCAGTAGATCAAGTGCGGTCATGTAGCATCCTCGACGATGTCCGCGTTCATTCCGTACCATGGGTGAATCGATGTCTTTCAATTCGGTATTATTCCATGGTTCCAACGTCTTTTCTGTATTCTAACATATACTTAGTTCCTTATTCTACATTCAGTTACTCAAAATCTATATCAGTATCTGTTAAGGTACGATATTTCTATAAAATCGACCAGAAAACATCGAAATCTGCTGGATACATCTGAAATCATCGTTTCTGAGGCCGTCATATAACCTATATTCGAAGAACTTTATACCTAGTTACAAATTATATTACTATTGAGAATCGTATTACCAGTCCGTATCAGAATAGCACGACTTCTGTGTCGGCAATGGAGGGATGGACATAGGGGAGCACGCAGGACCATCGGAAGTGAGGACGGTCCGTACCAGGGGAAAACATGCGTTGTTCGCAGACGATTCGATCCTTCTCGCGTCGGGGGTGAACCGATGTACTACAGGAAGAAGTCCGAATTCTCGGTGGCCGATGTCCTGGAGGACCGTCATGCCATCTCGATACTGTTGTTCCTCGCAGAGCATCCCGATTCCAAGAAGACCGACCTGTACGAGCACATCCCCCGCAACGCCCGCACGCCGTCGAAGATCGCCGCCCTCGAGGATGCCGGGCTTCTGGTTCAGACCCCCTTCCGCTCATCGGTCCTTCTGGATCTGACGGACGCCGGGAAGGAGGTGGCCGACCTCCTGATGGAGATCGACCGGATCCTCAAAGGGGAGGACGGCCGCGTCGATGATCCCCCGGCGTGAAGAGCTTGCCGAGGAAGCCTTCCGACTTCGGATCCCATATGGCGAATTCATGTTCGACGTTGAGGCCGGATACCATCGAGCTGTCGGGCATCACCGGAGATATATTGCCTTTGACTCCGTGGGGTATCAGATTCAGCGGGATCGGCATCGGACCCATGCGCTTCAGCAGGATCTCGAAGATCAGTTCGAACTCCCCTTGGGTGAAATTCGGAGCTGCGTAGACGTCGTGGACGTCCCCTTCGCCGAGAACCACCTTGTAGATGCATATGCCCGTCCAGCTGCGGCAGATGCAGAGGGTTCCGGACTCCTCGAACACGGTCCATTTGTCATCCATGGAGAAGGCTTTCAGCCCCCAGCGGAGGCACCATCTCTCGAACTAATCGAACGGTTTCGTGTATGTGAAATGGATGGGGTCCGCATCGAAATCGACGAATCCGACCGATGCTCTCGTGACCGGCAGGACGTCCATCACGAAGCCGTGTCCGAATTCGGAGGACGAGGCGTCGGAGAAGTGGCGCACAGCTTCGAATCCGCGGTTCCGTCTGTAGACTATTATCTGCAGGTAGCGGTCGAGGGCATCCACCTTCTGAACCGCGGCGAAGGTCCTGTAGCCCTGATCCATCAGATTGGCTACGACCAGGTTGTACTTGGCCGGGATGTATCCGAGTTTCTTCCCCGATCCCGTCCGCACTCTGATTGCGCGACTGTCGTAATTGTTGGAAGGGGACCTCGACAGATCCAGGACGTCCCCGGGGGAGAGTCCCTCCAGGAGCTCGTCGATCCCGTCCACGTAGTTCGTCCCTGCGACCTCGGTGACGAGCAGGAAATCCCTGGCATCGTCATCCAGATACGCGGGAGGGCAGAATGGGATGTCGAGGAGGTATGACAGGACCTCGGCCAGATCGGCGCGTATGTGGAGGTGACCCAACATCCATCCGCTGCCCGGGTCGTAATGCGGGTAGACGGGATGCTCGTAGCGTTCCTCCACGTAATCGCCGAACCCGATGAAGTCGATATCCGGCAACAGTTTCCTGAGGACCGATGTGGCCTCTCTGCACCAGCGGTCTTTGGAGAGGGCACCTGCGAATTCGAAGAACACGTTCACATCCACTTGCGAAGACAGTTTCCAGCCGTTATCGCGCGGGCACGGAAACAACGCGGCTTCCATATCGCCGGTCCGGGAAGCTATCTCGCAGATGAGGATCTGGGCAGCCTCGACGATGTCGGGGTCGCCTTCGAGGACCGTGGTCAGTTGACCGCATGTGAACTCGATCCGTCCCTCCGGACCCAATGCGATGCGTTCCGTGATTTGATCCGGAGCGATTCCGTCGCATGATTCCACGACCGTGCGGTAGAACCTCATAACAGGGCGATGGTCTTACGACGGTTAAATCCGCGTTCGCCTTCGTGTTGATGAGTTATTTCAGCGGTCTCAAGATGACGCACGGATCGCAGCCGTAGCCACCGAATACCATCAGATCGGGTCTTTGGAGATCATGCCGGATGGCCGACGATATCCGCAGGCCCTTCACCTCATCGATTATGGCCAACCCCTGCTTGGACCGCCGGCTCCCGTCATCGTACACCATCGTCAGGTTCCAGATGCCCGTGTCCAATGCACTCATCTCATCGACGTCGGGATTGTTCATAATCAGCCGATCGACGGCATCGAGGATCTCTTCCGCATCGATAGATTGGATCCTCGGGACCCCCTCAGTCGGCAGACAGGGGACGATCGAATCGAAATATTCCACCGAGCAGGATGTCGAGCCGTCCCTTTCGATGACGACGCTCTGACGCTCATGGGAACACGCGAAATAACCGGATTCGGTGACCAGTTCCATCCGAACGGGCTTCATGCGCGAACATCGGTATCCAGACGGTTAAAACTGTGTTCGCCTTCGTGTTGATGCCTAGGTTCTGATATAGTGGGTGGTGGATGACTCCGCATGATGTTCTGGGGCCTGGTCGTCGGAGTCGTCTCGTTCCTTCTGATAGGTGCTTTCCATGTGGTCGTGATCAGGGGCGAGTACCGTTACGGCAAGGGCATTTGGCCGATATTCGCCGTCATCGGAGCGGCATCGCTCATCGCATCGGTCTTCGTGGACGACGTCGCGGTCAGCGCTCTGATCGCGGTATTCGGCATGACCTGCCTCTGGACCATAAAGGAGCTTTTCGACCAGGAGGAGAGGGTCCGGAAGGGCTGGTTCCCCGAGAACCCCGACCGCAGGTCGAAGAGGGACCGAGGTCGCTAAATACCGCCTTCCGACCTCTATTGATGAAGGGGCGTTCGATGGAGACCGATCTGGAGGTGATGCTGGGGGACCCGAGGAGGGCCGTGCGCAGGATGGCCCTGCCACTCATCGTCTCCTTCGCGGTCGTCCAGATCAACTCCTTCGCCGACACGTCCTGGTGCTCCGGATTGGGAGCGGATGCTACTGCCGGGATAACCACCATCTCTCCGCTGTATTGGATCATATCCGGTTTGGGCGCCGGGATCGGCGTGGGCGCATCTACTATGATCGCCCGCTACCTCGCGACTGATTCCCGCCCTAAAGCGGATTCCACCGCAACGCACGCTCTCCTCCTGACCTTCGCGATTTCTCTGATCCTGTTGCCTCTGCTGGCATTGACGATACGCCCGATGATCTCGATCATGGGCGCCGACGATGTCGCCGACTACGGGTTCGATTACATGATCCCGATGGTCTCGCTGTGCTTCTTCATCATGATGGAGGAGGTCCTGGCGGCATTGGTCCGTTCGGAGGGCGCTGCGAAGCGTTCCATGATCATGGTCCTCGCGGCGGCGGGATTGAACCTGATCCTGGATCCCATCCTCATCTACACGGCCGGTCTGGGCGTGTTCGGGGCGGGATTGGCCACGGCATTGTCCTCCGTTCTGTCCTGCTCCATCGGCCTTTCTTGGTACATGCGCGGCAGGATGCAGGTCCATCTGAGGTTCAAGGGCGTCCGCCCAGATTACGAGGTCTCCAAGTCAATTCTCGGAGTCGGCATCCCCCGCGCCACGGAATCCGTCGTGGTCAACGGGATGTCCATGGTCGAGCGCTACTTCGTCATAATCTGTGCCGGATCGTTCGGCTCGGCGCTGTTCAGCATCCCCTGGAGGTTCGTGACGATCGCATGCATTATCTCGATGGCCGTGGCCGCAGCGCTGGTCCCGATATGTTCGGCAGCATTGGGTCAGAA
>CAVABN010000115.1:0-4193 GCA_963586845.1 Bifidobacteriaceae bacterium
CACCATGGACCTCCTGGGACTCAACAGGGTCAACCATGCCGTCGTCGTTCCCGAGACCGACTCGATCAAGGGAATGCTGCAGAAGGCCAAGGACTACGTCACCTGGGGAGAGATCGACCAGGAGACCCTCGCCGCGATGATCCGCGCCCGCGGACGCGTTGCGGGAGACTCTCCCGTCACCGACGACTTCCTCAAGGACAGGTCCGAGTTCGCCACCGTCGACGACATGGCGAAGGCCATCATCGAGAACGACTACAGGATGAAGGACGTTGAGGGCGCCAAGCCCGTCTTCCGCCTCCACCCGCCCGTGAAGGGATACGAGGGCAACAAGCGCTCGTTCCAGAACGGCGGAGCCCTGGGATACAGGGGAGCGAAGATCAACGACCTCGTCAAGAGGATGCTGTGAGGTGCGAGAAATGCCTAGCAGAACCAAGAAGTTCAGGGGCTACAGGACCCACGGACGCGGAAAGAAATCCGGCCGTGGAGCCGGTATCATCGGCGGTCACGGACAGGCCGGACTGGGCAAGACCGGGAAGATCGGTATGCTCAAGTTCGACCGCGACCACTACGGCCGCCACGGATTCAAGAGGCCCCAGTGCATGGTGCAGGCCAACCGCACCATCAACGTGGGCGAGCTCTCCGAGCAGATCGAGAGGTTCGTCTCCATGGGCTTCGCGAAGAAGGACGGGGACGCCTACGCGGTGGACCTGTCCCAGGCCGGGATCGACAAGCTCCTCGGCAACGGGAGCATCGGATTCGCCGTCAACGTCACGGTCGCGGAAGCGTCCGAGAAGGCACGCGAGAAGATCACCGGGGCCGGCGGCTCGATCGCCGAGGCCTCGGCCGAAGAGTGAGATAACTGTCGGGAGTGTAGATAGGGATGGAAGAGACACCTAGCCTGTTGTACAAAGTGAAGCCTTTGTCCGACAGGCTGCCCTCCGTCAAACGTCCTGAAGGCCACGTGCATTTCAGGACTAAGATGATGTGGGTCATCATCATATTGGTCCTCTACTTCGTGATGACCAATGTGTACCTGTACGGCTTGGACCAGTCCGAGTCGCTGGACATATTCGCTCAGTATAGGACCATCATGGCAGGAGCTTCCGGTTCCATACTGCAACTCGGCATAGGGCCGATCGTCACTGCATCCATCATAATGCAGCTGTTCGTCGGCGCGAAGATCATCAAACTCGATCTCACCAAGCGCGAGGACAAGGCCTGCTACCAGTCGGTCCTCAAGCTGCTCGTCATCGTCATGATCCTGTTCGAGGCGGTGCCCCAGGTCTTCGGATACCTGGTGCCCTCCTCGGGCATGGAGGACCTCTTCGGAGGAGCGGGGGCCAAGCTGCTGCTGATCCTTCAGCTGTTCGCCGGCTCCTACATCCTCTTCATGATGGACGAGGTGGTCTCCAAATGGGGTATCGGGAGCGGTATCTCCCTGTTCATCGCGGCCGGTGTGGCGCAGGCGCTGTTCACCGGGGCTTTGAACTGGAACGCGGTGGATATGAACTCGGCTATGAGTCTCAGCAATCCGCCCGCGGGTACCATCCCCATGGCGCTGTACTACGTGTTCAACGCCACCCCGGAGCAGTGGGCCTCGGGAGGTTACGAACAGGTGTTCCTGAACAACGCGAATCCGATGATCGCGTTGGTCGGTACCCTCGTGATCTTCTTCGTGGTCGCGTATCTGGAGTCGTCGCGCATCGAGCTCCCCCTGTCCCACGGCAACGCCCGCGGTGCGAGGGGACGCTACCCGATCAAGCTGATGTACGCGAGCAACATCCCGGTCATCCTGATGTCCTCGCTGCTCGCCATCGTGAGCATGGTGGCCCTGCTGTTCTACAGCAACGGCTTCCTGAGCCAGATCCCCCTCATCGGAGGGAACGCGAGCATCGGGTACTTCGAGGACGGTTCGACTTCGGCGGCAGGAGGTATCGCATGGTACCTCTCGGCGCCGACGGGTCTGAACACCTGGCTGATGCCGATCCTCGATCCGACGACGTACGGCAACGGGCACAACGCCATACAGAATCTGGCGCACATGGCCATCTACTTCACCGTGATGGTCATGGGTTCGATCATGTTCGCCAAGTTCTGGGTCGAGACCACGAACCTCGGTCCGGAATCCGTCGCGAACCAGATCCAGCGCAGCGGTATGCAGATCCCCGGATTCAGGCGCGACCCCCGCGTCCTCAAGAGGGTGCTGGAGAGGTACATCCCGACCATCACCATCCTCTCGGGAGCTATGGTCGGAGCCTTGGCCGCCTGTGCGGATATGGTCGGAACGACCGGTAACGCCAGCGGAACCGGAGTGCTGCTGACCGTGGGTATCGTCATCCACCTGTACGAGGCCATCGGCCGCGAGCAGATGATGGAGATGAACCCCGTGATGCGCGGATTCTTCGGCGGAGAGTGATCGGATGCCCAACCCCGGAAGTCCCCAGAGCATGCAGCAGATGCAGCAGCAGGCCCAGCCGATGTCGTCCAAGACGATGCTCGGCATGATGATGGTCCTGATGATCATGATGATCGTCATGATGTTCAGGGCCCAGATCGGCCAGGCTCTGGATACGGTGCTCCGGCCGTTGGCATTCGACGGGAAGTATCCCGTCCTCACGCTGATGATCGCCGGGCTGATCATGATCACGATCAGCACCATCGTCAGGAGCCTGATGACCGATCCGATCAAGATGGCCAGGAACCAGCAGATCCAGAGCGACTTCAACAAGGAGTTCCGCCAAGCGAGGATAGAGAACAACCTGTTCAAGATGAAGAAGCTCCAGGAGATGCAGCCGCAGATAATGTCCATGTCCATGGAGGCGAGCACCCAGCAGATGAAGACCATGCCCATAACCATGATCTTCCTGCTTCCGATGTACGCCTGGGTATGGTACTTCCTGCTGGTCGGGGACTTCCAGGGCGTCACGGGACAGTACTTCACGGAGGAGAACATCCCCCTGGTGGACATCCCGTGGTCGGCCGGGTACGACCTGAACACGCTGCTGCTCGGGTTCATGCCCTCGTGGATCGTCATCTATACGATGGTGAGCCTGCCCATAGGACAGATCGAGAACAGGCTGATCAGGTTCATCTTCCTGAGGAAGCACCTCAGGGAGCTGGATCTCGAAGTCAAGAAGGCTGAGATCGAATGAGGATAACCATAAGCGGTCCGCCCGGATCCGGGAAGACGACCGCCTGCGCCAAGCTCTCAGAAACGCTGGGCCTCGAGGCCGTGGTTTTCGGAAGGATATTCCGGGAGTTGGCCGCAGAGAAACACCTTACCCTGTCCCAGCTCGGCGACATCGCCGAGCAGGACCCCTCCATCGACAACATGATCGACGAGAGGATCCTTCAGATGGCCAGGACGCATGAGGATCTGATCCTGGAATCGCGCCTGTCGGCGTTCATGCTCACCAGGAACGGCATAGATGCGTTCAAGATCCACATCGACGCCAGTCCCGAGGTGCGCATGCAGAGGGTCGGGCTCCGCGAGGGGGAGACCCTGGAGCAGGCTACTGCTGCAACTCTCGACAGGCAGAGGTCCGAGGCCAAGCGCTACAAGCAGTGGTACGACATCGACATCAACGACCTGAGCGTGTACGACCTCGTGCTCAACACCGACCACATGACGCCGGACGAGGTCCTGGAAGCCATCCTGGAGGGCGTGCATGCCCGCTATGGCGATTAAGGACCCGGATGCTCTTCCGGACAAGTGGGGCAAGCGCCCTTCCGATCGCACGTTGGGGGAGCTGCTGCGCGGCGGTGTCATCATTCTGGACAAACCGTCCGGACCCACTTCCCATCAGGCTACGGCATGGGTGCGCGACGCGCTGTGCATGGAGAAGGCCGGGCACGGCGGGACGTTGGATCCGTATGTGAGCGGCGTCCTGCCGATCACCTTGGGCAAGGCCGTCCGTCTGACGGATATCGTGCTCTCATCGGACAAGGAGTACGTCTGTCTGATGAGGCTGCACGCGGACCGTCCCGAATCCCGCATCAGGGAGGTCATGGGACGCTTCCAGGGGAAGATCTACCAGCTCCCTCCTGTGCGTTCGGCTGTGAAGAGGCAGCTCAGGATACGCACGATCAAGGAGCTCGAGATACTGCAGATATCCGGTCGCGACGTTCTGTTCAGAGCCGCATGCGACGCAGGGACGTACATCAGGACCCTGTGCGTCGATGTCGGGGACGTC
>CAVABN010000116.1:0-4140 GCA_963586845.1 Bifidobacteriaceae bacterium
CGCACTTCCCCTTGTGCTCCGTCAGGCATCTGACGCACCCCCTGCATCTGCGTATGCGCAGATCCGCGAGGCACGCGTCCCCCTGTACGTCCTTGGAGTCCGTGAGAACGAAACGGTCGCATCCCATGCCGGCACCAATCGTCAGCGACGATATATGATGCTCGGTCCGGTTCAGTCGAAGTACGCCAGGATCGCGTTGATCCCGCTGTTCGTGTTCCTCTGCGCCCCGTATCCGGAGCGGGGCCTCCTGTCGGCCACCCTGGTCTCCCCGAGGCGCTGGGAGGGCCTCGGCATCGCCGGTATGAGCTTGGTCTGGTAGTTCGCCATGTCTTTTCTCCTGCGGTTTCCCGCATGTATAGCATCGGCGAGGGTGTATATTAACTGCTGGCTGTAATGGTTGTAATGCTGGTAATGTGAGTTATCTTTGTAATTGCTATGGCGTCCGAAGAAGCGGCGATCGGAAGAAGGAACGGCCTGCCGGCCATGGAGAATGAAGAGAAGCGTCCCGCAGGACGCGAAAAAGAGAAAATCGGATCAATCCGAGGGCATGTCGACGTAGAACGTGTCGATGATCGCGCGCCCCTCGTCGGTCAGGATGTACCTGCTGCGGCGCGGATCCTTCTCCACCCACCCGTTGGACAGCCACTTGTTGACGAAGTCCCTCTGATAGTACACGGCCTCGTTCTGCCTCTGGGCGTTCTTCTCGTCGTCCGCCTTCTGGGTGTCCCTGTACCACAGGCCGGCGTCCTTGATCGCCTGGACCATCTTCCCGCTCGTGACCGATATGTTCTGGGAGTTGCGGGAGTCCAGGATCCTCAGAGCCCTGACCAGATGCTCCTCCGGCATCTCGATGGTGTAGCTGGGGAGGATGCGCGGATCGTAGGTGGACTTGGTGAGACCGACGGGCTTCCCGTCGATGAAATAGAGCTCCCTGATCCTCTCGTTGGGCACGGTGTACTCCTTGGTGCCGACGGAGAACGGGATCGTCCCGGGCATCATCATGGAAGCGATCGCTGCCGCGGCGGCGTACTCCGGGGTCCCGGCGGACACGTTGACGTAGATCTCGCATCCGGGCTCGTTCTCCTTCTCCGAACTGATGACCGTGAGGATCGTGCGGAGCATGACGGAGAAGTCGCTGACCCTCTCGTTGTGCTTCACCACCTCGACCTTCAGAGGGGACTGCTCGTCGAGCATCTCCACCACGCGGTTGCAGAAACTGTCGTACAGCCTGCCGTTCTCGGACTCCGGGTCCTTGACGTAATGGATGACGTGGACCTTGTTGATCTCATAGTAGAGGGTCGGTTCCACGACCTTCGAGGTCTCGAAGGTGACACACGCCACCATTATCCTTTTCTTGCGGCCAGACGGCACAATGCATCCCGTGTGTTGCAAGGGAATCCCGATATAAATAACTATCATAACGTTCGAAACGAGTATGATGTAAATTACAAAGATAGCCTGTTATACAAACATTACAACGAGAAGTATATGTACTCGGGCGATAATGGGTGTGTCAGTACCTCCCCCGAGGTATGCCGGAGACGGGATCGCCCATGTGAACGCCTCTGATGGTCGGCCGGGATGCGACTTAATTATCGCATCATCCATCCAACATCCTGGTCGACCCAAATCCTTATATCCGACCCCTCTATCACACGGATTAACGGACGGGTGGCCTAGTCTGGATATGGCGGCAGCCTCCTAAGCTGCAAGCCGGGGGTTCGAATCCCCTCCCGTTCGCCATTAATACTCCCGATTCGGACAGATCCGAACGGCTTCTGAATAATCACAATCCCTACTGTACCGTCACTTCGGCACATACCTGGAGGAGTTCTTCGGACCGATGCGCTCGATCCTCCCCTCCCTGACCAGCCTACCGATCACCAGTTCGATGTGTGTCTCCGAGATGTCGGGCATGAGGGCGCACAGCTCCCTCTTGGAGATCGGGATGGAGACGTTCGCGAGCACGCGCTCGACCCTGTTCTCCTTGCTGTCCCTCCCGACGCACGCGGCCATCCTCCTGTCCATCTCCCTGTAGGCGAGGAACAGCACGCCGACCGTGTAGTCGATGAAAGGCCCGTAATCGGACAGATCGTCGAACCATCCCTCGCCGGACCGTTGCAGCGCGTCGTAGTAGTCCCCCTTGGATTTGTTGATGATCGATTCCATCGAGACGTACGAGCACACGTCGAACCCCTCGTGATAGAGCATCAGGACGGTAAGCAGACGGGACATCCTGCCGTTCCCGTCCGGGAACGGATGGATCTTCAGGAAATCCATCACGAAGCACGGGATGAGCAGCACCCCGGGTATCCCCATGTCGTCCCTGGCCTCGTTGTACGCGCCTATGAGCTGGAACATGCAGTCCGGGACCCGATCGTGAGGGACGGTCTTGACACGCATGTCCACCTTCCCGGAGGGGTCCCTCCTGACGACCTCGTTGTTCCTCCTCTTGTATCCCGGTTCCGCGCCCGTGTAGGATACGAGGGCCCCGAACAGATCCAGGATCGTCCCCTCGTCGACCTCCATCGAATCATGGTCCCTGTGGATCCGGGCGAGCGCGTCCCTGTATCCGAGGATCTCGTACTCGCTGTGGTCCCGGGGACGCACCAATCCGGACAGCAGCCCGAAGATGCGGGAGCTCTCCGTGGATATGCCCTCTATGTCGTTGGAATCCACGGAGGACATGGCGATGGCCAATCCGGACATGTCGCGGGCCGTGCCGGGATTCGCCTCGAGGAACGCCGCGGTCCTGTTCCTGAATCCCTCGATGCGGGCGAGACGGTCCGCGAACTCCGGGGTCAGGGCCATGTCCCTGAGGAACGAGTAGTCGAAGGTGTGCACGGGTGTTGTATGCATCTTTTCCGTATTAAAATTATGCAAACAATCCCATCTAGTGATTTTACTATATAAATGAACGGAGTTGTTTGCATTATTTATCATCAAAAATTATGCAAACAAATACCACCCAGCAGAATTCCCTCTGAACGGAACGCTGTCAAAAAATTGTGTAGAACCTCGGATCGACTGCCCATCCGGTGGACGGACCCGGGGTCCGCCCCCGCTGCAGGATCCAATCTCAATCGGTGAGCGGGAACTTCCCGCGCCCGTACCTGGGACGCGCCATGACGGCGGAACTGGACGACGTCACGGAAGCGCGGTCGTCCCTGAGCATCGCCAGGATGCACCTGACCATCTCGGCCACCTCGCGCCCCCTCTCGGTGAGCTCCACCCCGTCGTCGTCCACGGACACTATGCCGCTGGCGACCATCGAATCCGGGATGCCGATGAACTCCCTCCCGTTCTCGTCGAAGAAAGAGCTCATCTCGTCGAGATCGGCGTGGTAGTACGGGGTGTCCGACAGCATCGCCATGACCATGACGGAATCCGGCGAGAACCACGGACGGAAGCAATCGTCCCTGAAGCTGTTCCATGTGGAGTAGGCCTCGAACGCCTCGGCGACATCCGTATCGTCCTCGCTAGTGGAGTAGATGCGCTGGGCGTTGGCCACGAACGTCGTCGGACGGAACATGCCGCCCTCGAACAGCAGGAGGTCCCTGCACTCGAGCCTGCGGAGATCGTCCTCGGCGGCGCTCCGATCGCAGCAGACCGCCAGGAGCTCCTCGCGGGTGCGCGACCCGCGGAACAGCTCGCCGATCATCGCCCTGATGTTCGGACGCGTCATATCGTTGTAATAATCCTGCATTAGCATCCATAATTAATGGGATATTAAAAGAGTGTTGGGAGTCTATATAGGTACCTTAAATGTGGGTTAAGTTTTCTTAAAATGCCTGTTAAGAGGCGCGATATCCCATCGTGATCTACATTTCGAAGAGTTTCAGGTCATACTGATTGCACTGGTCTTCTTTAAGAGACGAACGCGATTCCTCATCGAACATGCCTCAAAAGCATGTTTCGGAGGGCTCCGGCCCCGAATGGAAGACCGCGGATCGGACGGGAAGGGGCTCCGCGCCGGCTCCGGAGAAGGATATAAAACGAACAATGTCGATTCGACAGTCGACATGGAGATTGCGATAGGCGAGCAGGATTTCCACAAGATCATCAGCAAAGGCAGTTTCTTCGCGGACAAGAGCCTCCTCATAAGGGATCTCATCAGGAGCAGGGCGAGGGCCGTACTCA
>CAVABN010000117.1:0-3931 GCA_963586845.1 Bifidobacteriaceae bacterium
ATCTACCACTGCGCCTACTGTTCGTCCCCGCTGCTGGATATGAGCGAGGACAAGCACCTCTCGACGGACAAGATCATAGACATGCTGGCCGAGTCGGTCTCGGAGCATGAGGTCAAGGCCGTTTCTTTCACAAGCGGGGTGGTCGGGAGCATCGACGACACCGTGGACAGGCTGGTCGACGTGGTGTCCCGCGTGCGCTCCGCGTACCCGGACATGCCGATCGGGGTGGAGCCCTACGTCTCCTCGCCGGAGCACATCCGCAGGATCAAAGAGGCGGGAGCGGACGAGATCAAGCTGAACCTGGAGACCCCCAGGAGGGACATCTTCGCGAAGGTGTGCCCCGATTTGGATTACGACGGCATCATGGGGCTCCTGGAGGAGGCCGTGAAGGTGTTCGGGAGGGGCCGCGTGATATCGAACATCATTTACGGCCTGGGGGAGACCGATGGGGATCTCCGCGATGCGGCGGAGATGCTGTGCTCCATAGGAGTGATCCCGGGGTTCAGAGCGCTCCGCGTCAACAAGTTCAACCGCGATAACCTGAAAGCGGCGATAGGCGAGCCCGTTCCGGTTACTCCGGAGAGGGCCATGGCGGTCGCGAGGATGCAGAAGGAGGTCATGCAGGAGTACGGGATGACCTCGCTGACGAGCGTCACGATGTGCCTCGAGTGCGGATGTTGTGACCTGGTCCCGTTCCGGGACCTCCGACGACGGTATCAGCCTGCCTTCGGAGGTGGGCTGAATGCCGCTACCGAAGACACTGGATACGATACTCCCGGTACTCTGGGAGAGGATAGAGGTCGACCTGGACTCCCAACAGGAGCACTGGCCGATCTCGAAGAACTGGTTTTTGAAGACCCTGCGGTCCACCGGGACCGTCAGGAGCCCCTCGGTGCAGAACCGCCTGTGGGAGGAGCTCGGGAGCTCCATCTACGGGCACTTCAACGGCGACGAGTCGAAGATCTTCCTGCACGTCCCGACCGTGAGGCATTCCATGGCGAAGCGGAGCTCCGCCCGCCCGGGATGTAACACACACATAACACACACATACACACACAACACACCGAACGACGGGAGGGTGTTACCGTGACGGACAACCTCCGCTTCTACGCCCGCAACGCGGAGCCCCCGAAGGAGGCCCTCAAGAGCTTCTCCGGAAGGGGCGGTTTCTCCGGCACGGACATCAGCCCCATGTGGAGGATCAAGGCCCTGACGGAGACCTTCGGCCCCTGCGGGTTCGGTTGGAGGACCGAGGCGTCCTTCCGCATCAGGGAGTTCTCGGAGACGGACGTCCGCATATTCTGCGACCTCCGCCTGTGGGTCCGGGATCCCGACACCAGGGAGTGGTCCGCTCCCATCGAGGGCTACGGCGGCAACTCCGTGGTGTCGCAGAGGCAGGGCAGGCCCTACGTCTCCGACGAATGCTACAAGATGGCGGAGACCGACGCCCTGGGTTCGGCGTGCAAGAAGCTCGGGATCGGGGCCAAGGTCTATTGGGACACCGACCGCACCAAGTACACCCTGGAGGAGGACGGCACCGTCACCGCCGAGGAGGTCTCCGACGAGGAGATCAAGGCGGAGAGGAGGCAGAGGAAGGCGGACGCGAAGGATTCCTTCCTCCCGGCCAACAGGGTCCCCAAGCTGAAGGACATGGCGGAGGCCATAGTCCAGGCGTCCAAGTCCGTGCCCTGCATGGGCATCGTGGGAAGATACGAAGCGATGCACGGCCCCGACATAACCGCCTGGTCCGGGGAGGCCATACGCGCCTGCTACGACGAGATCGAGGGGGCGGAGCAATGAGCGGATTCCCCGTTCCGTGGTCCCCGGAGTTCGAGAAGGCCATGAAGGACCTGGCCGAGAAGTACGGCCCGGAGGCCGTGGCCGAAGCGCTGATGATCGGCCCCAGGGGGGACTTCCAATGCCCCCGTTGCCTCGCATCCTGGACGCCCAGGCGGGAGACCGTGGAGGACAGGGGGATGATCGTCTCCCACCAGCTGGTCTGCAGGAACTGCGAGTACGTGATCCAGGTCGAATACACGCCGGAGTACCTGGCCATGAGGGAGGGGTGCCGATGACCAGCGCATCCATGTTCACCATCTCCCCCGGAGGCGAGCTGTACCTGTACATGCACGCCGACGACGGGGTCAGGGGCGTCAGGCGGAGATTCAAGGCGAGGGGGCACCGCCCCCTGAAGGTAAGGCACATCGGGGGGCGGATGACCGTCTTCCTCGGCCCGGGGGAGCCGTCGGTCTCCACGCCGGGATACCAGGCCTGCGTCGCCCTCGGCGTCTACGACCGCGGGCGCCGCATCGCCACCCGCACCATGATGCACAAGGTCCAGGCGACCGAGGATTACTACGCGTTCAGGGACGACCCGGAGGGATCCCCGTGAGGGCGTACCGCAGCGGGTCCAATCTGGCCCGGGTCCTGGAGTTCATCTCCGAGAACCCCGGGTCCGGGCTGGACGACATCGCGTCCGGTCTCAACATCCGCAGGCTCGTCGGGAGGCGGGAGCGATGCACATCCCCATAAGATATGTACTCAGGTGCGGGGACGACCGCCTCCGCATCAAGCTCCCGTACAAGCCCAGGGACCGCGACGCCGAGGCGTCGGCCATACGGGACCAGTGCATGAAGGCGGGGTTCACACCCGAGGGATGGTGCACCGTCCTCAGACAGGAGAGGGCGGGGTACGCCCACGATTGGGGCGAGATACGCATCGCCCCGGGGGACCCGGAGTACAGGAGGGCGAGGCCATGACCGCCTGCTACGACGGGTTCCTGGGGGTCCGCAAGACCGAGATCCTGCCCTGCTGCCGTCAGATGGACGTGTTCGCCATCCGGCGGAACATCTACGTGGCCGGCTCGGGGCGCATCGTCATCAGGCAGGCGGACGAACCGAAGAAGGGCGTCCCCATCGCCGTGTGCCCCTTCTGCGGGGCGAGGGCTCCGGAGGGACGCCGATGGCATCCGTGACGCACAGGACCGAGCGCACCGACGTCTACGAGGCGTCCGCATCGACCTTCCCGGGAACGGCGGAGGTCCGCGTGGTCGGGACCCTCCGCACCGACGACAAGCCCACGGTGCGCATCCAGGTCGGCGATTCGAGCATCGAGGCCTCCCTGACGGAGGCGACCGCCCTGCAGGACGCCCTGAGGGCGGTCCTCGACGGGATCCGGGAGGGAGGGGCATGAAGGACGACGGAGGCCCCACGGTCTCGGAGCTCCGGGCGGGCATCGCCGCCTTCTGCGAGACCGCCCGGTCCGTGCAGGAAATCCTCGACCACACCGAGGCGGACCGGGACTTCGCCAAGCGCCTGATCCTCGACATGGCCGGGAAGAAGCAGCTCATGATCGCCCCCGGGACCTCCGGGAGGATGCTCATGCGCGGGGAGAGGGTCCGCGAGATCCTGAAGGGGATGGAGGGGTCGGAATGACGATCCAGCGCGTTTACTGCCTCCTGAAGGACAACCCGGGCACAATCCGGAGCGTGGGCGACGCCCTGGGTGGGGCGCACAGGTACGCATTCGCGCACCGCGCCATAATCCATCTTCGCGGCAGCGGGGACCTGGAATGCAAAGGGTACCACCCCAACCCCGATTGGATGCCGGACGGGAAGGAGCCCAGATGGATACAGGTGTGGGGGGTGAAGGGATGACCGCCCGGGACGGGTTCATGCGCCGGGACTGGTACACCTGCTCCCAATGCGACTGCTTCGAGGTGGAGCGCGGGATCCCGCGGTGCCGCTACCACGGCGACGCCATCCGCTACCCCGCGTCCAAGTACGGGTGCGGGAACTACATCGAGCCCTGGAGGCCCCGGTCCGGGCAGACCGTCCTGGGGGAGTACCGATGCACATCCTTCCGCAGTACGTCACCGAGGACCAGGCCGAGGCCGCCGTCCGGGCGTGGCGCAGGTACCGGGAGGATCCCGA
>CAVABN010000118.1:0-3912 GCA_963586845.1 Bifidobacteriaceae bacterium
CCGTTTGACCGGATACAAGCAGAGGGTGAGGCCCTTGTCCCAACCCCGTCTCGGAGAGGGATTGAAGGTCGCCGTCGATTACGATGGGGTCTCCGAGATCGTCCTGGACGGTTCCTACGTATCGACCGAGTATCTGGGCGCCATGGACGCTTCCCTGGAAGTGAGCCATGCCATGGGCATCCCCAGGGAGACAGTGCTATCCTCCCTGGAATCCTTCAGAGGCGTTCCCGGAAGAGGGGAGATCGTTACCGAGGACGGTCGCACTATCATCCGCGAGAGGAATCCCGGGATATCGCGCCTGTCGGTAGCCAGGGTCATGAGGTGCCTGTACGAGATGGATGCTCTCGAAGGAGCGATCGCCATCCTGGATCCGGTCAGCAGGAAGGTCTGCGACAAGATGGATGCCGGAGGCATCTCGGAAGAAGTAGGACGCTACGGCGTCCCTCTGCTCGTCACAGACGGCGACGGGAAGCGCCCAGAGATCCCGCAGGATGCGAAGCTCGTGATCGAGTTCATCAAGGAGGGCTACCAGTGAGGACGGTCATCCACCCCCGCCCCAGCCCCATAGTCGCGGCGATGTACACGCTGCGCGACATGGACGTCGACGTCATAGTGATGCACGGGCCGTCGGGATGCGGATTCATGGCGTCCCGTCCGTTGGAGGATGCGGATGTCAGGGTGGTGACCACCGGCATGAGGGACAACGACCTCATATTCGGAGCTTCGGAACCGCTCATCGACACGCTGAAGCAGGTGGAGGAGAAGTTCCATCCCGGGACCGTGGCGGTCATCGGGACGTGCGCCAGCATGATCATCGGCGAGGACATGGCCAGCTCCATAAGGAAGGCCGGGATCTCCGCCAACGTGTTCCCCGTGGATGTCCACGCGTGCATGGGCGACAACACCCGCGGGGCCATCAAGGCCCTGGAGGCCGGCAGGGATGCCGGGATAATTGACTCCGACGAATGCTCCCGCCAGATATCGCTGATGAAATCCGCCACCAGGCTGGAGAAGAACGTCGGCATGGCGTCGCGCGATTACATCCGCCCCGCGGTGAGTCCTACGAAGCTCCACGTCTGCAGGAGGATAATGGAAGTCCTCTCCGACGGAGGGAGGGTGGCCGTGGTCATGGACGCCAAGAAGGAGCTCGCGTACCGTTTCGCGGACATGTTCGAGGCCGTCGACCGCGCGAGGAAGGCACTGGGAGGGGAGACGCTTTTCGTGGCCAATCTCGATCCGTTCAAAGGCCTTCCCAGGATCAGGAACTACTGCACTGAGATCCTCTCCGACCTGGAATCGCACGGGGTCTCCATCGACAGGATAGTCGGAGGCCTCGACGAGTACGCCGTCGTCGGGGATCGGATGAAGGCCGAGGTGGACGCGTTCCAACCCGATCTGACCGTCATCCTGGGGATCTGCCACGGATATCCGGGCATGGGGGAGGACGACATCCTGATAACAGACCAGCCCAGGCAGCTCGCCAACTACCTGGCGATGGGATGCCAGTGGGCCGTGGGGGAGATATCCTCCCACCCCATGGTCATGGGCGCCCATTCCATAGTGCCGCTCGAAACCGCCGACACCCTGAGGGAACTGTTGTGAAAGGGGTCGTCATCGCCGGGACCGGCAGCGGTGTCGGGAAGACTTCCGTCACCACGGGATTGATGTCCCGTCTGTCCAAGACCATGAAGGTCCAGGCGTTCAAGGCAGGGCCGGATTTCATCGACCCGATGTACCATTCCGCCGCCACCGGCAGGCCGTCCAGGAACCTCGATTCGTTCCTGATGGACGATTCAACGATAGTCAATCTCGCGGGTTACGCTTCCAAGGATGCCGATCTGTGCGTCGTGGAAGGCGTCCGCGGTCTGTATGAGGGATTCTCCGGAGATGACGACCTCGGATCCACGGCATATCTCGCCAAACTGCTTGGATTCCCGGTGATCCTGGTGGTCGATGCCCGCTCATTGACACGCAGCGCCGCTGCCGTCGTGAACGGCTTCGCATCGTTCGATCCCGGGGTTCACGTGGCCGGCGTGATACTGAACAACGTCTCCGGCGAACAGCACACCCGGAAGCTGCAGAAGGCATTCGAGACCTACTGCCACGGCATAAGGGTCGTGGGGATGATACCGAAGAGCCCCGGCAAGGCGCTGGAGCAGAGGTATCTGGGCCTGAAGACCCTGAAGACCTTCGCGGAGCGCGAGATAACCCCGTTGCAGGAGCTCACCGAGCCGGTGGACCTCGACGCGGTCATGGACATAGCGGAATCCGTCGAAGTCGACCTCCCTTGCAGTTCTCCGTATTTCGAGAGGGACTGCGGTCTGAAGGCCGCCGTCCCCATGGACGATTCGTTCTGCTTCTACTACAGGGAGAACATAGAGTGCCTGGAGGCCTCCGGGTTCAGGGTGGAGACGTTCCGTCCGACGGATGGCGACAGCCTCCCGGATGCCGATCTGTACTACCTCGGAGGCGGTTATCCCGAGCTACATGCTTCCCGCCTATCGGAGAACCGGGATTTCGCCGAAGGTCTGAGGTCGGTAGCCGATGAGGGCAGGACCGTCATAGGCGAATGCGGGGGCCTCATGACCATGTGCTCCTCCATCGTCGACAAGGACGGCGACCGCTTCGGTATGCCGGGCATATTCGACGCCGAAGCGCGTATGACCGGCGTAAGGCACGGTCCGACATACGTCATCGCGGATGCATCGCCCGATAATCCAGTCTTCAGAGGCAGGGTGCGCGGTCACGAGTACCACTACTCCGACGTGTTCCCCGCCGGGAACCCCTCCTACGGCTTCGATGTGGTCCGCGGGAAGGGCATCGCCGATTCGCGGGACGGATTGGTCAAGGGGAATTGCATCGGCTCGTACATGCACCAGCACGCGCTGTCCGAGGAGGATTGGATCGGACACGCGGTGGAGAGGATCCTGAACGAGAGGGTCTGAACCTCCATTCGAAATATGCGGAACATGGTACGGACGGGCATGGGCACCCTGGAATTCTACGATGCCGACCCCGAGGGCTACTTCGACAGGACGTTCCGCAGGAACGTGTCGTCGTCGCTCGAGAGGTTCGCATCCCGCCTCCCGGAAGGGGCGAGGATTCTCGATTTGGGGTGCGGGTCCTGCAGGGACACGCTGCGCTTCAGGGACATGGGATTCGACGTCCTTCCAGCCGACGGGTCCGAGGGGATGCGCAGGGTGGCGAAGGAGCGTCTCGGCATCGACGTGGTCCCGATGAGGTTCGACGAACTCCCTTGGACGGAGGAGTTCGACGGGGTCTGGGCCTGCTCCTCGCTGCTCCACGTCCCTTCGGCCGACATCCCGCTCATATTCTCCCTCATCCGCAGGTCGCTCAGACACGACGGAGTCTTCTTCTGCTCGTTCAAGCGCGGGGATTTCGAAGGCGAGAGGGACGGGCGCCGGTACACCGATATGACATCAGACCGTCTCCGTACGGTCCTGATCTCATCCGGTTTCGCCGTATCCGACGTCTGGGAGGAGGTCGGATCCGACGGCACGGCCTGGGTGAACGCGATCTCCGTCCGTCAACGATATCATACGCTTCCGCGATGGCGTCTTCATGAAGATGGATGGGAGAGCCGCGATCGTCGACATCGACGATGATGAGCGCGTCGTCGTATTCGACACCTACAAGCTGAAGAAGATCACCGGGACCAGGGTCGCTCCGATCCTCGGCCTCAGCGATTTCGCATCGCCGTTCAAGGTAGCATGCGAGATGGCCGGGCTGTATCCCGGGGACAAGGCGAACAAGTACATCGACGCGGGGAACATCCTGGAGCCGGTGCTCCGCTCGTACCTGTCCAAGAGCTGCGAGTCAATGCTCCGCGGACCCCTGGGGATCCCGGAGGGTTCCAGGGCGGGGGTCGAGGAGCCGGTGGAGAAGGAGCTC
>CAVABN010000119.1:0-1722 GCA_963586845.1 Bifidobacteriaceae bacterium
GCGGAGAAGGTCCTCTGGACATCGTTGTCGAGGTATCCGCCGGCCATGAACATGGCGACGTTGGCTCCGGAGCAGTTCGTGTCTCCTCCGGAGATCGTCTTGTGCTTCTTACAGATGTTAGTGCACTCCTCCCAGATGTAGGACATGTCGATGGCACCGAGGTATCCGACACCGAACAGGAAGGCGATGATGTCTCCGTTGGTGACAGCGTAGTCGGCGAACTCTTTTCCTCCGACGGACTCGACGGAGAAGACATCCGCACCGTTCTCGCAGGCGAACTCGGCGCACTCGAAGAACTTGTGGGCGTAGGCGTGCTCGGACTTGTCGACCTCGGGCCTGAGTCCCTCGTCAGCCTCACGCTGGTCGGGGATGGTCTGCCTGACGGCGCAGTTGATGCCGTACTCCTCGTGGAACTTCTCGCAGATCTCCTTCTGTCCGGAGACGACGGGAGCGCACAGCTTCTCCTGGTTCATCTGGGAGACCCACTCGGTCTCGAGCTGAACGTTGGGGAATCCGGCGGTGACGAACCTGTTCAGGATGTCCTTGGAGATGTAGTCGACGTACTCCTTCCTCAGCTTGGCCGGGTCCTTCTCGGTTCCGGGCCTGGGAGCGTAGTTGACCTCAGGGACGACGAATCCAGCTCCGACCTTCAGGCCGCAGCCGTAGGAGAGGGGGTGCTGGGAGTGTCCGAAGACCATGTCGTCAGCCTTGTCGTAAGCCATCTTTGTGCATCTTGTAACTGCCATCTTAATCACTGTCCGTTGACGATATCGTCCCAATGCTCCCTGATTGCCTTCCAGTCGTATCCGTCCAGAAGCTTCTGGGCGATGATGGGGGTCTGGGGGGCCTTCTCCGAGTAGATTCCCAGGTCGTAGGAGTTCGCGAAGTCCCTGTTGACGGCTCCGCCGCATCCCATGACGGGGGTGTTGTAGCCCTTCTCCTTCAGGAGCTTGGCCTCTGCGGGGAAAGCGGTCATGGTGGTGGTCATCAGTGCGGTACCGGAGATGAAGAGGGGCTTGACCTCCTCGACCTTGGCGACGGCATCGACGATCGGGACGTCACGTCCCATGTCGATGACGTTGTATCCGGAAGCCCTCATCATGACAGCGGCGATGTTCTTTCCGATGTCGTGGGGGTCTCCCTCGGCGGCGTGCATGACGACGGTAGCCTTGGGCTGGAGTCCACCGGGAACCTGCTTCTCAGCGAGAGCGATACCGATCTCCATGGTCTTGGCGGCCATCATGATCTCGGGCAGGTAGTAGACGTGCTCGGCGTACAGCTTGGCAACAACTTCCATTCCGGCAACAAGACCGTTGTTGATGATGTCGAGGGGGTCCCTCTCTTTCAGGGCCTGCATAACGGTAGGTCCGACGGTCTTGAACCTCATGTACATAACCTCCTCGGCGACCTTGTTGAAGACAGGGTCGGTGGGGAGGAGCTTCTTAGCCATTTCCTCGGGCGAGATCTCGACCTGCATGTCGACATCGTAGCGCTTGAGGACCTTGCTAAAGTCTGCACCTTCGCAACTAAGCATTCTATTCCTCCGTAAGGGTCCTTTCGTTCCCTCACTGTTTGCCGAAAAATGTGAAATCCTATTTATCCAATTCGATGGATGATTGATTCATCCATACATTTTATTGTGTCTTTATTTAAATTGGTATTACGGTAACCCATCCAACCATGCAGTTGTAACATCTACTATATAAAGATGCACTTTTACTG
>CAVABN010000119.1:1732-3865 GCA_963586845.1 Bifidobacteriaceae bacterium
ATGTTAAACATCCACTAGTATCCATCAACCCATCCAACAGCCGATACCGACAGGATCGGATCGATGGAATGTCTGGCTATGGAGCGGGCGGTCCCGGGAGGGGAATGAAATGGAACATCCGGACGCATTCCGTTGGATGATGCTGGATGGATGTAACTTGAGAAAAAAGACCGGCGGGCGGTGGACCCGCCGTAAGAGGTTTGGGGGAGATTTAACCTAGGCTCAGAGGCCGTAGTTCTTGGGGTCGTAGAGAGGCACGAGGTCCTTGTACTTCTTGTCGCAGTACTCGAAGAACTTGCCCTCGTCGTCAGGCAGAGCCTCGAGGTCCTTGATGATGACATTGAGGACGTCGAGCTGCTTGTTGGTGAGAGCGAGCTCCTTGGTCTCGTATCCCTTCTTGATCAGGTTGGCGGCGGTGAGACCGGCAGCCCTGGCCCTGAGGTAGATGTTGTTGCCGTTGTCGGCAATCGCCTTTCCGATGGTGTAGGCGTTGTCGTACGCGAGGATGTATCCCTCGGGTCCGCGTGCCCTGTCGGAGATCATGTACAGGTCCCTGAGGGTCTTCTCCTGGCCGCACTGGATGGCGGTGTTCATCAGGGAGGCCTCGTATCCGATGGATCCGAGCCAGCACTGGACGGAGGTTCCTCCGAACTCGGGGTGGTACTCGACGGATTCGTTGGACCACAGGTCGCAGCACTGGGCAATCAGGTTACCCTGGAGGTCGCAGTGGGCGCACTGGCAGTTCTTACCCTCCTGGGCAGCGGGCTTTCCGGTGATGGACTTCACGATGGGTCCCTCGTATCCGCAGTCCTTGTCGGGACCGACGGCGCCGGCCTCGCAAGCAGCGAGGGTCCTGGCAGCGGAGATGGCCCTGGTGACAGCGGAGAAGGTCCTCTGGACATCGTTGTCGAGGTATCCGCCGGCCATGAACATGGACGTGTTCGCTCCGGAGCAGTTCGTGTCTCCTCCGGCGATGGTCTTGTTCTTCTTGCAGATGTCGACGAACTGGGACCAGACGTACTCCATGTCGATGGATCCGAGGTATCCGACACCGAACAGGAAGGCGACGATGTCTCCGTTGGTGACGGCGAAGTCGGCGAGCTCTTTTCCGCCGAGGGTCTCACAGGACAGGACATCGGCTCCGTTCTCGCAGGCGATCTCGGCGCAGTTGAACAGTGCCTCGGGGTAGGCGTGCTTGCCGCCCATTCCGGGCCTGTATCCCTCTTCCGCCTCACGCTGGTCGGGGATGGTCTGCCTGACGGCGCAGTTGATTCCATACTCCTCGTGGAACTTCTCGCAGATCGCTTTCTGTCCCTCGACGACGGGGGTGGCCATCTTGGGGTTACCCATCTGGGAAACCCACTCGGTCTCGAGCTGGACGTCGGGGAATCCGACGGTGACGGCCCTGTTGAGGATGTCCTTCGAGATGTAGTCGACGTACTCCTTCCTCAGGGACTCGGGGTCCTTCTCTTTTCCGGGCCTGGGTCCGTAGTTGATCTCGGGGATGACGCGTCCGGCTCCGACCTTGAGTCCGAAACCGTAGGAGATGGGGTATTTCGCTGTTCCGAATACCATCTCGTCCGCGCTGCCGTATGCCATCTTGGTGCATCTTGTTGCTGCCATCTTAATCACTCCTCCCCGCCGACGATGTTGTCCCACTCGTCCCTTATTCTCTTCCAGTCGTATCCAGCCAGGATCTTGTCCGCGATCGGAGGCGTCTGAGGCGCCTTCTCGGAGTAGATTCCGAGGGGGAACGACTCGGCGAAGTCCCTGTTCACTGCACCGCCGGCCGCCATGAACGGGATGTTGACTCCGTCGGCGACGAGCTTCTCGGCTGCTCTGGGGAATGCGGTCATTGTGGTGGTCATGAGAGCGGTTCCGGTAACCATGAGGGGCTTGACCTTCTCGACCTCGGCGACGACATCGACGACTGCGACGTCCTTACCCATGTCGATGACGGTGTATCCGGAGGACCTCAGCATGACAGCGGCGATGTTCTTTCCGATGTCGTGGGGGTCTCCCTCGGCCGCGTGCATGACGACGGTTCCTTTGGTCTCCCTTCCGCCGGGGATCTGCTTCTCGGCGATGGCGATTCCGATCTCCATGGTCTTGGCGGCCATCATGATCTCGGGC
>CAVABN010000120.1:0-3846 GCA_963586845.1 Bifidobacteriaceae bacterium
TCTGGACGAGGGGTTCGGGCAGATCATCGACCGGAACTACGCCGACGAGAACCAGCTCCCGGGCGTCATAGCGCTGGCCGTCGCGTTCGACAAGAAGTCCTGCGCGGTCCGCTTCCTGGAACCGTGATAAGAATGGCCCCCTCCCGGGGGCATGGAAAGGGGGCGGAAGCCCCCGTTTTCAATCCTCAGATGAGGTCCTCGAAGCCTTCGACGACCTGAGGGAACCTGTCCTTGACGGCCTTGAGGAGGTTGTACACGTTGACCTCCCCGATGTCGGCGGTCTTGATCATCTTGATCAGCTCGTCGATGGTCTCGTCGTCGAGGGTGGCCAGCTTCTCCTTGGCCATGAAGTTCCTGAAGAGCTTGTCCTCCATCCTGTCGCGCCACATCTTCTCGTAGGCCATCAGGGCCTTCTTGGAGAAGTCCCCGGTCTTGGCGCACTCTGTCAGGACCTTCCCGGCGTACATCCCGGTGCGGCAGGCATGCGCGATGCCTCCTCCGGTGATGGGGTCGATGATCCTCGCTGCGTCCCCGACGAGCACGATGTTGTCGTCGACGGAGCAGTCGAGTCCGGGGCACGTGGAGACGAATCCGCCCATGATCTCGAGGCACTGGCCCTTGTTCAGGCGGGGGTCCTTGGCGATGAAGTCGTCGAGGTAGCGCTTCGCGTCCCCGTCGCCCTTGCACAGCCTCCCCATGACGCCGATACCGACGTTGGCGACGCCGTTGCCCTTGGGGAAGATCCAAACGTATCCTCCGGGCGCGACGGAACCGATCACGAACTCGCAGTAGTCGGGGGCGACGTCGATGTTGCACATCCTGTACTGGATGCAGGAGTCGATGTCGCTGAGCTTGAGGGTGGTGTCGATGCCGGCCCACCTTCCGACCTGACTCTCGTAACCGTCGGCGGCCACGACGCACTTGGCGCGGATCTCGATCTCCTCGCCCATGCTCCTCGCTTTGATGCCGACGATCTTCCCGCCCTCGCGGACGATGCCCGTGCACGAGGTGCGGAGCATGATCTTGGCCCCGGCCTCCGCCGCCATCCTCGCGAGGGACTTGTCGAAGATGTGCCTCTCGAGGACGTATCCGACCTCTGCTCCGGCCTTCGACTCGTCCAGCTGGAACGTGGTCCCCTGGGGGGATTTGATGATCGCGCCCTTCATGTCCCCGCGGATCCAGGACGGGTCGGGCTCGATCCCGACCTCCTGCAGCCACTTCTTGGACACTCCCTCGGCGCACCTGAGGGGGGCTCCGACCTCGACCTTCTTCTCGATGAGGATGGTGTCGAGTCCTCCCTCGGCGCAGTACCTGGCGGCCATGCTGCCGCCGGGACCGGCGCCCACGACCACGACGTCGCAGGTGAGCGTCCTCACGAACTCGCCTCCAGGCTGAGTGCGGCGACCGGGCAGAGCTTGACGCAGCGCCCGCACCTGTTGCAGTCGCTGTTGAACTCCAGCACGAAGTCGTTCAGGAATATCGCGTTCTTCGGGCAGGAGCCTACGCATCCGCCGCAATGCAGGCATTTGTTGAGATCCACTATCATCCGAAATCACTCCTTGGCGGGCTCGTCGGCCTGGTCCTCCTTGGGGACGATCAGGGCGGCGGCCAGCTCCTGGGCCTCCTTGGCATGGGTCTTCTTCCACTCCTCCAGGGGGACCGAGAACTTCTCCTCGATCTCCTTCCTGAACTCCGGTCCGGAGTTGTAGGCGCAGAAGGGTATGACCCTGCAGTCGGGGGTCACGTAGTGCACGCCGCACCTCCTGACCCTCTCGATGTCGTAGTTGAACCCGTCCTGGAAATGCATCCCGGCGACGAGCATCATCTTCCACGAGAAGGCGGCGAGGGTGTCCTTGGACTTGTCGGACATGACGTCCTTGATGAGGTTGACGAAGGTCTTCTTGTTGAGGCCCTCGGGCATCTTGGACTCGTCCACGCAGCTGTTGAGGAGCTTCACGAGCTTGGCCACGTACAGCTTCTTGAATCTGGAGTTCTGGGCCTTGGCGTCGATCTCGTACAGGCCCTTGGAGAACCTCTCCACGTCGACGAACCTGGGGAACGGCACGACGTTGCCCTTGTCGTCCTGGAACAGGTACGTCGCGATCCCGCAGTGCGGGTGGGTGGTGAACGTGACCTTGTTCTGTCCGAGGATGATCGAGGCGAAGCTCGAGATGGGGGCGACGACGGGCACGGGGTACCAGTCGCTCTTCTGGGCGAACCCGGTCTGCTTCTCCACGGCCTCGACGAGGTCGGGGAGGGTGAACCTGCCGGAGGCGACCTCCTCGTTGGTGACCCTGCCGGTGAAGGCGATGGGCTGGAAGTTGACCCCGCGGACGATGTCCGAGTTCTCGAAGGCGAACCTGATGATGTCGCCGATGATGTCGTCGTTCATGCCCTTCCCGACGACGGGGACCAGCACGACGGACGGGGACTTGAGGCCCTCGGCCTTGAGCTTCCTGCAGTTCTCGAGGACCCCGAGCTTCACGGCCATCATCTTGCGGCCGCGGGAGCGGAGGTAGATCTCGTCGGTGAGACCGTCGAACTGCAGATAGATCGTGTTCAGGCCGGCCATCTTGGAGGCCTTGAGGAACTCGTAGTCCCTGGCGAACTTGATACCGTTGGTGGCCACCTGGACCTGGGCGAATCCCAGGGCCTTGGCGTCGGCGACGACGTCGACGAACCTGGGGTAGACGGTGGGCTCCCCTCCCGCGAACTGGATCGCGGTGCACTTGATGGGCTTCTCCGAGCGGAGGGCGACCATCATGTCGTGGACCTGCTCGAAGCTGGGCTCGTACACGTACCCCGCATCGTTCGCGTTGGCGAAGCAGATGGGGCAGTTCATGTTGCACCTGTTGGTCAGGTCCAGGTTGGCGAGACCGGTGCAGGAGAGCATGTCGATCCTCTCCCCGTCGATGACGATGTGGACGGTGTCGTCCCCCGCCTCGACCGTCTGGTCCAGGGGGTTGTGGAGCCCGACCCCGTCGTATGCGAACTTCTCCGCCTTGTTGTACAGTTCCTCGTCGGCCCAGTACACATCGGAGAACTTACCGTGCTCGGGACAGGTCTTGTCCATCATCACCTTTCCGTCCTTGGCGTAGAGATCGGCTTCGAGGATCTTCCCGCACTCGGGGCAGATAGAACGGGTCTTCTTCGGAAGGCCCTTCTTCAGCGCATAATTGGTTGCGGTCGCTGTCATGGTATGGGCGGGTCCACGCGGTACTGGTATAAAATGGAGTGAGTGGGGAATCGCGTGCGCACGCGTAATAGAGGGCGGGAAACGGTGCCGGGAGACCCTGGCACATTGTAGAACGCCCCTCCGGGACGATGCCCGAGGGGGCGGCGCCCCCGGTCGCCCGGGGGAAGTGATTTTCAGAGGTCGTCGCTCCTGTGCGCGGTCTGCTTCAGCACATGGGCGATGAACATGTCCGTCTGCGCCAGACCGAGGTCCTTGCCGTCCCTGGTCCTGACCGCCACGACGTTCCCGTCGTCGGACTCCTTCTCCCCGAGGACCAGCATGTACGGGACCTTCTGGAGCTGGGCCTGACGGATCTTGTACCCGATCTTCTCGTCGGAGTTGTCGAGCTGGACCCTGACGCCGGCGTCCTTGAGCCTCTCGTAGACCTCCCTCGCGTAGGCGAAGGACTTCTCGGAGACGGACAGCACCTTCACCTGGACGGGTGCGAGCCACACGGGGAACTTGCCCGCGTAGTGCTCGATCAGGATGCCCATGAACCTCTCGATGGATCCGAAGATCACGCGGTGGACCATGACGGGCCTGTGCTTGGCGCCGTCGGCCCCGGTGTACTCGAGGTCGAACCTCTGGGGCATCTGGAAGTCCAGCTGGAT
>CAVABN010000121.1:0-3794 GCA_963586845.1 Bifidobacteriaceae bacterium
TGAACGGGTCGGACTCGCCGGTGGATTGGATCATCGAGCGTATCCTGCCCTCGATATTGCCCTTGGATATCCTGGCATGCGTCCACGGGAGGTCGAGCATGCGAGAGAGGTCCTCGGCCATGGCGACGTCGAAGGCGCCGGATGTCCCGCAGGTGTAGAGATGGACGGACTCGGCGTAGCGCTTCGCTAGGGCGGAGATCAGTCCGGAATCCAATCCTCCGGAGCATGCGACCCCGATGCGCTTGCCCTCGGTCCCGCGACGGACCGCATCGACTATCGCATCCTCGAGCGCCTGGTATCTGAAGCCGTCGTCCATTGCGGATGGCGGGATGCTCGGATGTAGTTTAAGCGTTGCACCCGGAATCGCGGGATTCGCGTCGGAACGCAACACGACTCGAACCGATCAAGATGTGAGAATGACGGCCCTCCAGACAACCTGTCGGGGTGACACGACACTCTGGCAGACCTAGAGGGCCTCTTCTGTAAGAGGTTTCATAATCACGAATATCCAAATCGGATATCGTGCCAGCGGTATCTGCTTGATAATCAAGGTCGGAGAGACCGAGATCGTTCGTCGACAACACGTTAGAGATGTTCCAAGCCAGACTGACACCCAAAGGTTTCCAAACCTTCGGATTGTGTTTCGATACTGTAAACACCTAGCTGATATTTATATGTATTGCTTTAATGCAAAAAAATACATCACACGATTCCCGATTGAGATGCCCCGATAGCCTACGTCAGCACCTGTTCGTCTTGATCAGCCACCAGCACAGCGCGAAGAACCCGACCAGATAGACCGCCAGGATCAGCACCGAATCCATCGGGATCCCGGTGTCCAGCATTATCCCCCTCATCAGGGCGCTGACATGGGTCAGCGGCAGGGCGTACACCACCCACGATGCGACGGACGGCAGCGCATCGACGTTGAACAGCGTCCCGCACATGAACGTCATCGGCACCACCACGAGGGCGGAGAACATGTTCAGCTTCTGCGTCTTGTTGGTCAGCATGCCGGCAAGGAGGCCGAGCATCGAGAACGTCAGAGCGGCGAAGAACACCACCACCAACGCCATCGGATCGATGCTCACCGCCGGCGATATCAGATGGCCGACGATGATCAGCACGGTGCAGCTGAGCAGCGCGCGTATCACGCCGGAGGCGCACTTCCCCAGGATGATCGACGAGATATGCACGGGACAGAGCAACAGCTCGTCGAAGCTCATGTAGAACAGCCTCTGGATGAGGATCTTCATCGAAACGGTGCTGAACGTCGCCGACAGGGTGGTCAGCGCCACTATGCCCGGAACGATGAACGCCATGTAAGCGTCCGGATCCTCGGAGATGCTCCCCCCGATCCCGAACCCGAAGGCCAGCAGATACAGGAGGGGCCCGACCAGGCTGGTGATCAGCACCTCGACGATGTTCTCCTTGGTGTACACCAGGTCGCCCCAGGCGACGCGGTACGTCTCATCCAGAATGGACAGAGGATTCATGCCAGACGCCCCCTGTCCTCGCCGGTGAGCTCGAGGAACACATCCTCCAGCGTCGTCCTGCGGATGTTGAAATAGATGTCCCCAAGAGTCTCGGAATACGCCTTGGCGGCCTCCCTCGTGGGGAAGTAGGTCAGTTCCACCTTGCCATCCCTCTCCGCCTCCACCGTGACGCGCCCGATGATGTCCCTGAGCTCGTCGACGGTGCCCAACGCCACGAGGGACCCGTGGTTGATGATCGCCACGCGGTCGCACAGCGACTCCGCCTCCTCGATGTAGTGGGTTGTGAGCAGGATCGTGGTGCCCCTGTGGTTCAGATCGCGGACCAAGTCCCAGAGAAGATGCCTGGACCTGGTGTCCAGACCGGCGGTGGGCTCATCGAGGAGCAGCAATTGGGGGCGGTGGACTATCGCGCAGACGATGGACGCCTTCCTCTTCCATCCGCCGGAGAGGCTCTCGACCTTCCTGTCCATGAACTCCTGCAACCCCAGGAGCTCCGCGGAGTACTCTATGCGGGATTCCATCTCCGCCTTCGGGATCTTGTGGAGGAGCGCGTGCTGCTTGATGTTCTGACGGACCGTGAGGTCCTTGTCCAGGGCGATGTGCTGCTGCGCTATGCCGATGAGCTTCCTCGCCTCCAGATAGTCCACGGATGCGTCGTACCCGTCGATTATGACCTTCCCCGAGGTCGGTCTCTGAATGGTGGTTATCGTGCGGATCGTGGTGGTCTTCCCGGCCCCGTTGGGTCCGAGGAATCCGAATATCTCCCCGCGCCTGACCTGGAAGCTCAATCCGTTCACGGCGGTGAAATCGCCGAATTTGACCGTGAGGTCGCGCACTTCCGCTATGACATCCGACGACTCCGCATCGGTAAGATGGTTCTCCGTATCCCGGGACATGTCTTGATCGGGGATGCATCCCACTCGGCGGTATAAATTGGATTGGTAATCCAACTGGCGGTGCCATCCTCCAATCCTCAGGACCTGCCCTTGACCATCAGATGCCTCGAAATCAGGAAGAACGCGGACGACCAGACTAGCAATATCAACAGCGACGTCCACGGGAACGCGTCCCCCAGGATCGATGCCCTGATGCAGGACGTCGTATGGGTCAGCGGCAGGAAACCGATCGCCGTCTGGACGGCTCCGCTCATGCTGTCCAGCGAGAATATGGTCCCGCTCAGGAACGTCATCGGCAGGATGACGAGGCTGTTGAACAGGTTCAGCGTGAGATGGGAGTTGGCGAGCATGCCGGACACCACGCCGAGCAGACCGTACATCAGGCAGGAGAACACGATCATCAGCACCGCCCCCGGCGTGAGCGTCATGTCGGCGCTCAGCACCAGCCCCATCCCGTAGAGCACGGTGCAGCTGATCAGCCCGCGGACCATCCCGGCGTACGCCTTGCCCATGATTATCGCCGACGGCGACATGGAGCACAGGAAAAGCTCGTCGAAGCTCTGGTAGTAGGTGCGCTGGAGCATGACCTTGGTCGCCACGGTGTTGAAGCATGCCGTGAGCGTCGTCATGGCGATGACCCCCGGGATCATGAACGCCAGGTAGTCGCGACCGTCCACCGTCAATCCCTTCCCCAGACCGTACCCGAATGCGAACAGGTACAGCAGCGGGGCGATGAGCGATGTTATCAGCACCGTCGGGAGGTTCCGGCGGATGAACATCATGTCGATCCATGCGACGCGGAAGGAATCGGCGAAGGCGGTCATACGCGGTACTTCACCTCCTCCGTGGCGCTGACGTCACGCCCTGTCAGCTCGAGGAACACGTCCTCCAAGTTCGTAGCGCGGGACACTATGAGCCTCTCCGAACCTATGGAATCCTGGAACCTGCGGGAGTCGTCCCAGTCCGAGAAGTATCTGAAGGCCTTGCGGCCGTCCTCGCGGTACTCGACGGCCCACTGCCCTATGGATTCGCACAGCTCCTTCGGGGTCCCGACCCTGACGATCCTCCCGTGGTTGATGATGGCGACGCGGTCGCAGAGCTCCTCGGCCTCGTCCATATAGTGCGTGGTGACGAAAACCGTCCGCCCGTCGTCGTTCAGATGGTGGATCAAGTCCCAGAGCATGTGTCTGGACTGCGTGTCCAGACCTGCGGTCGGTTCATCCAAGAACACGATAGACGGGTCGTGGATCATGCAGCAGACTATCGCGACCCTCCTCTTCCACCCGCCGGACAGGTTTATCACCAGCCTGTCCAGGTACGGGACGAGACCCATCATCTCCACGAGCTTGCTGATGCGCTCCTCCGCCTCCCTCCTGGGGATGCGGTGGAGCATCGCATGGTA
>CAVABN010000122.1:0-3769 GCA_963586845.1 Bifidobacteriaceae bacterium
CTATGAGGGACGTTGGAAGCTCGATCACATCATATTTGAGGACGAAGGCTTCGAGACCACGTCTTTCTCAGAGGGCTACTACCAGATTCTATTCAAGAATGATGTGGACATAGGTCCGCAAGAGTTAATCGTTGGTCGCGATGGAAAACTCATAACAATCCTGGTTCAAACTCGTGATGTAGTACAGATCGGCGAGAGGGCATATCTCGTAGAAGATCCTGATCATCCAGAGAATGCGATAGGTTTGAGCTATTGTCGCGATGTTGTCGTGAAAAAGGAGGATCAGGTTTTCAAAGTCGTCTCAGGGAGCCGTGCTCTATTCGATGTAGCGGTTCCGGACGATTCGTCGCTCGTCGTTCGTTTATATGGGTTTGATGGAAAAGCAAAACCGATCCGTGTCGACAAACAACTGAGGAACTACTACAGACACGGAGGGAAATGTAAGTTCGAACTCGATCTGTCAGAGTTTTTCATCCAGCCTGATTTCGTCACGATCGATGTGAGGGAGCACGACTCGCGTTCGATATGCAAGTCGAGTTTTGTATATCTGCCCGGATTCAACGCAATCTTCGATAAAAAACAGTACATCAGTGAGAGAATCGGAACGCTGACAGTATGCGATAGCGATCCTTTGCAGTTTGATACGGGTTCCGAAGCGATATGTGTGATTCAGTCCATTCAAGGAGAGGCTGTGGATCTGGAGGTTGCGGTTCCTTCTGTGAACATCTCCTTTGATGGAGAACGGTGGATTGGTCCAGATGACCACACTATCAGTGTTTTAAAACCAAATTGGGACAACATATTCATAAAAACCGGAACACAGAAGAAAATCCAACTTTACACCGATATCCCGAAGGTAAAGTTGGAACCTATCGAGATATCAGAATCAACGGTAGTCAATCTGATGGAACTTCAATCAGAAATCGAAAAAAACGTTCACAGTAGAAATCAATACTACACAATCTTCATCAGCATAGACAGCAACCCTCGCTGCAGTCTGCTTCGCATCGCTGTTCACAACAAATATGAATTGGACGAGACATGCCCGAGTATTATTTTTACGGATATTACTGGGATTCCCGCCAAATATGTGCTGAGCCAAGGTGGCAAGAGTATTGCAGATGCCCTACTATCTCCCGGTCGTAATGAAATTGTAACAGGTGGAACGAGGGGAATCACTCTGACCGTCTATGAACAGAATCCATACTCGGGCGAATATGATGTGGAAATGCTTCGTCAGATTTTGGGCGGTGACGAATACATCCAAGAAGAGGACGAAGGATTTACTTTCGTATTCAAGAACCACGAGATGCATTTTGATGCCGATTCGAGTAACTGGTCAGACGTTGAACTCGAGTATGGAATCAAGGAAAGATACAATCCCTGGATGAAAGGCGATGCGAAGAGATCTTTGCAGAGCCTGCTGTGTCCCGTTCAAACGGCTTCCAGGTCAAAGCCTGGTCGTAAGAGGCCGTAATCGTCCGGTTAGACCTTCGGACATTTGGCATATGTAAACATATGACAATCCGAATGTACGTCCGATGAGCGAGAAGGTGCCCGTATACGACAACCACGTCCACATGTCCCCCTCGGGGAGGAACGTGGACGCGCTGAAGGAGTACGAGGCCGCGGGGGGCACGGGACTGACCCTCGTGACCCTGCCGTACGCCGAGGTCCAGATCCATCAGGGCACCGATTTCGCCGAATCCTACGGCATAACGTACCGTCTGGCGGAGAAGGCGCGCGAGGAGACCTCTCTGGAGATCAACATCGCGGTCGGACCGTACCCGGTCCTGATCATCCCGCTGGCGGAGGCCTACGGCCTGCAGGCGGCGGAGGACATGCTGATCCGCGGGATGGAGGATGCCGCCCGCGACGTCGCCGAAGGGAAGGCGGTCGCCATAGGGGAGATCGGAAGGCCGCACTTCCCCGTATCCGAGGAGATATGGGATGCTTCCAACAGGGTTCTCCTCAGAGGCATGGAGCTCGCCCGCGAGGTTTCCTGTCCCGTCATAATACACTGCGAGTCCGAGGCGGACACCGACCGGTCCCTCGCCGAACTCGCCGATAAAGCGGGATTGGATAGGGGCATGGTGGTCAAGCACTCCTCTCCTCCGCTGGTGACCCCCGAGGAGACATCCGGCGTGATGCCCTCGATCCCCGCCTCCAAGACGAACGTCCGCGAGGCGATGGCCAAGGGCACGGACCGCTTCATGATAGAGACGGACTACATCGACGACCCGTCCAAACCGGGCGCGATCATGTCCGTCAACACCGTCCCCAAGAGGGTCAAGGCGTGGCTCGCCAACGGGGAGGTCCCCGTGGAGAGCATCCACCGGATTTGCGGGGACATTCCGGAATCGCTGTACGGGAGATGATGAGATGGCAAGGATCCAATGCGTTTACGATGAGGGAGCGGTCGTCGACACGCCCCTGATAGGTGCCAAGGGCTTCTCGGTCCTCGTCGAGTCCGACGGGAAGAGGGTCCTGTTCGACACCGGCCTGAGGGACAGGTACCTCCAGCACAACATGGAGCACCTGGAGATCGACCCGGAGTCGATCGATGCCGTGGTGATATCCCAGAGATGCCCGGACAACGCCAGGGCCCTGAACGGCTTCCTGGATTCCAGGACGTCCCCCGTGGACGTGTACGCCCCCGCGGGGACGTACGACGGCAAGAGGGGCATGCTGTCCCGCAGCGTCGGGCTCTCCGAGGAGAACCGCCCGAAAGCCAATCTCCATGACATCGACGGATGGATCGAGATCGTCCCGAAGGTGTGGATCACTCCGCAGATCGTCTCCTCCGACGGATACATGGAATCTTTCCTGGTCGTCGAGGGGAAGGGGTTGACAGTTGTCAGCGGCAGGGGATACTCCGGACCCGGACCGGTGCTGGAGGCCGTCCGTTCCAAATTCGGGAAGGATGCGACTAGGTTTGTCGGCGCCGTCCTGTTGGAGAAAAAGAAGAAGCCCGTGGCGGAAGCGTACGCGACGGAGTTCGACGCCCACGGGTGCACCGATCTCCATCTGAACCACTGCGTCGGGGCCGACGGGATCTCGAAACTCAGGGAGCATTTCGGTCTGAAGGGCGTGAACGAGTTCTACGCCGGGATGGAGCTATCGGTGTGAATCGCCGAACCAACGGTGATTCGGATTTTTATACTGGTTCCATTCAATCGGGAGTGATCAAAATGCATTGGCGTCTAAGAACAGCGGCCATGTTCGGGATGATGACCCTGATCCTCGTCGTCATCGGGATCGTGGTAGGGGCCATCTTCAAGAATTGGATGATGGGACTCGTCGTGATGCTCGCCGTCTCGGTGCTCTTCAACGTGTTCTCCTACTTCTTCTCGAAGAACATGGCCTTGAAGGCCAACAAGGTGAGGCTCGTCACCAGGGAGCAGGAGCCGAGGCTCTACAACATCGTGGAGAGCCTGGCGGAGCGCGCCGGACTCCCCATGCCGGAGGTCGGGATCTCCGAGGTCCCCATGCCGAACGCCTTCGCCACCGGGAGGAACCCCAAGAACGCCGCCGTCGTGGCGACGAGGCCCCTCCTGAACCTGCTCACGGACGACGAGCTCGAGGGCGTCATGGCCCACGAGATGTCCCACGTCAAGAACCGCGACATCCTCGTGATGTCCGTCGCATCCACGATGGCGTCGCTGGTCGCGTACGTCACCAGGATCGCCGTCTGGTCCACCGTATTCAGCAACGAGAGGGACGGGATGTCCCTGGCGATCGCCATCCTTGCGGACATCACCCTTCCGAT
>CAVABN010000123.1:0-1423 GCA_963586845.1 Bifidobacteriaceae bacterium
AGTATATTAAAGATTGCATCGAAGCAACAAATATCGTGTTCCTGAATCATGTGACTATAGTTCACTGACACGCTGGTCTAAAAACACGGGATTGGATAAACGTCAAGCTATATAGCAATTGAGAACGGCGTATCGGCGAAGGTATTTAGGAATCGCCCGATCACGCTACTTTCAGCACGACGGACATCGCTAGCTCGAAGCTTCTGGCGGGGTCATCGTCGATTGCGGCGATCACCAGGTCGCCGGGTTTCAGGTCGCTCGTTCCGATCATCACGCCTATCCTGCAGGCGATGTCCGCATCATCCGTTCCTGCGATCTCCACCGACCCGTCCAGCACATTCGCGATTATCAGGCCCGAACCCATGACGGCGGAATCATGCTCATCGCCGTCACTGTACCCGAGCACGCAGGCCGCCGTCAGGTATCCGTAACCGACGTCCACCGTCCCCAGGTGCCTGACCGGTATCCTGTGGTAGAGGTCGTAGGCCTGTTCGGTCGGTCTCCCGGCACGGTCGATCATCCCGCATTCGGACAGTAGCCTGCGGATCCCCTCCCTGTCCCCCACGGAAGGCGCATCCGATCCGGGTTCGCAGACCGATTGGAGGAAGGCGTAGACGCTCGCATCCGACGGTCCCCCTTCCCCGGTCAGTCTCATATCGGTCCCTCAGATCAGTTCCAGCGCCGCGGTCACGGCCGCGTTGCGGGCTATGCGCATGGTGCTCCCGCATCCAATTATGGCGGCGTCGCCCGGACCGAACTCCCTGACCTTCCTGACGGTCAGCGCGGTCATGGGGTCCTTGGAGTCCATGTCCCAATCGGGAGGTATGGTCAGCCTCCCGTCGCGGTAGACCAGGGTGGTGCATCCCTCAGAACCCGCCCTGATCCCCGCATCGCGCTGGGCCTGTCCGCTGGTGATCCTGCATCCCGCGCCTTTGACCACCACCGATTGCCGGTATTCCCCCACCACCGATCCCGGGACGTCGATGTCCACGGGAACGATCGGAATCTTGCCCAGGAACTCCTATCCCATGGGGGACAGGGCGATGCCGGTCTGGAAGATCTCCACGAACCCGCATCCCCTGAGCATCTCGACGGGCCTGCGGAGACATCCTTCTCCCATGTCGAGATCGGATGCCAGGTTCTTGCGGCCTATCCTCCTGCTACCGCACAGCGTCTGCATGATCCAGTAGAGGTCGGCGTCCGTGGTCGTGGATGCCGGACCGGTGGTGTACGGCGGCAGGAGTCTCATCGGATGGGCGGATTGGGGTTTCATATTTGAAGGGAATCGAATTGGATGTATCCTTCTCGGAGGATGACGCGGTTGCCTACTGCCTCGGGAGGAGCACGTCGGGGGTTTCCCGCATGAACCGTCGGGAACGTGGAGTACTATCAGATCGAGGAGTACACGCTGAGCGGGACCTAC
>CAVABN010000123.1:1447-3764 GCA_963586845.1 Bifidobacteriaceae bacterium
ACCAAGGATTGCGAGACGAGGTGGGTCCAGCTGGAGAGCAGAGATTATTCGAGGAGCCTGCTGGACATCACCAAGATGGACGAGTGGGAGGTCAAGAAGGACAACAGTGCATACCTGAACAGTCTGAAGGGGAAGGGTACCGGAACCTCCACGGATCCACGGGCCGTCGTGGATATGGATGATCTGAACGAGGTTAGACAGAATCCGGGCTCGTGTTTCGTGATGGTCACTAATATCGACATGAATGGCGCCGCATGGGATCCGATTGCCGAGTTCAACGGGATGTTCGACGGGAGGGGGCACATCATCAGTGGAATGCTACTCGACCTTTCCGGGAGCATGTTCTCGCAGGATATCTATGCAGGATTGTTCGGCAAGGTCGGTCAGGGGGCGACCGTAAAGAATCTTACAATCAAGGATTCGAAGGCATCCCTGCCCGCGGACCATACTAGGAGCAAACAGCTGAACATCGGCATGCTTTGCGGAGAGAACCGCGGACTGCTGTCGGGCATCGTCGTGAAGGATGCGAGCATGGACATCAACCGCAACCAAGCCTGTGTGGGAGGCATCGCGGGCAGGAACAACGGGACCATATTGTCCTGCCAGTCGGTGCATCTCTACATGTTCACCAACGGGGACGGCGGAGGCATCGCGGGATATTCGAACGGGAGGATCCAAGGGTGCGTGTTGACCGGGGACGGAGCGTCCAGATCGATGATCATCTACTACGGGACGGGCAACTCCAGGTCGGTAGGAGGCATCGCGGGTTTCGACGACGGAGGAGAGATAGAATCCTGCCACGTGCTCAGCACCCATCTGGAGTACACCGGCGATTCGAAGCTGCAGCCGAGGCTCGGGTATCTTGTCGGCCACCAGCAGGGCGGGAAGATCCTGAGCTGCGGATGCGACAGGGACCAGGATGTGCAGAACAGGTCCGACTATCAGGCATCGGCCCATAAGGGGAAGTATGTGATGAGCACCTGGTACGCTGGAAAGATTGACGGAAATCCTACGGTGAGATAAACATCTTAAGCGGGCCGGCGGCTGATATTCCGTCGTCGATCCAACAAGGCGTATCCATTTTTTCGCAAATCTATTCAGTTCGGAACTGGGCAGAAGAATACGCACCCATCACGAGTGTAAAGATTGTGAGAGTATGAGCACCGTTAATCGTACAAACTGGCATCGGGAAGGGATACATTTCTGGAGAAATGTCCGGATTGAAGCTAAAGGCTGTTGGGACTAGACAATCCGTCTTTTTTCATGAAGTCGGGGTCTGCATGAGCTGATATGCTGTAGGCAACTGCAGCATTTCGGCGAGATGCATACATCCAATTGGGTCGGGTATACAATCTATCCGCGAGTATAAGCGAACACCCGCTAGGTTTCTTCGGAGAACGGCGGCTGAGGAATGAAAGATGAACGCAGTCAAGATGGCAGCTCTCGCGGTCGTCATGATGCTCGCTATCCCGTATATCGGGTTCACAGTTGAAGCATCTGATTCCGAAGAGAGCATAGATGGGACGTATACCATACTCTACAACGATGGCAGCGGATGGGGATACCAGATCGTGAGCGCCTTCGACGGTGCTCAGGCGGTGAAGGCCACTGCTGTGTGGCAGACAACTGATGTGATGGCGGATAAGAGCACTGGAGGGACCTGGGCATCTCCGAATACGGATTATGGGGACATAACGACGTTCATGGGTAAGACCGAGACTTCAAGCAGCATCTGGAACGTCTTCGTATATCAGGACGGATCCTGGGTCGCGGGCAACTCGAACATCGGGTATTACGCGTGCTTCGGCGATTACTATTCCAACTGGAGAACTGCCAATATCGCCCTCTACTACGGAGCCCAGACTACTGCAGCCCCCGAGGGATTGTCCGATGCCGCGAACGGGCATCTTTCCGCGATAACGGGGCTCACCTACTACGACGAGGATGAGGACGAGGACGTCTATTACGATGCTTTTGCAGTCACATTCTATATGAAGATAGACCAAGCCGGCGTCACCCCGACGATTTCCTCCGGTGCGGTCACCTCGGCCGAGCTATCCGCAGGAGTAGAAGTCGTAGGGTACGGTTCGACAGTGTATCTTGCCCTGCAGCAGGCATTGGGGAACGATGTCGTCGGAGAAGATGCCCTCCCGGGAACTTATAATTCAACCTATCAGTACTGGACCTACAACGGATGGATCGACACGATCTTCGGGTTGGGAACCACCCAGACCGAGGGGATGGACACGCCCACCGACTGGACCGATGACAAGTATGTCTGGTGGCAGATCCTGTCCGGGACGACTGGGACGGGGGC
>CAVABN010000124.1:0-3646 GCA_963586845.1 Bifidobacteriaceae bacterium
TATTCGGAGGCGTGTGCCTGATGTGGATGGGGCTCAGGACCTTCAGGAAGGTGACGTCGGAAGATGCGCCTCCCGATCCCGAATGACCGCACATCCCATCGTTTCCCGGCCTCTGCGCGCATTATAATTTCCATTTCCTACCCATCCAACATCACCGAGATTCCCCAATCCCTCTTTTAAACCAGAATCCCCATCCACCCGTCCATGAAAGAGGACACGGACGACCAGCGCACGGCCGAGGAGCTTATCACCGTGCTCGAACAGGCAGCCGAGAGGAAGTTCGCGGAAGCGCAAACCCTCAGGAGCAAAGCCGGACGCTTGAAGAATCCCGACAGGATCGCGATGAACAGCGACCTCATCGGATTCCTCGAGGCGGATGCGCGCGGATACGGCATCGTCGCCGCCAGCCTGGCTGGTGAGCCCATCGGTTCCCTCGAGGAGGCCGAACCCCCCGTGGACGAGGACCTCTACGAGCAGTACGTCCTGTCCCTGTCGCCCGAGGACCTCGAGAACGAGGAGGATGCCGTCGTCATCCGCGCCGATCTCATCGATTCCGTGCTGCAGGACACCTGCACCGCCATCGGGAGAGATGTCCTCGGATCAAAGAAGATGCTCAAAGCGCTCCTGGACGACCCCGTCGCTCTGGAGCTCATCGGGGAGGTCGTGTACTCCGACGAGTACCTCATGGACCTCTACCGCACCGCCGTCGCCTCGAAGAAGCAGGAAGGGGAGAAGGGCGGGAAGAAGAAGAAAAAGAAGAAGGTTTGAAGAATGCCGCCGAGCAAATACGAACGCGAACTGAGATTCATCGACACAGAAGTAGCCCGCATGAACAGGAGGCTGAAGGACCTGGCCGAGGCCATCCCCGACAGCCCCGGCGAGGCCGCCAAGAAGGCGGACGAGGTCCTGGGCATCCAGGACAAGATCGCCGCCATGCTGGCTAGAAAGAGGGAGATCGAGGATTCCTTCATCAAGGCCGGGATGGAGCTGCCGGACATCGGCAGGAGCATGAACGCCACCGTGCACAACGCATCCGGGTTCGAGGTCCGCTCCTCGGAGGAGGCGGAATCCCTGGCCGGACTCAAGGAGAAGCCCGCCGCTTCCCCCAAGTGCACCGATGTCCAGTCCGAGATCAGGAGCATCGGCGAGGAGCTCGCCGACATCGAGACCAAGCTCATGGAAGCGGAGATCGACGGCGACGATGCCGAGGTCGACAAGCTCAGGATGATGTCATCCTCGCTCCGCGCCAGGAGGGACGCCCTGGTCCAGGAGGCCAGGCAGCAGAAGGCCGAGAAGCCCGCCCCCGCACCCGCTGCGGACGAGGAGACGATGAAGCGCATCGCCGACCTCGAGGCGGACAACCGCGCCCTGCGCTCCCAGGTCTCCGGCGTCAGGTCCGACGTCCAGGACGTCAAGGACCAGCTCAGGCAGATCATGGCCGCCCTGGGCATCGACCAGGAGTGAAACTTCAAGGGGCCGGAAGGCCCCTCAAACCGCCTCTTTTATTATCCCGCCGATCAGCTCGTCGTTCCTGGATTCCCAGAATCCCTTGTCGCAGACCATCACCAGGCGCCTCTTCGCCCTGGATACGGCGGTGTTTATCACCTTCAGACCTATCGGCGTCTCCGAACTGGTGAACCTGAACGGCACGTCCCTCGAGATCACCCCGCAGTCGGCCACGCTCAGTATCACGGTGTCCCATTCCCTCCCCTGGGAGCCGTGCACCGTCATCACGCAGTCCCTGTACCTCCTAGGAACCTTCTGCCTCAATAGGGAGCATTGCACGGAATACGGGGTCAGGACGCACACGTCCTTGGGATCGGGCGATTCCGCTTTCAGAAGCTCCGACACCATCCTCGCCTCCGCATCGTTCTCCCTGTTCTCCCTGTGGGTGCATTGGGCGTCGAAGCACGCGATGTCTATGTCGTGCCCGTCCTCCCCCGACAGGCCGTTCCTGTAGACGTAACGGTCCAGCACAGTGGCGAGGTTCGATCCGAACCTCCTGGTCCTGGTGAGGTCGAATCTCGCAGTCAGGTCGAACCTCGGACCCTCCTCCGCCAGGTACGATTGCCTGAAGACCTCCATCCCCGTCGTCAGGGCCTTCTCGCATTCCAGGGCCGGCAGGGTCCACAGGAACGAATCCTCCATCCTGCAGGGGCGGGAGGCCCAGGACCTGACCTGCTCCGGATCCAGTTCGGACACCGGGGGGAGCTGCATGTGGTCCCCGAGCATAGCGACGGGTACGCCGTTGGAGAACAGCGACAGCGCCTGCACGAACCCGCAGTATCCCGCCTCGTCTAGGAATATCCTGTCCACGTCGAGCTCCATCCTCCCGTCCTCCTCGGACCCGCGGGGTCTGAAGCGGGAGATGAACTGCTGCGGGGTGGCGGCCACGATGTTCGCCGAGGACATGCGTTCGCATGTCGTCGACGCCCTGAGGCGCTTCTCCTCCTCTTTGAGCGAGGCTATCATGGATTCGATGTCCCCGTCGGACATCATCGCGTACTCGTCGATGTGGATGGCCGGCCTCTGCCTGCCGTACAGCGCCTTCCCGACGGAATCCAGGAACTCGGACAGTGTGCATTCCTTCCCGACGAGCGCGGAGGTCTCGGCCCGCATCCCGCATACGGCGATCACGGAATCCAGGGCAGGGACCAATTCGGGACGCTTTTCCCTCAGGTCCTCGAGGTCCCAAGCATCGCATCCGGAACCCTTCAGGGCATCGAGGTCCTTCCTGGCGGCCTCGCATATCCTCTCGTACCTGGCCTCCTCCAGGTTGGTGAGCGATTCCATGGTCCTCTCCAAAAGTCTCTGGACCTGCCTGTCCTCGCACATCTCCGGATGTTCGGAGAAGAACCTCCTTGTGGGGATCCCGAGGCGGATGACGCCCCCCAGCTCCTCCGGAGGGACCGAAGCCAACACCCCTCTAAGCACCTGTTCCACGGAATTGTTCGTCGGAGCGAACACGGCTACCCTCTCGCCCGCTCTCAGGCATCCCCTTATCGCCGAGGACAGGACGAACTGCGTCTTACCCGTTCCCGGAGCCCCCCAGACGTAGGACAGCCCCGACGACAGCAGACCTTCCGCCGCATCCCTCTGCTCGTCCGTGGGCGTCCCGGAATCGGGATACACCGGACGGACTCCGACGGGCACGCCATCCGGCAGACGGATCGACGATCCGTACGTGCGGTAGAACTCCTTCACGGCCAGGACGAGGAACCTCATGTCCGTCAGGACGGATATCTTGGCATCCGGCTCCGCCATCATGTCGAGGACATCGAACCCCGGCCTCACGAGGACCGTCTTCGACACCTCGTCATATCTCGAAAAACCCGCCTCCTCCTCGGTGCAGACCCTCGGACCCACCTTCAGCATGAGCCCCGACGAATCCGAGAGGAGGGACGACAGGTGGAGGATCGCGTAGCCGTCCATCACATCGCAGGATTCGACCCTGGTCTCGGACACCCCCTTCGGAGGGTCGTCGACCCATTGCATGTCCGTGAGATAGTCGTAAAGGGCCCCTGCCGATGAGGATACTATCGAAGCGATCTCGTTGCCGTCCATATCGTACGGACGTCGGGTCCGAGTATATAGGCGAATCACAGATGCTTACGATTTGGCATAGTTCTAACTTAGACCGCGAACA
>CAVABN010000125.1:0-3576 GCA_963586845.1 Bifidobacteriaceae bacterium
AATGGAGCCGCCGATGGGAATCGAACCCACGACCTACGCCTTACCAAGGCGTCGCTATACCCCTTAGCCACGGCGGCAGTTGTAGGACTGCGTAAAGTCCCATCATACATAAAGCTTATCTCGAAGCCGTCGAGGTCCCGCGGAACCCAGACATCGGAAAAAGTAAGGTGTTTCCGGACCGGGTTTCGAAGCCCGATCCGGTTTGATGCCGATCACTCGGTCTTGTCGTCCTTGGAGACCTCGGGGGTCCTGCGGCCCTCGAGGAACTTCGGACCCTTCCAGCTCCAGTCTCCCATCAGGTGCATCAGCGCGGGGACCACGTAGGGCACCACGAACAGAGCATCGACCAGGATGGCGAAGCCGAGGGCGAATCCGATCTCCTGCAGCATGCTGGATCCGGAGCTCAGCATGGTCAGGAACGTTCCTCCCATGATGAGACCGCACAGCGTGATGATGGACCCGGACCAGGAGAGGGCGTTCTGGATGGCCTCGTCGTTGGAGAGGCCCTTGAGCTTGCCCTCCCTTATGCGGGTGGTCAGCAGGATATCGTAGTCCATACCGAGTCCGAGGCAGATGACGAACAGGACGATCGGGACGATCCAGATGACGTCCACGCCCATCGCCGTGCTGAACACCAGGTTCAGCGCACCGAGGGTCCAGATGACGCTCATCATGATGGTCGCCAGGGACCTGATCGGGGTGAAGTACACTCCGAGCACGAAGAGCAGCAGGATGTAGATCAGCACGATGACACCGATCTCGATCCAGTGGAACTGGGTGTTGACCACGTCAGAGATATCGTACAGGATGGCGGCGGTTCCGACCACCCACGTTCCGGCGACCCACTCGCTGTTCTCCGAAGCGAACTGCGCCAGGACCTCCCTGGCCTCGCCGACGGAGTCCATGGAGTTCTGCGACATGGGCTCGTCCTTGACGATGATCATGATCTGGGCGTACATCCCGGTCTTGTCGGTGTCCTCGGCGCTGTAGGACACGAGTCCGGCGCCGACGTTGACCTGGTAGTCGATCAGGCTGGCGATGGTCACGGGCATCGTGGCCGACAGGTAGTCGGTCGGGGTCTTGTCCCATGCCTGGTATCCCTCGAAGAACTCGGACAGGGGCAGGGTGATCATCTCGGGGAGTCCCGCCTTCTCGATGATGTAGTGGTTGACGAAGGAAGGCGTGACGGTCTCCGCGACGACGGCCTTGGCGTAGTTGTCTGCGACACCTTCGGTCTGCGTCTTGATGGCCTCAGCGTATGCCATGGCGTAGACCTGCTTCTCGGCGATCTCCTTCACGGACTCGTACAGGTACGCCCACGGGGTGGGTCCGAGGACGACTCCGACGTTGTCGTCGGCCTTCTGCAATGCTCCGGCCTCTCCTCCCATCAGGGATGCACCGACGAGGTTCGACTGGATGGATGCGACGTACTTCTGTCCGGCTTCGGTCCATGTCAGCATGCCGACGCCGTTCATCACGGTGACCGTGGCGATGGGCTGGTCGAATTCAATCAGCGCGTATGTGGGCATCATGTACCCGCCGTAGGTGTTCGATGTGATCTGCTCGACTCCGCTCTTCCCTTCGGAATCCGGCATGACGCTGATCATGTCGAAGGAGTCTTCCGATGTGACTGCCACATATCCCAGGGGGACGGTGAGGAGGATCGCCACGATGACGATCGGGACCGCATGCTTGGTGGAGAACTTGCCGGCCCAGCCGAAGTACCTCCTGGAGGCCTTGACCATGCGGCCGTAGAGGCCTCCGCGCATCTTGCTCTGACCGGAGTAGTCCTCGATCTTCCTGGGCCAGAAGACCTTGTCCCCGACGAGCGCGATGACAGCGGGTATGAGCGAGAGGGCTGCGAGCATCGCCATGACGATGCCGAGCGCGAGGATGATGGCCATGGAGGACACCAGGCTGAAGGTGCACAGGGACATGACCGCGAATCCGATGATGACCGCCAGACCGGAAGTGAACACGGACTCCCCGGCCCACTTGATCGCTTCGGTCAGAGCGCCGGACTTGTCCTTGTTGCCGTACAGGCGCTCCTCCCTGTATCTCGCGATGATGAACACGGAGTAATCGCATCCGGCTCCGAGCATGGAGACCAGGACGATCGTCTTCGTGATGTAGAAGATGTCGAACATCTGGCCGAGACCGTACATCAGGGCCAGGACGATGCCGTAGGCGGTACCCACGACGAGCGGGGGCACGAGGGCGGTGACGAGGGTCCAGAAGAACAGACCCAGGAGCACGAGGATCAGGAGGATGGACAGCGGGTCGATCCTCTGAACATCGGCGTTGGCGCCCTGGAGGGTGTCGTACGCGATGGCGGCGGTGCCGGTGACGTAGGTGTCGAAGTTGACGTCGGCGGCATCCAACGCGCTCGCGACCGCATCCCTGGTATCTCCGACGGAGTCGATGGCCGAGATGCTGTCGTCGTTGTACTGGATGGTGATGAGGTAGACACCGTTCTGGGCGCCGTCCGCGTTGAAGGAGCCCATGATGGACAATGTGATCTTGTTCTCGCCGTACTTCTCCTTCATGGCGCTCTCGAGCGCGTCGCTCGCGACGAATTTCTCTATCGATGCGAGTTCCGTGGAGTCCTCGTACGGGATCACCAGCACCGTATCGGTACTCAGCGAGGCGTCGAAGTACTGGTTGACGAGATGCTGCCCGTCAATCGATTCAGAATCCAGTCCCCCCATGGTGGTCATATCGTAGTTCAGGACGTCCTCCGCGTGCGCCGCGAAAGGCAGCGCGACAAGCAGGACGACGACCCAAAGGGCGATGATCGTCTTGGGGTGCTTCTGGACATGTTGAGAGTATTTCTCGAACATTCGGATTCACCTTTGAACGCGCTCAAATCTAGGCGATATTTAAGTATTTTGAACGCGCTCAAATCCCCGTTCGAAACAAAACTAGTTTCGAGGGACCTAAGAGAATGGATGATATAGCCCAGAATCCATCGGATGATGCCGCCAAGGAGAGGAAGGCCTGCAAGATGACCCTGCCCATCGTTACGGAGATCCGCTCGAAGAAGAGATACGGGAAGACGGAGGAGACCCGCCAGCGCATACTGGAGGAGTCGATGAAGCTGTTCCTGGAGCAGGGTTACGAGAAGACCACCACCAGGCAGATCCTCCAGAGGGTCGGCATCCTCAACGGCAGCCTGTACAACATCTACAGGAACAAGGAGGCCATCTTCACCGACATCATCCTCATGTCCCTCCGCGAGGTCATGGAGCAGGCTCCGAAGCACGTTCCGGAGACGTCGGACAAGATCGACCTCCTGACCTATCTCCTGTGCATCGAGATCTACCTGTCCAAACGCTCCAAGCGCATCGCCGAGCTGCTGTGCATCGCCAACGAGAACTGGAACGTGCGCAGGAGGGTGGACGATGCGGTCATGGACTGGGCCAGGACCGCGGGCGCGGTCAACGACGCCTACGCGGACCTGGAGGATTCCCTCCTGAGGCTCAACGCCTGCACCGGCGCGACATTCATGTTCATAGAGATGATGGCCAACGAGCCGGAGAGCGTGGAGGAGAGATCGGCGATGACCATAGTCGTCGA
>CAVABN010000126.1:0-3550 GCA_963586845.1 Bifidobacteriaceae bacterium
GAGTGACCTTTGTCGGAGCATTCATGGGCGGCGGATCAATCGTCGTCCCCGCAGGGTCGTGCCTCCTGCACCTGCAGATCAACACCATCGACCGCGCGAATCTCTCCACGGCATCGTGGACGATCACCGCGACAGGTAAGGCTTACACCGCCCCGGCGGACTCGTCCGGACGCGCGGACATCCTCGTCGATGCGGATGCGTCCTACACGATCACGCTCAACCATGACGGGGATTACTACAATGACGCTCCTCAGTACGTCAATGCGACGAGCTGCGGGGTCGTGTGGATCTATTTCGACCTCTACAAGTATTCCGAGGTCGAGACAGTGGTCAATGTCGTCTCCCTGCCTTCGGCGACCGTCACCGCCACCTCGGGGTCGAGCACCTTCACCGAGACTGCAGGATCCGACGGAGTGGCGACCTTCAAGGGCTTCGCCGTGGGGTCCACATGGACCTTCTCCTCCAACGGCGAGTCCAAGACCATTATCATCGACCAGCTCATGCAGACAATCGAGGTCGGGAACAAGATCATCTACGGCGTCAAGATCGCCAAGACGACCTCCTCTCCGTCGGACCGTGTGACCTACACCGACCATGCCTCCGGATTCACACCTGTCACGAACAGCTCCGGAACCTTCGATATGGGGAGCTGGGCCGGCAATGACCTCATCGCAGGTATCGCACCCATCTCCAAGTCGGGAAGCACGAGGACCTACCTCGACAAGAACACGCTGGACGGATGCCCGACGTCGACGTCGGCGGATGCCTTGGTCGAGGTCCCGACATGGTGGCTGTCCATCACCAATGACGACAGCTACATCTACATCCGTTTCTGCAACAAACAGGCCGATGACACATATCAGAAGTACGCCAGTCGGTTCAACGGGGAGGACATCGGAGCGTTCTGGATCGGGATGTTCGACGGTCTGATCTCGTCCTCTCAGCTCTACTCCTACAGCGGGGCGACGCCTACCGTCAACCAATCCATCACGACTTTCATCGCCAACGCCAAGGCGAGAGGGGCAGGTTATGACATCGCGACATTCTACCAGATTACCTATCTGACGGCGCTCATGGTACTCCTCTTCAAGTCCACGGACGGGCAGAGCACCCTCGGCAAGGGATTGGTCAGCTCGGGAAGCGCTGCACAATCGAGATCCAAGCTCAGCTTCGCCAATGACTATGGCATGTCGGGCAACCCTTCGAACGGTGCCCTTCCGGTCGCCTTTTTCTGGATCCACGACTTCTGGGGTAATGTTTATCAGTTCATCGGATGCGCCAAGACCGACTCTTCGTCGAGGCTCATGACCATCATCGACGGATACTCTTCGGTCACGGACAGTGACTTCTCACTCGTCAGTCCTGAGACGCCGACAGGCAACAGGTCGGGGTACGTCTCGGATGTCGTCGGGACCACAGGAGCGGGATTCCTGCCCAAGACGTGCTCCGGCTCCAGCTCGACCTTTTGGTGCGGCGATGGCTGCGTGTATGCGTCGGATTTCCCGTACTGGGGAGGCTATTGGAGCGATGGCGACAATGCCGGTCCATTCTACTGGTACTTCAGCTTTTCGGCGACCTACGCCGGCAGCAACGTCGGGTCCCGCCTCTCGTACAGAGCAGGCTTTGCCTGACCTGCTTTCCCGAGGTGCAAATGCTTACTGACACGCGGAAGGGGGTCGATAGCATGTAACGAATTGAAACGTCGGAACCAATCGAAAACTCAAAGGGCGACAGGGCAGACCCGCCCTTTTGGTGCGACAATGGCAACGTGAATGCGTCGAATTTCCCGTACTGGGGAGGCAATTGGAGCAATAGCGACAATGCCGGTCCATTCAACTGGAACTTCAACAATTCGGCGACCAACACCAACAGCAACATCGGGTCCCGCATCTCATGAAAAATCACGCTCCAACCGTGGGCCGACTGGCGCACAACCGGAGAAAGAAGTCCCTGTAGCCATGCCCCTCGGCAAAAAAGCACGGCCGTTAGAATCGGCACATGACCTCGGGCCTTGGTACTCCGGAGCAGTCCGGCGAAGGAAGAGGACCGTCAACATCATGAGAGGTCCACGAATGAAACGCATCGGATATGTGAACGGCGTGAAACTCTACGACGCCATCAGATCCTGGGAGAACGTCGCATTAGCTGTGCGCAACTCCTGCAGACAGCATCCCCGCGACCCGACAGTCGTCAGGATGAAGCTCAATCCATTACCTTACATCGCAGCCGCCAAGCAGATCCTCGACGACGAGTCATTCCACTGGTCGAGGTTCATCACTAAAGAGATATTCGAAAGGGGCAAATGGCGCCATCTTTGCTACACGAGGACGTTCCCCGACCGCGTCATCCAGCATGCGGTCATGCAGATCGTCGGCCCGCTCCTGATGGCCGGGTGCATCGCCACGTCATACGCCAGCAGGGAAGGCGTCGGCATCCATCGCGGAGCGAAGCGCGTCCAGAAGGGACTAAAGCGCATGGATGGTCCGACCTACACGGGCAAGGGCGACGTCGAGAAGTTCTTCAACAGGATCCCGCGCGAGCGCCTGTGGACGAAGCTCAAGCGCAAGCTGAAATGCCGGAGGACTTTGGAGATCCTGCATAGGATGATATTCGAGGCTCCGGAGTCGGGACTCCTCATCGGCCTCCTCATATCGCAGATCCTCAGCACGTTCTTCCTATTCGCGTTCGACCACTACGCGAAGGAGGTCCTGCGCATCAAAGAGTACCATAGGTATGCGGATGACTACGCAGTCACGCATGAGTCGAAGCTCAAGACCCATTTCTACATGAGGCATCTCAAGGCGTTCCTTGAGCGCGAGGGATTGAAGGTCAAAGGCAACTGGCAGGTCTATCCGACCGAGGTCAGGGGCATCGACTTCCTGGGCTTCGTCATCCGCAAGGATTACATGCTCCTCCGCAAGAGGGTCAAGGTGGCTTACATCCGCTCGACCAACCGCATCGTCAAGGCCGTCAAGCACTCGGAACCTGTGGACGCTCACATGATGGACTCCGAGCAATCCAGACGCTCGATGGCCGAGTGGTGCGACTCAAACCATCTTTTGAAAATTCATTTCGGGCGTATGGACCGCGCCCTAGCCATCGGTCCGGAGGCGATCTGACATGATCTACAGACAGACAGTACACGGCACGCAGGCATCGAAGCCTGCAGACATCGAGATCAACGGCAACGCCGTCTATGCACGCGGGAGCATCACCCGCATCACCGTGCAGGACGGGGACAGCACCCGCGAGGAGTGGCAGTATGAGGAGGTCCAGATGACGTCCTCGGAGTATTCCCGCCTCCAGGCGCTCGACGCATCATGGGTGCGCGAATGGAGCGATGCCATGAGGGTCGCCGAGAGGAGGGCACGTTATGAGCGCATCGACCCGCGCGTCTCCGCGCTCAGGCGCAGGATCGACCTCGGGGACGACGTCGAAGGCAACACCGCGAGGCTCATGGTCCTGCAGACATACTGCGCGGCAGTGACCGCCACGAGGACGCAGGCAGGGTACCCGCACACGGTCGAATACCCGGAGGAACCCGAGGATT
>CAVABN010000127.1:0-3531 GCA_963586845.1 Bifidobacteriaceae bacterium
GGTCCGCGAGGTCCTCCGCATGGAAGGGAAGAAGAGGTCGGACGTCCCGAAGTGATCGCGCCTTGTAGAATCCGGGGCGGGTCTCGTAGACGAACCCGCGGTCCAGCATGGCGGAGAGCATCTTCTCCGCCTTGGGCCCAGCGACTTCGCGCATGTCGTCGAGGGTGAACTCCCCGAGCATCCTCGTCAATCCTTCGGAGAGGATCTCCATCCTCTCCTCGATGTCCGAGGCGTGCTCGTAGCGGTAGACCATGGTGGAGTGCGGATCGTCGTCCTCCACCCGTCTCCTCTTGGCCTCCTGCTCCCTCTTCAGTTTGGAAACGTCCTCTGAATCCGTGGCCTCCGACAGGGCGCGCCTGACATCCCTGAGGTCGTCGGACGTGTAGTAGAATTGGAGTTTGCCCGTCCTCTCGCTGCATCCGCAGTACGGGCATGTGGAGGTGGCATCGCTCCTGTCGACGATCCTCGGCCTTCTGCATGCTCCGCAGAGGGTCAGGCCGTAGCTCATCTGTACTCCGTGAACACGAGCGCGGAGACGCAGCACCCGTAGTGGTCCAGGGGGATCTCGAGCTCCTCGGCCTCGAACTTTATCTCCCCGAACTCGACGTCGCGGATGCGGGCCATTTCCTCCATCTTCCAGGAGAGGATCTCCCTCAGGGATTCGGCGGACCCGTGTATGTGACCCTCGGCCACGTACCCGCCCTTGCCGTCCTTCCTGAAGGCGTACGCGATCCCGGCGGCTATGGTCTCGCCCTCGCATCCCCTCATCTGGGCGAGGACGCAGTGGGTCACGGCCCCCATGGTCAGGGGCTGGAAGGGGATCCTGTACGCCCCCTCCGGTATGACGGACGAGACGGAGACGAGGTTCTGCTCCCCTATCCCCGCTTTGATCAGCGCGATGTCGAATGCGTTGAGGTCCGACGTCTTGCTCACAGCGGAGCCGCGGACCGTGAAGAATTTGCTGGGTACTAGTTCCATGCGATCAACCGTAAAGCGTGTTCTGGGTCTGGTCCCTCTGGATGGACGCCTGCTCGGCCTCCAGCTTCCTGTGGATCTCCTCTGCCTCCTCCATGAGGATCTTCGGATTCACCTTGAGGCCCTTCACCATCTTGGAGAGAGGGGGCAGGAATTCCGCGGCGGAGCCGGGATCGGGCATGCTGGGGTTCGCGGGGCACATCAGCGCCATGGCGCTCATCCCGCGGGGTCCGCTCTCGCACATAATGATCCCCGACAGTCCCTTCACCATGCCGTTGTCCATCCTCGGGAGTCCCGAGGCGTCGGTCATCTTGACCGTGGACGGGCCGCTCCCGCAGACCACGGGTCTGTCGGACTCGGATGTCCTCGGGATGCCCTCGAGGCAGATGACCTGCCTGCATCCCAGGTCGCGGAGCTCCGAGAGCACCGATGTGCCGATCTCGTAGCAGTCCTCGGGCTTGGGCGCGAACTCGGACGTGCAGACGACTATGTCCCTGCCGGTCTTGGTCCTGCTCTTGCAGCCGTACATCCTGATGGGGGGATAGGCGGTGCCGTCCGAGATCAGGCAGTACGGGGGCATCGCGCTTCCGTTGAGTCCCGAGAGGGGCTCCATCTTCAGCTGAGTGACGAAGTAGTTCGCCGCGATTGAGCTCACGAGCCCCACGCTCGGGAACCCGATTATAGCTACGGGGTCCTCCAGAGCCAGGTCCGTGTATCTGCGAGTCTCGATGCCCATGCTCACACCCATCGTTCGCAATGTATTAAGCGGATTCGTCGTTGACGGGGCATGAGCGACCGCATTTCATCATCAAAGACCGCGGGCGGGATACCCGTGGTAGTCGAAAGCATCCCCGACAGCCGCAGCGCGGGGTTCATGGTGGGGGTCGCCACGGGATCCAGGGACGAGGTCCCGGGGATCTTCGGGTTGTCGCACCTCCTGGAGCACACGGTGTTCAGGCACACCACCACGAGGGACTCCTTCCAGATGGCGAAGGAGATCGAGGGTGCCGGAGGAGAGCTGAACGCCTTCACCGGCAGGGAGATGACCGCCTTCTACGGAATCACGATAAGCGAGACGGCCTCCGTCGCCATGGACATGGTCGGCGACATAGTGGCGAACCCGCTGATCGGGGAGGAGGACACGGAGCTGGAGAAGAAGATCGTGCTCCAGGAGCTGAGCATGATCGAGAACGATCCCGAGACCAGGATCCACGACCTGTTCGAGAGCCACCTGTGGAGGGGGCACCAGCTGGGGCAGGACGAGGGAGGGGACAAGGATATCGTCGCCAAGCTGACCTCGGGGGACCTCCGCGCCTATTACGAGGAGAAGTACCTGATCCCGAACCTTGCGGTGTACGCCGCCGGGGATGTGGATCTGGATTCCACCGTCGCATGGGCCGAATCCGCATTGGACGGCAGGGCCGGCGGGAAGCGTAACGTCAGGGCAGCTCCTCAGACGCCGAAGGCGGAGTACAAGTTCGTGAAGAGCGAGGCGGACCACCTGCAGGTGGCCATGGGATTCCCCTCCTACGGCGCATCGCACGAGGACAGGTCGGCGGTCACCATGCTCTCCGCCGTCCTCGGGACTGGGACGAGTTCTCGGCTGTTCCAGTCGGTGAGGGAGAAGAAGGCCCTCGTCTACTCCGTGTACACCACCGTCAGCCAGGAGAGCGACGCCAGCTCCCTGGCCGCGTACATGTCCTGCACGGACAAGAACGTGGAAGAAGCGATGTCGACATCCGTCAGGGAATTCGGGAAGCTCCTGTCGGAGGGACTGGAGAAGGGGGAGCTGGACCGCGCCAAGAACCTCGTGAAAGGCGCGAACGTCAGGGCGATGGAGTCCACGGAGCACAGGCTGTACAGGCTGTGCGTGAACAATCTCCTGAACGGTTCCACGGAATCCCTGGAGGAGCGTCTCGAGAAGATCGATGCCGTCACCGAGGACGACGTGATGCGCGTGGCCGAGGACATCCTCAGGCCGGACCGCTTGAACGTCGTGGTGCTCGGGAAGGCCGGAAGGTCCGTCAGGAACCTGAGCGTCTCGGACCTCGGGTTCTGAATTCTTTCATCAGGTGGAGCACGGCGGCCTTGGCGCTGTCCACGGCCCCCTCCACCTCCTCGGTCATCTGCTCGGTGACCGTTTTGATGTCCTGCACCTCGATGGCGACGAAATCGATCCTCTCGGGCATCAGGTCCGGGTCCATCTGCCTGCCGATCTTGATGGCGGTGGGCAGGTTGACATCGTGGGTGGAAGCCTCCGAGATGACCTCGTCGAAGTAGGATTCGGTGAAAAGCAGGACGGTCCCGGGGCCGTATTCGCCGGTCTGGATGGCGTCCACGATGATCGCGTGGGAGTAGCCGTGGATGACCGGCAGGATGTCGAGTCCGCCGACGGCCTCCTGGAAGCAGTCCACGTCATCCATGCACATGGATTGGATCGCCTCGGACACATGGAGTCCGACCGCGTCGTCGCACATTATCGGGCTTCCGAGCCCGACCACAGCGGTCCTGCCGTTGCCTTTCATGGATGCGGCGATGGATGGGGCGGGTTTTAGG
>CAVABN010000128.1:0-3477 GCA_963586845.1 Bifidobacteriaceae bacterium
CCCAGGAGCATCCCGTGGTTGGGTCCGGGGAAGGTCTTGTGCGTCGAAGAGGAAACGATGTTCACGCCCTCCCTGAGGGGGTCGTGGAACTGCTTCCCGGCGATGAGTCCGAGGACGTGCGCGCAGTCCTCCCATACCAGGCATCCGATCTCGTTGAAGGTGTCCTGGAGCTCCTTGAGGGGAGGCGGGAACAGGAACACCGACAGACCGAACTGGGCGATCTTCGGCTTGACCTCCTTCAGCACCTTGATCGTTCCATCGACGTCCAGGTTCATGTCGTGCTCGTTGAACGGGTAGTTGACGGACCTCACTGCCCTCTGTCCGAAGGCGCCGAACTCGCAGGTGGAGATGTGCGCCCCCTGGGCGAGAGCGCAGGTGGTGATCGTGTCGCCGGGCTCCGCGAACGCGAAGAGCACGGCCATGTTCGCAACGGTCCCCGAAATGGGTCTGACGTCGGCGAAGTCGGCATCGAAGAGCTTCTTGGCCAGCTCGATGGTCCTGATCTCGACCTGGTCGACGTAGATGTTGCCCTGGTAGTAGCGCTTCCCGGGGAGACCCTCGGCGTACCTGTCGGCGAAGTCGGAGATGAGCATCTCCTTGGCGAGGGGGCTCATGAGGTTCTCCGAGGCGATCATGGGGATCGACTCCTCGAACCATTTGTTGTGCTCCATCACCTTCTGTCTGATGAATTTCGCGTCTTCCGCTGCCATTCCTATCGCTCTGCGAATCCGACCGGCGGGTATAATGTTGTCGCACTGACGGATCTCGCGTCGGAGTCGGAAAGGCCTCCGGGAGGGGGCGGGGATGGAGGGGTCGCGATACGCATTTTCCTCCAGGTGATATAAATCGGATTCGAATCTTTGAAATATCAGATGGTCGGACTTCGGGGCCAATCGGCCTTCTGGAGTTCTATATTTAAAATAAACGGTTTAGTTAAATAGATGTATATTTTTGGTGAATAGAGGAAAAAACGTTAATTCTGTCCGTTTTCCATCGAAATAACCTCAATCCAGTCCGTTGGATGGGATGCGTTGGATGCATGGTCGGCGATTTAGAATAAGTTTTAAATATCACTAACCGCGGTTGATAATTCAGCTCGTCCGATAGCTGATGAGCACTGAGACCGTCTCTGGGTCGTACGGTCGTCGGTCGGGATCCGAGGTCCCGGCCGTGTGTCAACCTCCGTGCGGTCCCGGGCGCCCAGCGCCCGGAGCGGGGAGGGCCTCAGGGGATACGGAGTGCGGATGGATCCGCACCCGCCGGATGTATCCCCGAATCGTCGGCGACCGGCCCGAAGGGTCCGGTCGGACAAGCGGCGCCGAGAGCGCCGACCGAACACCGTGAAAACGGAAAGGGGATCAAATGAACACCAAATACGGAATATGGGCGGCCCTGGCGGTCGCCATCGTCATCGTAGCCATACTGTTCTACGGTGAGTGGGCGGGAGCCTTCTCCATGGGGATAGACATCTCCGACGGGTCCAGCCCCAACGAGCAGCTCCAGTTCGGGAAGAACCTGGACATCTGGTTCATGCTCATGCTAGTCGCATTCCTGATGATCTTCATCAGGAAGTTCGAGTGGGGTATCTGCCTCGCTGTCCTTCTGTCTGCAGTCAGCAGCTTCGTCGTCTACCTGGCCATCCAGGACTTCTACTTCGACTACGGCGCTTGGGATCAATCTCTTCTGATCAACGGCGTCATCTGCGCCATCACCCTCGTCATCGCGATAGGGGTGTTCTCCGGTACCTGCAAGATGTGGCAGTACCTGATGGTCGGAGTGGGCTTCGCCATCGTCTACTCGCTCATCCAGTGGCTCCTCGGCAACGTCGAGATCGCCGGCCAGTACGCCACCGACCCCGGAGGATCCATCCTCGTCCACCTCGCCGCCGCATACTTCGGTATCGGGGTCGCGCTGGGCATCAGGGAGAAGAGGGCCTTCGACGAGCCCATGTACACCACCACGCACAGCGTCACGTTCGTCTGGCTGGCCAGCATGCTCCTGTGGATGCTCTGGCCTTCCTTCGTCACCTCGCTGCTCGACCCGAGCCAGATCACCTACGGTACCATCACCTGCTACATGGCCGGCGTCGGTTCCATCATCTCCACGTACTTCGTGTCCGTGGCCGTGTCCGGGAAGATCAACTGCCTGGTGTTCACCTACGCCATGCTCTGCGGACCCGTCGCGATCGGCGCTCCGCTGCTCACCGTCGGACCCTGGGGAGCCCTCCTCATCGGTCTCATCGCCGGAGCCGTCTCCACCCTGTGCTTCATCTACCTCCAGCCCTGGTTCTGCAACAAGATCGGGGTCATGGATGTCATGGGTGTCCACAACCTGCACGGTGTCGGAGGATGGATGGGAGCCATCTTCATCTCCCTCCTCGTCGGCAGCGTCGCGAGCATCGCGATGGCGGTCGTCGTCTTCGCGGTCACCATAGTCACTGGGTTCGTCATCGGTCTCATCGTCCGCTTCACCCGCGGGGACATGGAGCTCATCTGCGACGATGACTCCGACTTCGTCAGGACCGAGAAGCCGGCCGACGCCTGAAACTCCAACGCCCCTCCCCGCCGATCATCCCCGGCGGGAGGGGTTCAAACCCCTTGCTTCTCTTTCATCCCTCTTCTATCCAAGCCCCATCCGCGTCGGGATCCGGTGTGGAGATATCATACATCCAACCCGCATCCAGCGGATTGGCCGTTCGGACAGAATCGCCAGCCTGTTGGTCGGGATCGCGGGCATCCGGGAAGGCAGGATGGTCCGAATATCCATCCATTCTATGGCGTTTTTCTGCTTATTCTATTTAAAGCTAAGCAAAAACGGCCGTCCAGATGCACATTTTTGTCATTCTGACCGAATGCTTTAAATAGTCCACCAAACGGATAATTGGATGAAAAATAGTTTTAAATATAATAAGCCTCAAAAATTTTCAGAAAAAGCATAGTATTATATACTGATGAACGGATGAATAAATTGTAGCGGGCAAGAAGCAAGCCCGTTATGAAACTACTTCGGGTTAAAGGAGGAAAAGACAAAATGTCAAAGCAGGAAATACTCGCGGATCTGAAGAAATCCGTCGAGACGTGGGACCTCAACCTCGTCAAGACGGCAACGCAGAAAGCCATCGACGAGAAGATCCCCGTATCGGAGATCATCGGTGACGGGCTCGGAAAGGGAATGGAGGTCATCGGAGACAGGTTCGACAAGGCGGAGATCTTCCTCCCCCAGGTCGTCGCCGCTTCCAAGACCATGGAACTCGCCCTGAAGATCCTCGAGCCCCTCATGACCGCCGGCGCCGGATCCCTCAAGGGATGCGTCATCATGGGAACCGTCGAGGGGGACATCCACGAGATCGGCAAGAACGTGTGCTGCGCCATGCTCCGCGGTGCCGGATACAAGGTCGTCGACCTTGGACCCGATGTGACCGCCCAGGACTTCATCGACGCCGCCGACGAGAACGAGGCCCAGGTCCTCGGAGGATCC
>CAVABN010000129.1:0-3405 GCA_963586845.1 Bifidobacteriaceae bacterium
TCAGAGCACCATTGTCGTTCCGCTCTTCCCTTCCCCCATACCCACCGCGCTGACGATGAAATCGTCCAGGAGATGCGGACGCACCCCTCCGTTCGATACGTACAGATGCTCGAACGGGTCCACGAAGACGTAGCGGAGGTTCCTGGTGGATCCCTCCTTCCTGAGGATCCCCCCGGCGATGAGAACGGCTATCCGTGCTCTGAACGTCTGGTCGCTGATGTCCCCCAGCCATCCGCGCACGTCGGAGAGGACGAAGCTGTCCATCCCCCTCGCGTGCCTGATTATTGACCTGGAGACTCCGTCCACGGTCGTCTTGAAGTCGAGGGGGTTCAGCGAACCGTACGCCTTGTTGTACGACTCCAGGACGGCATCCAGGGTGGATGAGATCATGGGATTCGGGTCGCCGGTCTCCGCGAAGATCCTCCTCCCCTCCATAATCTCCTCCCTCGAAGCGTGCAGGGATTCGAACAGGGGGCATCTCGTGATCCCGGAGAATCCGCGGGACCGGAGCGCAAGAAGCAGCAGTCCGCAGTAGACCGCCCTGCCGTCGCCCATGAACGGGCGGAGGATCGAGATGCAGTTCCATGCCAGCGCTATGGCGATGAGGGACTCGTACGGCGCGGTGTTCAGGATCTCCAGGATATCGGAGAGCGACATCTCCACGTAGCTCTGCAGTTCGTCAGGAACGGGTTCCTCGTCGGGACCGTTGAGGTACGGCCCCCTCCTGAGATGCCCGGCTTCATTCCCGAGACCCCTCTCCATCGCGAAATGCACGTCGGTCACCGTGTCGATGGTCCACGGGAACGGGCGCGGTTTGGAGAACCTCATATTCACGATGCGGGAGATCCCGGAATCGGCATGGTCGCGGTTCTCGAGGATGGCCTTGACCTCCCCCGGTCCGGGTTCCATCCCCAGGGCGAGGGCCTCCGCTGAGAAGCATTCCGTCGCGTAGTCCACGAGGTCCTCCGGACGGGGGACCACGTCGTACACGTTGCGGTCCATCCTCTTGATGGCCAGGAGTTTCCTGCGGAGTTCCTCGTCGAGGACCAACGGCGTCAGGAGACTGCCGAAGTACGATTCCATGCGTGGCATCATAACCGATATCGTGCGATAAAGGTTCCTATTGGACGCATACTGCGGATAATTTTGATAAATTCTATCATAATTAAAGTCGAATAACACGATTTAGCCACCAATATGTGCAAGTTTGATATAGTAAGGTCCTGTTCACGCAGTTGGATATATCATCCAAGTGATGCCCATGAATAACAAGCTCATAGCCGTGGCAGTCGTCGCGATCGTCCTGATCGCCGGAGTTGCGGCGTACGTGGTCGTGAACAACGGGAGCGACGATGGAGAGAAGAGACAGCTCCTGACGGACGCCCTGGAGGTTTACGGCAACGCCAACAACGACTGGACCATCGACTCGTCGGACGCCGATTTCGTCCAGTCCATCGTGGATGGAAAGACATCCTGGGACAAGACCGCGAACCCCTACGCCGACGCGAACCACGACGGCAAGATCACTCAAGCGGACGTCGACCAGATCAAGAAGCTGGCCAACGACACCGCCGAGACCGTCTGGATAAAGGACGGCGTTGGAACCGAGATGGAGGTCCACTGCAAGCCGCAGAGGATCTACGCCTTCCAGGTCCAGAACGCCGAGATCGCCACCATCATGGGATACGGCAACAACATCGTCGCCGGCGGACCCCCCATACAGTACTACGAGAGCACCCTGTTCCCCGACAACCCGAACGAGGTCGAGTACTTCTCCGGCGACTACGAGAGGCTCTCCGAGCTGAACATCGACCTGTACCTGGTGTTCCACCAGGACCAGATCGCAACCCCCGCGGAGAAGCTGCCCAGCACCGATGTCGTGTACCTCGGTCTCTACTTCCCCCAGATCTCCGAGATGGAGTCGTCCGTCTTCGCGCAGGGGATCCTCAAGGCCGGATACATCTTCGGCAACAAGGACCGCGCCGAGGGATACCTGGACTTCCTCCTGGACATCAGGGACACCATCTACGACGCGACCAAGGACCTCACCGACTCGGAGAAGCCCAAGGTCCTCGTCAGCCAGCTTTCCAGCTCATACCTCGCCAGCGAGGACAACCACAAGATCGCCGCGTACCTGAAGAACGACACGATCGGACAGGCCGTCACCCTCGCCGGAGGATACAACGTCGCCTCCACCCTCCCGAACTACGATTCGGAGACCACCTACGGGGTCAAGAACGACGTCGAATGGCTGGACGGGATGGAGCTCGACTTCATGACCGTCCACTTCCAGCGCTACGCTTGGACCGGCATCGACAACAACTCCCCCGAGGGAGGGTACACGGTCACCAACTCGAAGGGGATGTACGAGTACATCGACGACATCGCCAGCAGGCCCCTCCTGAACATCGACCGCGACCACATCATCATGCTGCCCCAGGAGTTCAGGAACGGTAGCAACGGAGGAATCATCGCCGCCGCGTACCTGTTCAAGGCCTTCCACCCGGACCTCGCGAAGAACTTCGATCCGGACGAGTACATGGAGGAGTACATGACGAAGTGGCTCGGGGTCGAGGACTACGACTACGAGGCGCACAAGGAAGCGATCATCGCGTGGGGGGACAGGTTCTCCACAACCTCCTCCCCCATGGCCGTCCAGATGATGGCCAAGGCCGAGTGATCCGTTCGGATCGCTCGACCTCCAAACCCTTTCCTTTCACGTCAGAGGACATACGATGACAGAGACATCGGAGGATGCGGGGAGCATCCGCGGACGGGCGACGGGGAAGAGGCACGAGGTGGAGGCGATGTTCCATCATCGCTTCCTCTTCACGATGTGCCTCGGCATCGTGGCCATCGCCTGCGTCGGATTGATGATCACCGTGGGTTCAGCGAACATAGGGTTCTTCGAGGCTTATCAGATCCTCTTCAACCAGCTGTTCCCCGGGACGTTCGACGGGTTCACGGCCAGCCATATCAACATCGTCACGAACATCAGGGGTCCGAGGGTCCTCATAGGGTTCTTCGTCGGGCTCATACTGGCGATCGGCGGGTGCATCATCCAGAGCATCCTCCGCAATCCTCTGGCGACCCCTTACACTTTGGGTGTGTCGAGCAGCGCCTGCTTCGGTGCCGCCCTGGCCATAGCGTTCGGTATCTCGATCAGCAACAACACTGTGGGGATAATCGTAAGCGCGTTCATCTTCTCGCTGGTGCCCATAGGGACGATCCTGCTGGCGGCCCAGCGCAGGGGGATAACCCCCGTCACCATGGTGCTGTGCGGAGTAGCGATATCGCAGATTTTCGGCGCATGCAACACCATACTGCAGTACTTCACATCGAGCGAGATAACCCAGCAGATTGTGTTCTGGTCCGTGGGGAGTCTGGATTCGACGTCCCTGTGGA
>CAVABN010000130.1:0-3389 GCA_963586845.1 Bifidobacteriaceae bacterium
ATCACTACGTCACCAACGGCCAGCTCGAGGATCCCCTTATCGCGTTCATGAATGTCGCACGCAAGATGATGGACGGACCCCTCGTCAGGACCAAGGAGTTCAGATGTCCGGAATGCGGGTCCGTGTGCGACGGCAGGAGGGACCTCGACCTGCCTCCGAGCAGGATCAAGAACATGGATGAGTACCCGGCGACGATCGTCTGCCCCAGATGCCGGACGGAGACGACACTCACCGTCCAGAACGACGGTTTCAGAATCGGATACCATGAGAAGATATCCTCCAGACCTCAAGATCAGCAGACCGAGATATACGATATGCTCTCACGCAAGGACGAGGTCCGCGATCCCTTCGAAGAGGCCCGGTATCAGGCCGAACTCGGCATGCTCTTCTACAGATACGACTACCGCAGAGACAACACCGATGCCGTCGAGAGATGTCTGAATGCCCTGGACAAGAACGACCCCAGATACGGGAAGGTGTCCGTGCTCTGCCGCGAATCCATCATGATGCAGGCGGTCAAGAACGGCAAAAAGACACCGGAGGACACCGATGGATTCTGCGGGACATGCGGTGCGATAGCCATGACAGGCATGCATCTCGCGAAGAGCGCACCGGAGAAGCTCGCATCCATCATCCCGGTAGCCAGAGACATGGTGGATTCCGAAAACGATGCGGAGATGGTCGACAGATGCGAGGCGGTCGCTCTCATCGCCGAAGCCGCCCACATCGCCGACGATACGGACACCCTCATATGGGCCGCCGGGATCCTGGAGGAGGCGGCCTCCGAGGCCGAGGAATATGCCGACGTCCTCGAATCGGTCGAATGGAGGAACCTCTGCTACCTGATGGAATGCGTCGTGGGTGGCATGTATTCGGCGGATATGCCGAAGGAGGCGGATAAGGCGCTGAAATGCATGACTGGGCCGTTCGTCGATTACCCGGAGGTCAAGATACCTCCCGCCGTCCGCAACATAATCGCATTCAGAAGAGCGATGCTGTTCCTATCCACGGACGGGGATGAGGAACAGGCGCTCGAAGACCTCGAATCCATCATGAAATCCGTGAGGAATACCGAGGACAACGGAGTGTTCACGATGAGGCGCGTACCCTATGTCGAGATGCTCCTCGCCCAACACGGGAGAGTGAAGAAGAAGGACCTCCCGAAGGAAAGGATAGCTGTAGCGAACATCTTGGTGGAACTGTTCTCCGCGAAACGCGCGACCCCGGACGAGGTGAACCACGCCATTCAAGACTTCATGAGTACATACCTCGGAAAGGGGTATTCGTACAAGGATGCCTGCGAGGACTTCCGGAGACAAGGGATGAAGATCGTCGAGAAGAAGCCCGAGATAAGGGAGTTCAGCATAGATTGGGCATGGGATAACAACCTCACATGGACCGTATGACAAGGATGCGGATATGAACGACACTTCGAAGATAGTCCTGGGCCTGGTCGCATCGATGGCCATCGTAGCCGTCGACACGGTGCTGCTCCTGTGCACGCCGCTGTCGTTCCTATGGTACATAGTCATCCTCATCGCCGCCATGGCCGTGATCCCGCTCTCCATCCTGACCATCAGGGGCGAATGGGTGGAGCTGAAGGACGACCGCATATCGATAAACGCGCCCATGGCCAAGCTGGAGATCCCGTTCTCCTCGATCACGGAGCTGGAGATCGTCTCCGGTTTCAAGCCCGGCCTCCGCGTGTACGGATACTACGGGCTCAAGCGCGGGTCCGGCGACTTCACCAACGAGATGCTCGGAAGCTACACCTTCGCAGGGACCAAGGCGGTCGATAAGACGATCGTCGTCAGGTACGTCGCCAAGAACAGCAAGGCGAGGACGGCCGCGTTCAACCTGCCGGACCTCGCTGCCACCGAGGAGATGTACGCCGGGATCCGGGAAGCGACATCCTGCGGATCCATAAGGAGGCCGTCCCCCGCCGAGGCGGAGCGCGCCAGGAGGAACTACCGCTCCACCGTCAGGATAGTCGTCGCCTTCACGGCCATCGCCCTCGCCATCGCCGCGATCCTCGTGGCCGTGGCCATGACCACCGGCCATGTGGACGTCACCCTGAACGACGATTCGGTCACGGTCGATGCGACCATGATGCACCGGACCGTGGACTTCGACGACATCGTCGCCCTCGAGCTGAGGGACGACATGAGCTACGGGTCGCGCGTGGGGGGCCTGGGAAATTCCAAATACCTCTCCGGGAACTTCAAGAACAGCGAGTTCGGAAGGTACAACCTGGCGGTTCACGCCGGGGTCGACAAGTGCATAGTGCTCTATACGGAAGGCAGGAACATGGTGTTCAATCTGGACAGCGACGAGAAGACCGTCGCATTCTTCGATGAGCTTCAGAACGCGATCTCCGACCACGGATCGAAGGGGACGGCGATGGCATGGATGCCGATGACGGCCTGAAGGCCGATGTGATCGAGGAGGCGCGCAGGCTCGGCATGAGCCTGGTCAGGACCTGCCCCGTGGGGAGATGGGACGAGCATCCGCTCCAATCCGGGGACTACCGTCCGAAGAACATCCTCCCGTGGGCGGAGAACGTGGTCGTCATGGGGATACCGCTCTACGTCCCGATGGTCGCGACCACCCCGTCCATGGTGTATCAGGAGCTGTACAACACCACCAACCGCATCCTGGACGACGCGGGCTACCGCATGGCCGGGTACCTCGTATCGCGGGGATACCGCGCCATGTACTTCCCCAGGGACGGGTACTTCGGGATCGACGCTCTGTTGGACGATCCGGAGGCTGCGTTCTCCCACGTGCTGGCGGGATACTACTCGGGCATGGGGACCATCGGGGACAGCCACAATCTGATAACGAGGGAGTTCGGGCCGAGGGTCAGGATAATATCCGTCGTCACCGACGCCCCTCTGGAGCCGGATCCGATGCTGGAGGAGGACCTCTGCATCCACTGCGGGAAGTGCCTCCGCGAATGCCCGTCGAAGTGCTTCACCGACGACGGGACGAGACCTTATGAGATGGACATGCGCGCCTGCACGGAGCACCACATCCGGCTGAAGAAGGAGCGCCACTGGCCCTGCGGGATCTGCATCAAGGTGTGTCCCGTCGGGGACGACATGAAGATGTACCGCGGGGTGAGGCCGGTGTCGCCGGAAGGGATCGTCCACTGCGGGAAGAAGGGGTCGCGATCGCTTCCTCTCGCGCCCGCATTTGGGACAGAACGCCTCCCCCGGAGGGATCTTGGCGTAGCACTGGGGGCAGCGGTCGGACCCCGGCGTCTTCGACGCCATGTATCCGAACGACCCCCTGAACAGGACGAACGCGGCCAGGATCAGACCGACCACCAGGATGATGTTCAACGCCCCCGTGAACACCTGCCCTTGGGGCGTGTCCGCGTATGAGGA
>CAVABN010000131.1:0-3383 GCA_963586845.1 Bifidobacteriaceae bacterium
CGACGGCGCCGGAGGATACATCGAGGACGAGTACTGCTCGGTCGGATCCGGATCCGTCTTCGCCCTCGGTGCCCTGGAATCCTCCTTCAAGGAGGGCATGTCCAAGGACGAGGGGATCGACGTCGCCATCACGGCCCTCAACTCCGCCAGGAGGAGGGACAACTGCACCGGCGACGGGATGCTGGTCTCCTACATCGGCCCGAACGGCTACGAGCAGATCTCCCGCGAGGAGATCGTCTCCCGCTGCACGGACCTCGGATTCAAGTTCCCCAACTGAGGGGAATCTCCATCAAACCCCTTCCCAAACCCGTTCTCTCCACTTTCCAACCATTAAGCAGGTCTATCCATGAATGTCGACAGACAGTTCGATTCATTGAGGGAGGAGGTCACACGTGCCATGCCCCCCAACGTCCGCATCAAGGAGATCAAGTTCGAGGGTCCGCTCGTCGTCATCTACACGGACGAGTACGACAAGCTCTCCTCCAACGATTCCGTAGCGAGGATGCTGGCGCAGACCATCCACCGCAGGGTGGACATCCGTCCCGACCCGTCGGGCCTCGAGGACCCGGCCAAGGTGGAGGAGAAGATCCGTTCCATGATCCCCGAGAAGGCGGAGATCTACGACATCAACTTCCTGGAGGAGACCGGAGAGGCGCACGTGGAGGCGATCAACCTGTCCGAGGTCGTCGGGAAGGAGGGGAAGCTCCTGGCCGACCTGCGCAAGGAGACCGGATGGAACGTCAAGGTCATCCGCGCCCCTCCGATACCCTCCAAGACCGTTTCTGACGTCAGGGGGTACCTGAGGGCGAACCAGAAGGAGCGCCAGGACATGCTGTCCTACGTCGCCAGGCGCATCGCCAGGCCCAAGCTCGAGGGCGAGCAGTGGGTCAGGGTCACCGCCATGGGAGGGTTCAGGCAGGTCGGCAGGTCCGCTTCGCTCCTGACCACCAGGGAGAGCAAGATCCTGATCGACTGCGGTCTGGATCCGTCTTCGGACAACACCCCGTACTTCGGCATCCCCGAGGCGCAGCCTCTGGCGGACATCGATGCCGTGGTCATCACCCACGCCCACCTGGACCACTGCGGGACGCTCCCCGCCTTGTTCAAGTACGGGTACAAGGGCCCGGTCTACTGCACCCCGCCCACCAGGGACCTGATGGCGCTGCTCCAGCTGGACAACATCAAGCTCGGCTTCGGGGAGAACAAGAAGACCCCTTACGAAGCTCAGCACGTCAGGCAGGAGATCCTGCACACAATCACGCTGAAGTACAACGAGGTCACCGACATCGCGCCGGATGTGCGCTTGACGTTCTACAACGCCGGCCACATCCTGGGATCCGCCATAGCCCACTTCCACATCGGGGAGGGGCTGCACAACGTCGCCTTCTCCGGGGACACCAAGTATGAGAAGACCTGGCTGTTCAACCCCGCCAACACCCGCTTCCCCAGGCTGGAGACCTTCGTCATGGAGTCCACCTACGGCGGCCACAACGACATGCAGCCCTCGAGGGCCGATGCTTCGGAGCAGCTCGGGAACTACCTGCAGCAGGCCGTCGAGCATAACGGACACGTGCTGATCCCCGTCTTCGCCGTCGGGAGGTCGCAGGAGGTCATGCTGGTCATCGAGGAGCTCATGCGCACCGGCAAGATCCCCAAGATGAACGTCTGGCTGGACGGTATGATCTGGGAAGCGACGGCGATCCACACCGCCTATCCCGAGTATTTGAACAGCCAGCTGAGGACGCAGATCTTCCAGCAGAACAACAACCCGTTCCTCTCCCCCATATTCAGGCGCGTGGAGACGGCCGATATGAGGGAGGAGATCTGCCACTCGCCCGAACCGTGCATCGTGCTCGCTACCAGCGGTATGATGTCCGGAGGTCCGGTCATGGAGTACTTCCGCGAGTGGGCCGACGACGAGAAGAACTGGCTGCTGTTCGTCGGTTACCAGTCCGAAGGTTCCATCGGACGCACGATCCAGAGGGGCAGACCGGAGATCACCCTCAACATGAGGGGGAAGCCGATCACCCTGAAGATCAAGATGCAGAGGGAGACCGTGGACGGGTTCTCCGGTCACTCGGACAGGAAGCAGCTGATGCGCTACATCAGCTCCCTGGACCCCAAGCCCGACAGGATCATCATCGGTCATGGGGACGACCGCAAGTGCACCGATCTCGCTTCCTCGATATACAAGAAGTACGGGATCGAGACCAAGGCCCCCCAGAACCTCGAAACCATAAGGCTGAGATGAGCCTCCGGCCCCGCGAGGGGCCGAGCCATCCTCCTCACTTCTTCAGATCCTTCAGGATCTTCGTGGCTTCGCTGAAGTCCTTCCCTTCGAGGTCGAAATCCCCGCACTTCACGATCTTGAAGTTGCCGTGCGAGATGGAGCAGTCTATCTCTTTCACGATGAGATAGAACTCCCCGAAATCGGTGAGGGCGTAGCGCTTGGTGGTGTAGGACGAATTGTCCTGAAGCAACTCCAGAACCCTGCTTTCCACGTACGTCTTCAAGCATCTGACGATGCGCGTGTTGTTGGCGGGGAGGTTCCTGTAGATTTCCGATTCCTTCGGAGCGTCGTGGTCCGCTATGAACTTCAGGACCATGTACTCCAGCTCCTTGTCGCCTATCTGCTTGCCTCTGCCTTTCGGTTCCATGGAACGGGTTAGTTACGTTTGTCGTAATTCTATACTGTTGTTCCGATTGGAAACTATGTTTTCGTTCGGAACACAGTTTCGGGAACGGGCATCAAGATTCCGGAATGGATACTGGTGGTCGAAACAAGAATGATGGCAAGAGGTTTGGATGAGATCCGAGGCGGCCGGTTCCCCTTACCCGCCCTCGTCCTCGACGGCCGATGCATGGTCGAATTCGTTACGATGACCTTGACCTGTGACCTTCACTTTCGGGACCTGACATTGAAACAATCCCCTCGTCCCTAGAAGGGCATAACCAATGGTACGGCTCTATGACCCTGCCGTCGGGTTCACATCCGCTCCGTCGGGGACTACCTGCCGGTCGTCTCAGATCTCGGTTATCCAGTTCGTTGCCTGGATCAGGGCATCCTTCTCCCGCGCCTCCTTGGAGGCCGCATCAGACTCTCTCCGCAGCGAGCGCATGTCCACGGTCGATACGCGTTTGGGCATGTCCGGGGTGCGGTAGGAGCGGGTCGATTCCATCGCGGAGTCGATGAGATCGTTGAGCACATTCGCCTTGGCGATCAGCGCATCGCGGGAGGCCATGAGTTCTGCCAGCGTGTGACCGTCGGATGCGACGGTGTTGGCGTTGGCCGTGTTGATGCGGGCGATGAGCTCCGCGTATCTCGGGATGACGGTGTCCAATTCCTCCAGCATCCTCTTCGGATCCTCGGCGGGCTCCTCCCC
>CAVABN010000132.1:0-3364 GCA_963586845.1 Bifidobacteriaceae bacterium
CTGCCTTCGCAAGGCAGAAGTCGCGAGTTCGAATCTCGCCTTGTCCACTCTCTTAACCTATCCAGATCATCTGAAGACGGACTGGATCACCGTCCGCCCCTGGACAACAGCGTCGATTCGGACATCGGAATGTTTGCAGAGGATTATGCCATGAGTGTAGCCGTCATCACCGGAGCATCATCCGGGCTTGGAACATGCTATGTGGATGCTGTGACGAAGCTGTTCCCGGATATCGAGGAGCTTTGGCTCATCGCACGGAGGGAGGACCGTCTGAGAGAGGTCGCTTCGAAGCATCCCGACAAGCGTTGCGTGGTCATCCCGATGGACATGTCCGACATGGACAGTTACGGGATGCTCGCCGAGAGACTGTCCCGGGAGAAACCGCGGATAGAGGTGCTGATCAACGACGCGGGCATGTCGGGCAGCGGGCAATTCGAGGATATGGAACTGGAGCAGATGCTGAGGTTCATCGATCTGAACTGCAAGGGTGCGACGGCCGTCACGAGGGTCTGCCTGCCCTATATCGTCGACAATGGAACGATCCTCGAGGTCTCCTCCACCTCCGCATTCGTCCCGAACACCAATCTTGTGGTTTACAGCGCATCGAAATCCTACGTGTCCGCGCTATGTCTCGGTCTGCGTGAGGAGCTGAAGCATCGGAGGATAAACGTGTGCGCCGTCTGCCCGGGACTGATGCTAACGGAGATGACGCAGACAGACGGAAAGGATGGCCTCACTAAAGGGCAGACCCGCCTGCCCGTCATCGATCCGGAGGTCGCCGCCGTCAAGTCGCTGAGGGCCGCGAAGAAGGGACGGGCCGTCTATACCACTGGCGCCTTCTACAAGTTCTACCGCGTGCTTGCGAAGATCCTTCCTCACACGCTGCTTGTGAGGTTCGCCAAATTGGATTGACATGACCGTCATCTCTGTTTCCGAGCATCGGAACAGCCGACATATCGTAGAGCGTACAGGGGATCGAGCCGGTGTCGATAAGACCGATATCGTCTGGCCACCATCCTGAAAGTTCGGGGGCGCCCTCGTCGGACGCCCCTGTTTGAGAATCAGTTCAGAACGTCGGACATCTCGTAGACGACGCCCTTCTTCTGGTTGACGACCCAACCGGCCGCCATGACGGCTCCGCCGACGAAGATCTCCCTGGAGTGGGCCTGGTGGCGGATCTCTATGCGCTCGGAGTTGCCGATGAACATGACGGTGTGGTCCCCGACGATGTCCCCGCCCCTGACGGCGTGGATGCAGATCTCCTTCCCGCGGGGGCAGACGCCCTCGCGGCCGTAGATGATGTCCTTCCCGCCCATGGCGTCGCTGATGATCTCCGCCGCTGTGACGGCGGTCCCGCTGGGGGCGTCCTTCTTCTGGTTGTGGTGGGCCTCGATGATCTCCACGTCGTACGCGTCGCCGAGGTACTTGGCGGCGTCCCTGATGAGCTTGAAGAACACGCCGACCCCGATGGAGTAGTTGGATGAGATGACCGCCGCGACGTTGTTCTTGACGACCGCCTCGGTGATGTTGGTCTTCTGCTCGGCGGTGAGCCCGGTGGTCCCGATGATGAGGTTGACCCCGGCCGCGGCTGCGACGGGCGCGTTGGCGGCGGTGGCGGGAGCGATGGTGAAGTCGATGAGGACCTCGGTGCCGCTGTCCTTCAGGACCTTGGCAAGGTCCTTCGAGTCGGAGACGGGGACGCCGAGGTGTCCGACGCCGATCGCCTCCCCCACATCCTTCCCGACGTTGACGAGGTCGAACGCGGCGGAGAGCTCCATGCCCTCGGTGGCGAGGATGCGGCGGATGAGGAGGTTCCCCATCCTCCCGCAGGCGCCCAGGAGGGCGACCCTGGTCTTCTTGGATGAATCGTTGCATGCCATGTTATCGTCGGTGCGATGGGGGCTGCGGTAGATAACGATTCGCTGGGAGGCCCCACCCATCATCTTCGGTCGCGTCTTCCGCGGGGCTTGACGTTGAATGAGGAGACACGGCTTTTCGTATCGTGATCCGGATACCGTTCCAGGACATCGTACAGCATGGACCTGATGGACTCCTTCATAGGCAGCACGCTGTATGCCGCCGTATACAGGAACATCGAAGTGTCCATGGAACTGCCGAAGCGGTGGGCGCAGAGGTTGCGGAGTTCCTGCAGGTAATCCAGCAGATTCCTGTTGAATTTGGCGGAATGCTTCGTCACCAGGTATTTGCATTCGTTGCTGATCGTGGTGAAATCCGAGGACAGACGTCGTCTCTCAGAGAATCTCAGCTTGTATTCAATCACGTCCTCGCCCGACGCCAATATGGGTTTGACGATCCGTTCGATGTCGTTGATGGCGTCCATGAGGGATTGCATGGATTGCTTGAGGTTACGGCGATCGGCATCATCCATCCATCTCGTATCCAGACGGGTACGGATGTCTTGGTTTTGCGATTCTGGCTAATTACTGACTTACGAGAAAACCGAAACATAGTGGCTCCGAGCGTACTCCATGTTCTCATCATCAGGGTGGGCCGCATATGGGGCAACGCGATCCCCGCATGTTGCATGGATCTCGTGACGAAACGCGTTGTGTTTCTGGGCGGTATCCCCAGGACATATGGGGAACGTGAGCATGACCCATTCTGGTTTGTCCACATGGATGTCCTTCAATTCGTCGTATGAGACATAGGCTTCCGGGAATCCGTATTTTGAAACGATCGGACGTATCTTCTCGATCAGTTCGGCCACCGTCTCCTTCCTCTTGAACGGGTTGCATATCTTCATGGATTCGCTCATTCAATCCACTCGTCGATATCATATAAAAAGGACCACGCTACTTCATGCCGATTTCTGAGAGCAGAAGCTCTGTTCCGATTGGTACGTTCCACGGTTCAGAACTCGTCGTCGGCTTCGAATCGTCCTCTGTCAGACACTTTAAATAGCATCGAGGGATTTGGAGCAACCAGCACGGTCGAGGACGGTGCCTTTTTCCATCAACTGATAGGAGACTGACCATGACTGAGGACACTCTTAAGACGGGCACGACCACAATAGGGCTGAAGCTGAAGGACGGAGTCATCCTGGCATCCGATCAGAGGGCCACGATGGGCAACCTCATCGCCCACAGCGATGTCCAGAAGGTCTACCAGCTCGCCGACAACATCGGCATGACCATCGCCGGGGTCGTCGGTGACGCGCAGCTCATGGTCCGCTACATGCAGAGCGAGATCTCCATCTACTCCATGAAGAAGGGCTCCCCCATGTCCGTGACCGCCGCGGCGACCCTGGTCGCCAGCGTGATCCGCCAGGGGTTCTACCTGGGGCTCATCGTCGGCGGCTACGACAGGACCGGCGGGCACATCTTCAGCATCGACGGCGCCGGAG
>CAVABN010000133.1:0-3335 GCA_963586845.1 Bifidobacteriaceae bacterium
AGAAGAAGAGGGACGAATACGAACCGGGAACGCCGGAGTACAAGAAGTACGTGCAACGCATAGCCAACAAGTTCCAACACATCGCCGACCACAGACTGAATTACCTCAGGCATGTTGCCAAGGACATGGTAGAAAAGTACAGGACCATCGTCTGCGAGGACATAGACATCAAGAGACTCGTTGAAAAGGGACAATACAAAGGGATCAGGCGCTCCCAATACAGCGCCTCATGGGGGATATTGATCAGGTGCCTGGATCTCGCAGCGGAGAAGGCGGGCACGGAGATCATAAAGGTGGATCCCCGCATGACATCGCAGATCTGCTCCGGATGTGGGCAGATCGTTCAGAAGGACCTGTCCGTGAGGACGCACGAATGCCCGCATTGCGGACTCGTGATGGACAGGGATCTGAATGCCAGTCGCAACATCCTGCGCCGCGGGGGCCGCGGCCTCAGTGTGAATCGTGGGACTTCACCAGTCGCCACAGAATGGATCACCAACACGGTGGTCTAAAATCCCCTAAATGCCCCCCGTCGGGGACGGGGGATGGTTTGAAGGTCACCAGGGCGGTTGACCGTTGTGCGCGAGGAGGTATTGGTTGTATTCCTTCGCGAGCTTGTATGAATCGTACATCCCGTAGATCCACAGGATGACCACGATGATGAACGGGAACAGCAGGAACGCCCCCAGGACCCAGCAGAGGATCGCCGCGATCAGCAGGGCGATGCCTTTGTTGGTCTGTCCGACGTAGATGTGCCCGAGACCTGTGATCAGCAGAGACAGGATCAGCGTGAGGCCCTCGGACTTCTTGTTCATCATCATCGCCGCATTCACGTTCGTGTTCGTGTATCCGGAACCTCCGCTGCCGGGAGCCGGGGTGTTGCTGGACACGTCGAACCCGCAGTCGGGGCAGTACTTGCCGCCGTCCGGGATGTCCTTGCCGCAATTGGGACAATACATCGTTTCACCGGGATGGGTTAAGCTTCATAGCTATAATAGACACGTGTTAGGAGGTGTACGATTGCCTACGACATCACCGAAATACGATACGGACGGCCGTCCTTCGATGCTGCCGGTCCCGCGAGCCACCATTTAATGACCTGATGCACGCTTGCATTTTCGTATCAACACAACGCGATAACACTTATTTTTATAGACCTAATAAGCTAAGATAACTCATGGGAGAAATGATGTACTGTCCTCAGTGCCATGAGAACAGGATGACTACGATGGACATCAACTGGATCATCTGCATCATCCTGCTGCTGCTCGGGGTCGTTCTGGGGGTCGTCTATCTGCTGTACTGCTACATCGAGAAGAGGAAGTGCCCCGTCTGCGGAACGAGTTCCAAGGTCATGGAGCCTCCGCGCTACCAGCAACCGCCCACCAACTGACCGGAAAAGGACACGGGTCACTGCAAACAGGACGGATCCGCCGGAGTCCGTCCCTCCTTACACACTGTCTGGGATGGGAAATTGCTTAACATCCGGCGGTCTATACGACCGATGCCACGGTGATGATCGTTTTTTAGAGCCGATCGATGACGATAGACGGGCGAGCTGAGTGGCACACCTCCGTTTCTTCACAAATGGTTAATACGGCCCCTCGGATGCTTTCGGCATGCCTACTCTTCAAGTCGCCTTGGACCTGATGCAGCTGAACAGAGCCGTGGCGATAGCCCGCGAAGCCGTCGAAGGCGGAGCGGATTGGATCGAAGCGGGGACCCCGCTGATCAAGAGCGAGGGCGCCGATGCGGTGCGCACGCTGAAGAGGGAGTTCCCCGGGAAGAAGATCATCGCCGACACCAAGACGATGGACACCGGGTCCTTCGAGGTCGAGATCATGGCCAAGGCCGGGGCGGACATCGTCACCGTCCTCGGACTGGCGGACGACGCCACGATAGAGGAAGCGGTCCTCGCCGGCAGGAAGTACGGCGCGGAGGTCATGGTCGACATGATCAACGTCCCCGACAGGGTGGCCCGCGCCAAGCAGGTCGAGGCCCTCGGGGTGTCGTACATCTGCATGCACATGGGCATCGACACCCAGATGAGGGGCGAGGAACCCCCCGTCGACGTCCTGAAGAGGATCATCGCGGAGGTCTCCATCCCCGTGGCGGTCGCAGGCGGGATCACCGCCGAGAACGCCGGGGAGTACGTCGAAGCCGGGGCCTCGGACATCATCGTCGGAGGCGCGATAATCAAGACCGGGGACATCCCCGCGGCCGCCCGCGACATAAAGAAGGCCATGTCCGGAGCGAAGGTGGACACGAATCTCGCCAAGAAGTACAGCGAGGAGGACCTGTTCGAGGCGTTCGGACGCGTCTCCACCTGCAACATCTCCGATGCATTCCATAAGAAGGGCGTCGTGTTCGGATTGGTCCCCCAATCCCTGGAGCACCGTCAGAAGATGGTCGGGAGGGCGCTGACCGTCCAGACCTCCAATGGAGACTGGGCGAAGCCCGTGGAGGCCATCGACCGCGCCAAGGAGGGCGATGTCATCGTCATCGACGTGGGCGGGGCGCCCGTCGCCGTATGGGGCGAGCTCGCATCCCACTCGGCGATGGTCATGGGCGTCAAAGGCGTCGTGATCGACGGCGCCATAAGGGACATCGATGACATCCGCGACCTGAAATTCCCCGCATTCTCCAGGACCGTCGCGCCCTGCGCAGGCGAACCTAAGGGTTACGGCGGCATCGGGATCGAGATCACCGTCGGGGGACAGAGGGTCCGCACCGGCGATTGGATCGTCGGCGACGAATCGGGACTCATCGTCATTCCCAAGGAAGTGGCTGTGGAAGTGGCCAACAGGGCCCTCGACGTCCACGAGAGGGAGAACAGGACCAGGGAGGAGATCGAACGCGGATCCACCCTGTCCAAGGTCAACGAGCTCTCCAAGTGGGAGCCCGTGAACTGATTTCTCAGAATCGGGAGGGGCCGGAAGGCCCCGTCCCTTCAAAAGTTTCCGAAGGAGCCGTTGAGCTCCTGGTCCAGGGCCCTGAGCTTCTCGATCCTGTCGGGGGTCGTCGGGTGGGTCCTGAAGAGGCTGGTCAATCCCCTGACGGACTTCTTCCCGAAGGGGGACGATATCCACACGCTCTCGTAGGCCGGGTTGTCGTAGCTGTTGACCTTGGACGTGCATCCGCCCTCGATCTTGACGAGAGCGTTCGCCAATGCCATGGGCCTCCCGGTGAGCCTCGCTCCGGTCTCGTCCGCCAGGTACTCCCTGTTGCGGGATACCCCCAACTGAACGAGCATGGCCGCGATCGGAAGGGTGATGTCCGCCAGGATGGCGATCGCCAGGGACATCCCGTCCCTCTCGTTGCTGAATACGGTGGAC
>CAVABN010000134.1:0-3316 GCA_963586845.1 Bifidobacteriaceae bacterium
AGCATGGAAGACCCTATCCCCATCAGGGCGGAGAACGGGATGAGCAGGGCGGACACCCTCAGTGTCCACACGAACTCGGGCCTGAGCGCGGCCATCGACTCCTCGTAGGTCATGATGACCATCAGGGGTTCCGCGAATAGCAGTATGAGAATAGTGAAGGCCACTCCGAAGAGGATGGTCATATTCGCGGCATACGAGAATCCGTCGCCCATCTTCTTGTAGTCGCCCTGCCCGTATCCGGCGGAGCAGACGGGGATCATCGCGTTCTCGTACGACTTCCCGGGGAGGTTGACCAGCTCGATGTACCTCCAGGCGTAGTTGTAGAACATGACGGAGTTCGTCCCGCCGGCGGCGATGAGGAACACGCGCTGAACCAGGTCCGTGGCGTTCGATATGACCGTCTGGACGGTCTTCGGCCCGCCGATGTCCATGACGTCCTTCGCCGCTACCTTGTCACGCACGAACGCGTCCCTGTCCAGCTTGACGATGGTCCTGCCGGTGCGGTACCACCAGAGACCTATCAGCATGGAGAGGAGGGCCGCGACGCATGTGGCCAATCCGGCCCCGAAAACGCCCATGCCGAATCCGTAGATGAAGATGGGGTCGATTACCATGTTGAAGACCGCGGCGCTCGCCTGGACGATCGTGGCCTTCCTGGCCGCCCCCTCCCCGCGCAGAGCGGAACCGACGATGGTCTCGCACAGAAGGATGGGGGAGAGGATGATGTACGGTATCAGGTACATCATGCACTCGTCCACGATCTCCCCCGCACCCATCAGCTCGATGGCCGGGACGGACAGGAATGCGGCAAGGACGGAGCCGATTATCGCGAACAGAATCCCGAGCATTATCGAGGAACCCGCAATCCTGTTGGCATGCTTCAGATCGCCCTTCCCGAGATGGAAGGCGATTCCGGCGGTCACGCCGGTGCCGATGCCCAGGCCTGCGCACATCAGGAGCCCGTAGATGGGGATGACGGTGGCGACGGCCGAACTAGCCGTCGTCCCCAGGCCGGACACCCAGAACGTGTCGACGAACTGATTCACCTGAACGACGGCCAATGCCAGGAAGAACGCGACTATCATGCTCTTGATAGCCTTCCGGGGATCCCCGAGCATCACATCCAAGTCCTTCCCTGCCGACGTCATCGGAACACTGTTAGCATCGTGCTGGCATTCATAAAAGGGAGCGTTAGTTGGATGCAATATCGGATAGAGTTGCCTGCGTATCGGCAGACGGTGTTACCTTTCCAGAGTTCTTGCTATTCGACAAACCGTTATACGCCAGGTCGCATTGAGCAGGATTGATGAAGAACGGCGGGAACCATGTGGACAACCTCCTGAGCGATCCGCGCAGGGCCCTGCTGTCCATGGCGTTCCCCCTGTTCCTGGCGATCCTCGTGGAGAACCTCCAGACCTTCGTGGACGGCATGTGGTGCTCCGGATTGGGTTCCGAGGCGCTCTCCGCGATTTCCATCTCCAGCTGCATCTATTCGATGATAGTCGCCCTGGGTACGGGGATGGCCGTCGGTGCGTCGGCCTCCATAGCGAGGAGCATCGGCGCCGGGGACAGGAGGTCGGCGGAGAACGCGATACCGGCCATCATCCTGATCATTCTGGCGATGTCCGTACTGACGAGCATCGCATTCTGGTTCCTCGCGGAACCGATCGTGTCGTTCGTAGGTCAGGGGCAGAACGTCGAGGCTTGCATGGAGTACACCCGTCCGTTCCTGATCATGTCGTTCTTCCTGATGATGAACTCCGTGTGGGTGGGGATACTCCGCGCCGAGGGGGCCTCCCTGGTCTGCATGGGGATGTCGATACTCGCATCGGCCATCAACATCGTCCTGGACCCCGTGCTCATCTACGGGCTCGGGATGGGTTTGGAGGGAGCCTCCGTCGCCACCTGCCTCTCCTATGTGGCCGTGACCATCGTCGGATTCTGGTACTACCTCTCCGGTCGCACGTACGTCAAGATGCGCTTCAGGGGATACAGGTTCGACCGGAACGTCAACCGCGAGCTGGTGACGGTCGGCGGTCCCTGCGCGTTGGAGATGTTCGTCGCCCCGCTGCTGATGATCCCCCAGAACGCCATCGTGTTCTCCTGCGGGGGGAACACGGGGATGGTGGCGTACACCTACGCATTCAAATTCATCGACATGGCCCTGATCCCGGCGAACGCGATATCGAAGTCGCTCATCCCAATCATATCCGCGGACATCGGTCAGAGGAGTCCCGAGAAGGTGTTGGAGAGCTGCAGGATCGCGTACCGCATCACGTTGGGATTCGGATTCGTCTGCATGGTGTCGATCTTCGTTTTCGCGGATGTCCTGGTGGGGCTGTTCATGAACTCCGATTCCATGGAGGCGGTCCGCGGGCAGATGACCCTGGCGCTGAGGATATTCACCCTGACCTGCGTTTTCCACACTTTCCGTCTGGTCGGTACGGCGATACTGCAGGCAACCCGTCACGCCATGCTCTCCAGCGTACTGACGCTGGCGAGGGAGTTGCTGTTCCTCGGGACCTTCTACATTGCCAGCTTCTACTCCATGGAGGCCATCTTCTGGGCCTGCGACGTCACGAACTTCACGATGATGTTCGTGATATCCGTGTTCGCCTACCACGCGGTGAGGAACCTGGTGAAGGAGATGGGCGGCGGGAACATCCGCTTGGGTTCGATGATCTCGCTGAGAAAGGGATGAATGGGCCCGAGGGCCCAGAAAGGTTTCAATCGCCGGGATCTTCCATATCCTCGACGACTTCGAGGATGATGTTCCCGTCGTTGCCGTACTGTTTCTCGAGCTTGCGCATCTCCGGGTCAATGGGGAGGCAGCTGTCGTCGGCATGGAAGATGACGTACGGCCTTCCGTCGACATCCTGCACGTCCGCCTTCACGTTGTAGACCCTGTAGATGGTGTCCTCGGTGATGACCTCGGGGGCGGATCCGTCCGCATACACGCAACCGTTGCTGAACAGGATGACCCTGTCCGAGAACCTGGATGCGATGTTCAGGTCGTGGCAGATGACCAGCACTATGATTCCGCGCTCGTGCGCTATGTCGCGGAGGAGCCTCATGGTATAGATCTGGTGATAGATGTCCAGATTCGATGTGGGCTCGTCGAGCATCAGTAGCTCCGGTTCCTGTGCGAGTCCGCGTGCGATCATCACCCTCTGGTGCTGACCCGCGGAGAGCTCGTTGAAGAACCTCATGGCGTATTCGGTCATGTGCATCTTCGTGATGCAGTCGGCGGCGATCTCCATATCCTCCTTCGTCACCGTATAGCCGGAATGCGGGTATCTTCCCATCAGGACGGTGT
>CAVABN010000135.1:0-3193 GCA_963586845.1 Bifidobacteriaceae bacterium
ATGATAAGAGAACGAAGGCGCTGTTCTGCGCGGATGCGTTCGGGACGTTCAAAGCCGTCTCCGGAGCGCTCTTCGCAGACGAGACCGACTTCGACAGGGATTACCTGGAGGAGGCGAGGAGGTACTACGCCAACATCGTGGGCAGGTTCGGTTCCAAGGTCCAGCAGGCCCTGAAGAAGCTGGAGGGCACCGACATCGCCATGCTGTGCCCCCTCCACGGACCCATCTGGAGGAAGGACCTGGACTACATCATCGGGAAATACGATGTGTGGAGCAGGTACGAGCCCGAGGAGAAGGGGGTGCTGATAGCGTACACGTCCATGTACGGCAACACCGCCGCCGTCGCCGAGAGGCTGGCGATCCTGCTGAAGGAGCGCGGGGTGACGAACGTGACCGTCAGGAGCATGACGACGGAGCATCCGTCCTACGCCGTGGGGGACGCGTTCAGGTTCTCGAACATCGTGCTTGCGTCGACGACGTACAACAACCACCTGCACCCGACCATGACCGCGCTGATCGACGACATGGAGATCATGGCCGTCCAGAACAGGAAATATTCCGTGATCGGCAACGGCTCCTGGGTGCCCCAGGCCGACAAGATCATCGAGGAGCGCCTCAAAGGCTTCAAGAACATGACGAAGGTCGGCGAGACGCTGACCATCCTCTCCTCCCTGTCCCCGGAACAGATACCGGAACTGGAGAAGCTGGCGGACGACATCGCCTCCTCCTTGTGATCAAAACGGCCCCGGCCCGCCGAGGGACCGGGGCCTTCTTTTCAGGTTTCTTCACTCATCGTCGGATCCGGACCTGACCTTGACGGCCATGCCCTTCTTCATCGACTTCATCTCGAACTCGGTGAGGAATGCGCGTCCGGTGGCGATCGGCCTGTCCTCGGGGTCGGTTACGATGACCTCCTCCATCGGACGGATCTCGGGGTCGCAGGACAGCACGAACTGGCTGAACGCGTTCTTCCCCTCGGACACGAACGGGACGGCATCCTGCATGACGGCCACCCTCATGAACGGCGCCGGAACAGCCGAAACGATCCTCTTGGCGCCCTCCATCCTCAGAGTATAGAGACCATCGCCGGCCCTCATGGAGAGCACGTGCTCCCCGTCGGAGATGACGTTGCGGATCTTGCCGGTCTTCTTGCTGGTGATGAGCTCCACGGGCTCCCTGAACAGCGCATCCGCGGCCTCGATGCCGAACTGGAACCTCGCCACCGCTTCGGCGCGGATCCTGTCCGCATCGACTTCCGGAGCGTCCCCGGGATCGGGGATGGCGTCGTACTCGATGCACTCCGAGAACGCGGTGGACAGGAACTCCTCCGCCAGGTCTGCCGATGCGGCCTCCGTCTCCATGTCGGTCATCTCGGGGAACAGGGACTGCGCCAGAGGGTACATCTCGTCCAATTCGGCCGGGACGGGCCCCCACGGCGAGATGACGACCGGCGTGTAACCGGCGCGCCTTGCCTTGGCGAACTCCTCCGCGTAGGGCCTGCTGTACGGCTTCCCGGAGGTCTCCGGGAACACCGCCGCCTTGTCGGTCACCGGCTTGTAGCGGGTGAGCAGCCTCTGCTCGTACCTGAGGTACGCGGGCCTGGAACGGGACTCGGGACCGGTGTAGAACACCGCACCGTCCCTGCTGATCGGATCATAACGTTCCATGAGGTCCTGCCACTGCCTGAGCCTTCTGAGGCCGTCCAGCAGTGCAGGGTGGGCCCTGCAGCGAATCTCCGCCAGCTCCCAGAGCCTGCCCTCCCTGAGGTACCTCTTGACGAGAGCCAGCTCCTGGGTGATCTGGTACAGGTTGTGCTCGGCGATCAGCTTGGTGCGCTTCTTGGCGTCCATCTTCCTGAGGCCCTGGAGCGTCATCCCCTGGCATGCGGGGCATCCGCAATCGAGGGTCTGCATGTCCTGGAGCCTGAAGGTCCCGTCGAGGAACATCATCCTGTCGTCCCTGGCGAACTTGGCGTAGGATGCCGAGTCGAAGAGGTCGCATCCCATCAGGGTGGCCAGAGCCAGGATCATGGGGTGCCCGGCACCGAACAGGTGCACCGGACGGGACGGGTTCAAGCCCTTCTTGGACGCCATGACGACATCCACGAGCTCGGCGTAGCGGTACTGCTCCATGAGAGGGACGACTCCTCCGATGGGATGGACATCGACATCCATCGACGCCATCGCCGTTGCGCTGTACTCCCTCAGGTCGGGGTAGACGGAACCCTGGACCACGCCGTTGATCATCATGTCCCCTTTGATCGAGCAGGCCTTCTCGGTCCTCTCGAGTGTGGTCTCCAGGGAATGCTTCGTCTTCTCGTACGACCAATCAGGCTCCGTGAAGACGTCCAGGACGGTCCCGATGTCCGTTCCAATGGACTTCTGGAACTCGACGATCTCCTCGTTGGTGACCTCGACCTCGCCGTACATGTGGCTCTGGAAGGTCCCGGAGTCGGTCATGATGACGCCGGGGAAATCCAGCATCTCGTGCAGACCGACGGCCTGCGCCTTCTCCTTCAGCGCGGGGGTGTTGCGGATGATATAGGAATTGGTGATGAGCGCGTTGAACCCGAACCTGTCGTGCAATTCCCTGGGGGGCACGGTGCAGATCTTGGGGTTCACCACGGGCAGGAGGGCGGGGGTCTCGACTACCTTGTCGCCGACCGTGAACTTGCCTATCCTGGCGAGTCCGTCGCGCCTGATGATCTCGAACATGGCGCTTCCGATGGCGGTCGCCTTCTTATAATGAGCGACCACGAGAATCGGAATCAATTGCTCCGGTTCTGTTGACCTCGATGATCGATCTTCGATCTCCGTGCTCTGGACTTCCGCGCCATGATGTTGATGCCTTTCATCTCCTCTGGCATGACATCCACCATTCTATCGACGAATTCCGCATCCCCCTCACGTATCGCAGTCGAGAATTCACCGAGAAGCCCGTTAGACATCTGGAAGTTGTACCTCTTCAGATAGGGATACATGGCCTTCTGATTCCGCTTGAAATCTCTATCGAGCTCCACCCCGTAGCTGTTATGCATCCAGTCGATGAAGATGTCGCGATGGGAATCGTCCATGACACAATATTCAACGGAATTTGGATCGAATATGCGACCGATGTTGCTCCAATCTCCGGGTACAACCACTGGATGCGCTTTGGTGTGTGTCGGGCCTATGGCATTGAATGAGCCATGGAC
>CAVABN010000136.1:0-3131 GCA_963586845.1 Bifidobacteriaceae bacterium
TGCAATTGCTCCCTGCCGGCCGTGGCATTCAGAGGACCGTCGTAGTCGTCTATCAGGACTATCGGGCGCTTCCCGTAATGGGTATCGATCATCTTGCAGAGGTCATCGATCGACCAAAAGAACTCATCGTAGTCCCCTTCTTCTTTGATCCACTTCGAATACTCTTCCGAGAGGAATCTGTCGAGCTTCACAGAACCCTCCAGCTCCGGGAATCCCCTGCATATGTCCCGGACCATCTCCTTGAAAGATGAGCGGAACGCATCGTAATCATCCGTACTGAGCTTCTCGAAATTCATCGCGATGACATATTCGGAGTTCTTCCCGGGATCATTCGGACGGGCCTCGGAGATCTTCAGGCCCTCGAAACGGTCGGGTTCTCCAGCATATCTAATGTTGACGTACGCGTCGAACATGCTGAGGTTCACGGACTTCCCGAACCCATCTGGACAGGTGATCAGAGTGACACGCGCACCGAATCTCATGATCCTGTCGATGAACATGGATTTGTCCACATACTGCAGGCCCCGATCCCTCAGGGTCCTGAAATCGCTGCAACCGATTGGCATAGCATTCACGACTGCTTCCCTCGGTTCCATATCAGCCATCTATGATATCAAGTTTCGCCCATGATGGGGCATCCGATCTCCGATTCTGTTCAAGTCATCGGATACGGGAAGGTCCCGCACACCCGGATGATGAGCCCCGGAGAACACATCATATTATCCAGGACATGCATCCACCGGACGATGCCCGAACCCCAGAAGAAGATCCTGCTAATCGTCATGGACGGTATGGGAGACCGCGCCTGCCAATCTCTCAGGGGCCTCACCCCCCTGCAGTACATCAGGACGCCCAACATGGACTGGTTCGTGGAGCACGGCTGCGCCGGGCTCTGCGACCCCATCGCGCCCGGCGTGAGACCCGGGAGCGACACCGCCCATCTGGCCATCCTCGGATACGATGCGAGGGAGGTGTACAGCGGGAGGGGCGCGTTCGAAGCCATCGGAGCAGGGTTCGACATGCAGCCCGGGGACGTGGCGTTCAGATGCAACTTCGCCACGGTCAACGCGGACATGGAGATCCTGGACCGCAGGGCCGGAAGGATCAGGGGCCCGGAGACCGTCCAGCTGGCGGAAGCGCTGGACGGGATGGAGATCGACGGGGTGGAATGCTTCGTCAGGGCGAGCACCGAGCACAGGGCGTTCCTCCTCCTGAGGGGCGACGACCTGTCCCCGGACGTCACGGACTGCGACCCCGGGAGGGACACCCGCGTCCAGGAATGCCGCGCGAAGAGCGATGAAGCGGAGTTCACCGCGGAGGTCGTCAACGGCTTCATGCGCGAGAGCCGCGAGATACTGAAATCCCATGTGGTCAACAGGAAGCGCTCGGCGGCGGGACTCCCGCCGGCGAACATGCTCCTGCCCCGCGGAGCCGGAGGATATCCCTCGATCGAACCGTTCACCGAGAGGTACGGCATCACGGCCACCTGCGTCGCCGGCGTCGGATTGGTGAAGGGCGTGTGCAAGGTCTGCGGGCTCGACGTGTACCCCCTGCCGGGAGGATGCGACGGCAGCCTGAACTCGGACCTCATCCTGAAGATGGAGAGCGCCCTCAGCGCCCTGCAGGAGTACGACTTCGTGCTGATGAACATCAAGGCGCCCGATATCGCGGGACACGACGGCGACGCCAGGGCGAAGGCCGAGGTCGTCAAGAGGATCGACGACGCGGTCGGGATGCTGAAGGCGGAGATGCCGGAAGACCTCGTGGTGGTGTTCACATGCGACCACTGCACCCCGTGCTCCGTCATGGACCACAGCGGCGACCCAGTCCCCGTGGCGTTCTACACCCACGGCCTCGTCAGGGACGACGCCAAGGAGTTCAGCGAGACGGGATGCTCGCACGGATATCTCGGGAGGATAAGGTCGTCGGACATCGTGCCGATGTGCCTCGACATGGCCGGCCGCACGGAGAAATTCGGTTCTTGAAAAAGGTTGGTCCCGCCCCGGAGGGCGGGACATGGATCATCTCTTCTCCAGTTCCTTCTGGAGTGCCACCAGCTGGCAGCGCAGGGACGCGATCTCGCCCTCGAGCCTCATTATCCTGTCCGTCTCCGGATCGGGGAGCTCGTTGTGCATGAGCTCGTCGTTCTTGCACCTGATGCCGGCCTTCTTGACGATGGTCCCCGGAACGCCGACCACGGTGCAGTCGTCGGGCACGTCCTTCAGGACCACCGATCCCGCGCCGATGCGGACGTTGTTCCCGATGGTGATGTCCCCCAGCACGGACGCGTTGCATCCGACGACCACGTGGTTCCCCAGGGTCGGGTGCCTCTTGCCCTTGCTCGTGGACACGCCGCCGAGCGTGACGCCCTGGTAGATCATCACGTCGTCTCCGACTATCGCGGTCTCCCCTATCACCACGCCGGTGGCGTGGTCCACGAAGAACCTCTTGCCGATGGTCGCTCCCGGGTGTATGTCGCATCCCGTGATCTGGTGGGCGATGTAGTTGACCTTCCTGGCCTCCATCTTGTCACCCGCCAGCCACAGCTTGTGGCTCAGACGGTACATGCTCACCGCCTGGAGTCCGGTGTGGTACTTCCTGGCATCCTCCTCGTCGACGATGGCGGGGTCCTTCTCCATGGCGACCGCCAGGTCGTCGGGGTCTATCTCGAAATCGATCGTCTCGGTCATTGCTCGAACTCCTCCTGGTCCCTCACGAAGTCGACCGACGGGCACGGCCCGAAGCAGTCCCTGCAGAATACGCATTCGTCCTCATGAATCCTGACCTTCCCGTCCTCCATGTAGAGGGCGCCGGGATCGCATCTCGCCGCGCACAGCCCGCATCCGACGCACTGCTCGGCGCGGACTATGACCTGGAAGGCGTGGTCGATGTGCATCCTCGCATCGTTCTCCACGTTGGCCTTGGCGATTATCGAACCCTCGCGGTATATCGTGGTGAACCCGGCGTTGATGAACTCGCCCTCCGGGTCCTTCTCCACTATCCACGCCAGCGCGTGGCAGAACGGCTCCACCGCGTCGAGGTCGATGGGTCTCGACAGGGCCGCCTCGATGCTGTATCCCATGGTGCACGGGCTGAACCCGTCCTGCACCTTGATCGTAAGAGGTCCCCTC
>CAVABN010000137.1:0-3130 GCA_963586845.1 Bifidobacteriaceae bacterium
GTTGTCCACAGCGCCACCAAGTACCTCGGAGGGCACAGCGACCTGGTGGCCGGGCTCGTCATCGTGGATGACGACGACCTGGCGGAGAGGATCGCGTTCCTCCAGAACTCCACCGGCGGGGTCCTGGGACCGTTCGATTCGTTCCTCCTGATCAGGGGGATCAAGACCCTCGCGGTCCGCATGGACCGCCATGTGGAGAACGCCGTCGCCATAGCGCAATGGCTCTCCTCCAACGACGCCGTAGAGGTTGTCCACTACCCCGGATTGACCGATGATCCCGGATACGCCGTCAACTCGAAGCAGGCGAAGAACGGGGGCGCGATGATCTCCTTCGAGCTGAAGGACGGGTACGACGTGCCGAGGTTCTTCGAATCCCTCCGTCTGATCACGCTCGCCGAGAGCCTCGGCGGAGTGGAATCCCTGGCGTGCCATCCCGCCACGATGACGCACGCGTCCATCCCCAAGGACATCCGCGAGAAGGTCGGGATCACCGACGGGCTGATCCGCCTGTCCCCCGGGATCGAAGGGAAGGATGATATCATCGCCGATCTGGAGCATGCGATCTCCGAGGCGAGGATATGACCCTGTACCAGTCGATGCACGATCTGGTCGGGAACACTCCCCTGGTCCGTCTGACGAGGATGGGATTCCCAGAGGAAGTGAACGTCTACGCCAAGCTGGAGCTGTACAACCCCACCGGGAGCGTCAAGGACCGCACGGGGCAGTACATGGTCCGCGATGCGGAGGAGAAGGGGATCCTGAAGGAGGGCGAGACCATCGTGGAGGCCACCGCCGGTAACACCGGTCTGGGGATCGCGCTGGCCGCCATGGAGCGCGGATACCGCGCGGTGTTCGTGGTCCCGACGAAGTTCTCCGAGGAGAAACTCACCCTCATGAGAGCGCTCGGCGCGGAGATCGTCAGCACCCCCCACGAGGACGGAATGCTCGGAGCGGTGGCGAAGGCAGAGGAGATCATCGCTAACACTCCCGGGGCGGTCTCGCTGAAGCAGTTCGACAACATGAGCAACCCTCGGGCCCATTTCGAGACCACCGGGCCGGAGATCTACCGGGATCTTGACGGCCGCGTGGACTACGCGGTGCTCGGAGCGGGCAGCGGAGGAACGTATTCCGGAGTGGTCGGATACCTCAAGAGCATGAACCCGTCGATCATAGGTGTCTTGGCCGACCCGGTCGGCTCCACCATGGGCGGGGGCGAGAAGGGAGAGTACGCCATCGAGGGTATTGGGAACGATTTCATCGCGAAGACGATGGACATGGACCTGGTCGACAGGGTCGTGAAGATCACCGACAGGGAAGCGTTCGATGAATGCCGCAGGCTAGCGAGGAACGAGGGGATCTTCGCCGGGGAATCGTCCGGAGCGGCATTGGCGGCCGTGAGGAAGCTCGCCGAGGAGGTCGGGAGCGGGAACATCGTGACCGTCTTCCCGGACAGGGGCGACCGTTACTTCAGCAAGCACCTTTACGCCCGACGACCGCAGACGGGGCAGTAGGGATCCCTCTCGAATCTGACGGTCCGGAATCTCCAAGCTTCCAGATCCATCGAGAGGAATGTTCCCTCGGCCCCTGCGCGACCTGTTATGAGTTTGAGGACCTCGGCCGCCTCCATCGAACCGACGGTCGACACCACCGCACCGACAGATGCCGGCGTCCTGCCGCTGTCGCGGAGGTCGCCCATCATGCACCTCAGGCAGGGGGTCCTGCCGGGGATGCAGACCGCCACCTCTCCGATGAACCCGTCTATCCCGCCGTGGACGAGGGGTTTGCCGGATTCGACGGCATAACGATTGAGGTCCATCCTGCCTGCTACGGAATCGAGACAGTCCACAAGGATGTCGCAGCCTGCGAACATTCCTTCAGTCTCGGAAGAGAAACGGCACACGTGCGCCTCAACATGGATCTCGGGATTGATTCCACGCATCCATTCTGCGAGGATGACGGCCTTGGGCCTCGGATTCCCGCCGCGGACCTCTTTACAATAGACATACTGGCGGTTGAGGTTGGACTCCTCCGGACAGTCGGGATCCATTATGACGAAATGGCGGACCCCTGCGGATGCCAGAGCGGTCGCGACATTGGTTCCGAGGCCTCCGCATCCGATCAGCCCTACACAGGCCTCTCTGATTCTGGTCTGTCCCTCTTCCCCGAACACCTTTGATTGACGCTCGTATCTCCCCATGTCCCTCGCCTGTGGTCCCGTATATCCTCGCACGGATAATGTGCTCGGCCATGAGGCATGATAATTCATACTTTTCCCATAGGAATATTCATTAATAATGCTGTGAATCGTCCATCAGACTTTGGAGCGGATGCTCCCGGAGAGCGAAGAGATGGACACGATCCTGGTGAGGTATTGCGAGATAGGGTTGAAAAGTGACCCTGTCAGACGGCGGTTCGAGCACAGACTCGAGCAAAACATGATCAATATGCTCACTGCCGACTCCGTGGAAGCCATCGTGAAACGGGGGAATGCCAGATTCTATGTCGAGACAGAGGATGTCGATGCAGCGGTGGCCTCCCTGAAGAAGGTCTTCGGCATCGCCTCCCTGTCCGTGGCAGAAGTCACTTCACCCCGTCTCGAGGATATCTGCAGAGTGGCCACCGAACTGTCAGTCAATGCGATTGCCGACAATGCGACGTTCGCGGTCCGTGCGAGGCACGACGACGGACACGAAAAATACACCAGCATGGACATCAACAGGGCCGTTGGGAAAGCCATCCTGGACAGGAACGTCGGAAGGGGAATCAGCGTGGATCTGAACAAACCCGACACAACGGTCTATATCGAGGTCAGATGTGGCAGGACCTATATCTTCAGCGACTACCTCGATTGTCATGGCGGACTACCTTTAGGAAGTCAAGGAACAGTCGTCGCCGAGGTCCATAATGACCGCGGGGTCGTCTCTGCCTGGCTGATGATGAAGAGGGGATGCCGTGTGGCCGTCAGAGGGGATTACGGGGCGGATGTGCTCAGACGGTATGAACCGAATCTCAAGGTCCTCTCCGACGACATGCCCGATCCGAGTCGCACCCTCGGCAGGGTGCTGGGGATATCCGTGGACGAACTGGGATCGACGGCTCCGCCGGGATCGCTCCCATTGTTTTATCCGAC
>CAVABN010000138.1:0-3104 GCA_963586845.1 Bifidobacteriaceae bacterium
CTTGTAATCCTTTATAGCATCGGTGACAGTGATATCGAACGCGTCGCTCCCGGCCCCGGATCCGTACGATGTCACGAATATCCTGTCGCCGGGTTCCGCGTGGTCGAGAACGTTGGCCAATCCCAACGGGACCGCACCGCTGTACGTGTTCCCTATCTCCGGGGTCAGCAGACCGTACTGGATCTGCTCGGGCGTGAATCCCAGCTGCGCGGCGACCCTCGTGGGGAACTTGCCGTTGGGCTGGTGGAACACCGCGTACTTGTAATCCTCCGGTTTGGTTCCCATGGCCTCGAGCATCATCTTCGCAGCGGATGTGATGTGCCTGAAATAAGCGGGCTCTCCGGTGAACCTCCCCCCGTGGAGCGGGTAGGGCTGTCCCTCCCTCCTCCAGAAGTCGGGGGTGTCCGTGGTGAACGACAGCGTTTTGTTGATCTTCGCGATGATGTTCTCGCTCCCGATCAGGTACGCCGCTCCTCCGGCGGATGCCGAATATTCCAGCGCGTCCCCGGGAGCTCCCTGGGACGTGTCCGATCCGATGGCCACGCCGTACTTCACCATCCCGGCCCCTACGAGGCCCATGCACGCCTGGATACCGGCGGTTCCGGCTTTGCACGCGAACTCCATGTCCGCCGCGGTCATAGCCGGAGTGGCCTCGATGGCCTCGGCGACGATGGTCGCCGTCGGCTTCACGGCGTACGGATGCGATTCCGATCCCACGTATATCGCCCCGATGTCCTTCGGGTCCACCTGGGGCACGCGGGCCATCATGTACCTCGCCGCCTCCGTCGCTATTGTGACAACATCCTCGTCCGGCGAAGGCACGGACTTCTGGTTGATCATCAGGCCCTTGCCCATGGCTTTGCCGTCGACCCCCCAGATCCTTCCTATCTCTTCCGGTTTGATCCTGTACCTGGGCACGTATGCGCCGTAGCTCACGATCCCTACTTCCATCATATCCCCTCTCTGAGTGCTTCCATCCTCTTCACGAACTCCTCGACCTCCAGGTCCGTTGTGACCAGGGGGATCCCTTCCAGCCTCGCCAGCTTCACGGCGAGCGGGTCGATCTTCTCCGGTCTGATGTACACGACCATGGCGGGCGTCAGCGGATGAGCGCGCACGGCGATCATCGGCGAGCGCCCGAAGTGGACGTTCGTGAACACGAGCGCCCTCTCGGTGTTGGACCCGTATATCTTCAGGTAATCCTCGGAACCCAGGCTCAGGATTGCCTTGATCGAATCGACCACGGTGTAACCGAAGATCGATTTCGCCAGCACCCTGTCCGGATTCAGGTTCCTTCCGTCGACCGCTTCGATGAATCTGTCGACGGGAATACCGCCGGCGAACTCCTCCATCGATATGATGCAGTCCAGCTTGTATTCCGGATTGTACCTGGATATGACGGGAGATCCGTTCTGGATGTCGAGTTCTATGAAGGCTTCGATCATCTTCCTGACGACGTTGACCCCGGGGGATTTGCGTCTCCCGGACTCGTAGTCGCTGACCACGGAATGGGAGACGCCCATGGCCTCCGCCAGCTGATGCTGGGACAGGCCGAACTCCTCCCTCCATTTGCGGATTGTCTTGCCGGGGTCGGGGGAGAGCGCGATCTCCCCTGCGATCTTCTGCTTGAACTCGTCCACCATTCTGTCGAGGGTAGTCGAGGACGGTATATAACGGTGTCGTATATCATCCTCGGCGATTGCCGTACACCGTTTGTCAGAGGGTCTCTTCCAGGGTCTCGGCGACGGTGCGCAGGACCTTCAGTCTCCCGTACTTCTTGTCCTCGGATTCCACAACAACCCAGGGGGCCCACGGCGTGTTCGTGGACGATATCATGCGATCGACGTACTCCCTGTACGTGTCCCACTTGTCCCTGTTGCGCCAGTCCTCGTCGGTGATCTTCCACTGCTTGTACGGGTTGTCGCGGCGGGCTTCGAACCTCGCCAGCTGCTCCTCCGAGCTGATCTCCATCCAGAACTTGATCACGATGCCGCCGGAATCCACGATCTGTCTCTCGAACCCGTTGATCTCCTCCGCCGAGCGCTGATACTCCTCTTCGGTGCAGAATCCCTCTATCGGTTCGACCATCATCCTGCCGTACCATGACCTGTCGTAGATGGTGACGTGACCGGCCTTCGGCATGCTGTCGGCGAACCTCCACAGGTAGGTGTGGAGCTTCTCGTCCATTATGGGCGCTGCGACCGGACGGACATAGTATCCGCGGGGACTCATTGAACGCACCAGACGCTTGATGCTCCCTCCTTTGCCTGCGGCGTCCCAGCCCTCGAACACCAGCACCAGGGACCTCCCGCACGCCGCCAGCTTCGCTTGGGCGTCGGCGACCCTCTGCGACAATGCCTCCAATTCCCCTTTGTAGCTCCTCGCTTCCAGCGACAGGTCCGCCGTCTCCCTCGGATTGGGGTAGATCTCCTTCAGCTGATGCGGATCCTTCGGTATCCCGATGTCCATGGCGTGCCTGACGCGGGAGATGAACGTCCTGACGACGGTCGCCATCGTGGTGTCGATGTCGGTGACATCCACTATATCCCAAGGCGAATGGACGGTGCTGGTCTTGGCTATCAGGGGCATGACCAGCTTGTCCTTCCACTTCTTCGGGTCGATGTGGTCGTCGGTCAGGAACGTCCCGGCCTTGGCGCGCCCGGAGCCGAACTCCTTCGCCAGCTTCTCCAGCGCATCGTCGGACATGTTCAGATAGAACTTGACCAGGATGACCCCGTTATCGGCGAAGTACCTCTCCAGTACCATCGCGGTCTCGATGTGACCGTTCAGCTCCTCCTTCTCGGCTATCGCCACCAGACGCGAATACCAGGAGCGGTCGTAGATCCCTATGACGCCTTTGGCGGGCTCGCGGGATATGTACCTGATCATCTCCCTCGGACTGTCGATCCTCTCCGGGATGAAATGCGAGTAGATCAGCCCGCGGGGCTCCAGGAGGTTCATGAACTCGTTGATCACGCGGCCCATGACGCGGCCGCTCCTGCCCTCGAAGATCACGAGGACCTGCCTCCCCTCGTCCACGATCCTGCGCTGCAGGAGGGTGAGCTGATGCTCGAGTTCGTCAGAGACCGATGATGCCATGAGGG
>CAVABN010000139.1:0-3019 GCA_963586845.1 Bifidobacteriaceae bacterium
GCCCTCGCTTTGTCGATAGATATCTTCTCCATCGGGATACTGGCTGGACGTGCCGCATTATAAACATTGTCAATTCGGATTCGTATGGACCGTTGCATCTATGGGCTACAAAGGTATCGGAATCCTTTGTAGGGTTCGATAGTAAAGTGATGATGGCCTGGCGGCCACATCAGAATCTGGGCTTGCGTCTCAATCTGAAAAAGAATCTGCAACGCCTGTTCTCGGAAGCGACGGCATCCTCATCCATTCCGGGATAGAATTTGTCGATGCAATCCACTATGTCCACTGCGTACTCGTAGGCCAGTTCGGCCGTCTCATCGGTTATAACCGGAGGGTGGTAGGAAGGGTAGCGTATGTCGGAATAGAATCTGTCAAGCCAAGATGCTTTGATTTCTACATCATCTGGGATGTCTGCACCTGACACGGTTCTGAAGGATCTTAGCAGGAATTCCAGGCTGTGTGTCCTATCCGGATTGCTATCTCCGAATTCCACGAGCTTCTCTTTGATCATCTTCTCCACATATTGCTGAGCGTGGAAACAAGTCGATTCTGGAACCATATTTCCGGCCAGGTTATGCTGGATCTGGTAGAGGTCGATGTATGCCTTCTTCCTGTATTCTCCGATTTGAATCCTCATAAGCGATAAACCCCGTGCGTACGATCTCGTAGATAAAGTTGTACTCGTCGTCTTTCTTCTCAACGAATTCTTCTGGAGTGAGGACGAATACGTCCCATGGAACAGGCAGATCACGAAGGGCGAGATTGACCTCATAGCGCTCTTCTATCGGTTTGTCCGAGTCCATCACCACCAGTATGTCGATATCGCTACCCTTTTTAGCGGCCTTTCTGGCGACGGAGCCGAAGATGATGATCAGATGCGGAGAGACAGCATTAACGATGAGTTCGACAGCCTGATCTACCACAGAATAATCGAATTCTGATTTCTGTGCAGGAGTTTTTCCGAACATCGGCCCTGTGAAGAGTTCTGACGTCATAATGCATGCCTCCTTTTGTTCCAGATCCGAGCGTAATAAGGTCGATTCTGTCGACTCAATATACTTCGTCACGCCATGTTTCGAGGTGCTGCATTATAAAGATTGTGTAATAAGATTCGTATGGACCGTTGCATCTATGAGCTACAAAGGTATCGGAATCCTTTGTAGGGTTCGATGGTTCGAAGATAATCCCAATATCTCACCATCTCCGTATGCGACGTATCCGGTGTGCACGATCTCGTAGATGAAGTTGTACTCGTCGTCCTTCCACTTGTCGAACTCCTGCGGAGTCACCACGATGACATCCTTTGGGACGGGCAACGGCATCAAGGCCAGATCCACCTCGTAGCGTTGGTCCCACGGCTTATCGGAGTTCATCACCACCAGGATATCGATATCGCTGCCCTTCCGCGCGGTCCCTCTGGCGACCGAACCGAAGATGATGACTAGGTGCGGCGAGACGGCATCGACGATGCGTCCGACGGCTTCATCCACCACGGAGTAGTCGAATCCATCCGATTCTACGGATCTTCCTCTCATCGTCCGGTATTCCCGATCGGACATTATGATGGGGTCTCCCGGATGTTCTCGTATCATGCGTGTCCATGACCGTCCTCGGAAGTCAACAGTCGCAATCAAGATATACTATGAGAATAAATGAGATTATATGCCCGCAACGATATCGATGGGACGCATAACGGTGGACGGAGTCACTCGCAACCTGGCCGACGTCGTTTCGTTCACATCGATACGCGACGGCGTGTCCGTCACATTCGCCGACGGTGCATCAGTCGTCACGGACATCGGACCCGGGGGGCTCTTCGACCTCGGGGACGCCTGTCCCTGGGCTGTTTGCAGGCTGCGATCATCCCTTCTCTTCCGGAGAATCGATCCATTCCAAAGCCTTGAACAGGTGCTCCAACGCATAGTCGCACATGTCCGCCTTGGCCACGACCTTCATCTCCATGATCTGGTCCACCACCCAATCGTTCACCCTGATGGAGAACTTCGAGTAGGGTGCATCGCGCCAGATGTATTCCGGTTTGTACCCGTGCGTCTTCATATCGAATAGGAAGTAGCGCAGCGAGAACTCGACCGTGTTGGAAGGTGTGTCGAACACGCCAGATTCTATCAGTGCATCGCATTTCGCCTTGCGGGATGCACTGATGTAAACGGTGTAAGTCGATTTCATGCTTAGGCTAGTGAATACTATCGTAGTATTAAAACACACAATAGAACCGATTAGTGGACATTTTGTAGGCTTAAAACACACTTAAGTAAGCTTTATATGGTTGGAGCACCCATCCATCCTTCACCGAAAAGAGCCGGAACGGCCGAACAGCAAACCGTACCGATCCGGCTGTCACGGAGTGTGATACAACCATGACAACGGAAACAAGGCAAGCGAACTATATAAACGCGGACCCGAAGGGGCAGAAAAAGCCACAGACATCCAACTCCAACCCCACCAAGTTGGACATGGACCTGGCGATCTTCGCAGTCCATGAGGAGAAGGAGGGTCTCAAGCCCTGCACCGTCGACGTCCACGCGTCGATGGTCAGGAAGGCCCTGGAGGTCATCTCCGAGAGACGTACGATCGCCAACCACAGGAAGATCAACAAGGCCGACCTCGTCTACGTCAGGGACACCCTGGCCGAACGCGGATACAGACAACCCGGAAGCTACGCCCGCGTGCTCGCCAAATTCGTCTCGGTGGTCACCCGCAGGGAGCCCATAATCCCTCTGGGGAGTCTCACCCGCCAGGTCCGCAACCCGTACCTTCTCATATCCGCACCGGGCACCCTGCCCCGCAGGACCCTGGGGGACACGGAGGACAGGAAACGGATAGAGGAGAGGTTCGGCGAAGACATCGAATCGTTCCTTAAGTCCCAAGTGGAGGCTGGCCTCTCCGTCAGGACCGTCGCCATCAGGAAGAAGACCGTATCGGCGGCGATCTTCGCGTATGAACACGTCTGCGGGACCTTCGACCCCGCCGCTGCGACCTCGGACGACATGAGGCGGAT
>CAVABN010000140.1:0-2997 GCA_963586845.1 Bifidobacteriaceae bacterium
GCCCTGGTCACCGGTGGATTCCATTTCGTCGATAAGACCGGACTCATCTGCGACCTCTGCGGTACGATGAACCAGACCCTCCTCTTCACCCGTCCCAGACGTTTCGGTAAGACCATCAACCTCTCGATGATCGACCATTTCTTCAACATCAGATACTCGGACGAGGAGGATATCTTCGAAGGTCTGGCCGTATCGGAATGCGAGCGTTGCGCCCCCTACAAGCACGCATATCCCGTCGTGAAACTGAATTTCGGGGACATGTCGGGCGAATCCATCGAACTGTTCCGCGAGAGTCTCGACCTCATGATCGCAAAGACCGTCGATGAGGTCATGAACGGCACCGACCCCGACCTGTTAAGCGAATACGACCGCAGGTTCCTGCAGAAATGCGCCGACTCATCCCTGAACGAGGCCGAGAAGAGGCAATCCATCAGCATCCTCTGCGGCATATTGAAGAGGATCCACCGCAGGAACGTGCTAATCCTGATGGACGAATACGACCGCTTCATGCAGAGCATCCACTCCGGAGCGGTCTTCGACGATATCATGAGATTCATGATGGCGTTCATGGAGCAGACCTTCAAGTTCAACACGAACTACGAGTTCGCCGTCATCACGGGGATCATGCCGCTGACCAAGGCGAGCATGCTGAGCAGTTTCAACAACGCCAAGGTGTGCAGCATACTCGAGACCGAGGGCGACGAGTACTTCGGATTCACGGAAGAAGAAATCGTCCGCCTCCTCGAGGAAACCGGGAACCCCTCGGAGAAGATCTCCGAGATCAGGGAGTGGTACGACGGATACCGCTTCGGCGATACCGATGTCTACAACCCATGGAGCGTCATGATGTACCTCGACAACGGCTGCAAACCGTTCGCATACTGGAACAACATGACCGGGGGCGGGATGTCGGAGGATCTCGTAGCCAACATGAGCGCCGAATCGCTGTCCGCGCTGATCGGATTGTACGAAACGGAAGGTTCCTCGTTCGAGACCGTTCTGGATACGCGCATCTCTTATTCAGACGTCCTCTCCCCCTTGGTGAAACCGTACGTCGTCTACTCCCATCTGGCGATGTCAGGGTATCTGAAAGCGATAAGCACGGGATCCCAGGAAGACGGCTTTCCGCTATGCAGGGTGAGCATGGTGAACAAAGAGGTCTCCGTGGCGTTCAAAAGGCTTGTGGACAGAGCGACCGAGATCGATGAGAGGGCCACGAACGTCATGAAGTGCATATACGAGAAGGATCCGACAACATTGGAAGAATTTCTCGAATCCATGCTCTCGGGGCTGTGCCTGGATATCGGCTGGTCGCGTCTCGATCCGGTCTCCAGACACAACAGGTACCGCGACATCATCATGGCATATTTGATGACCCCCAGCCTGTCCGCCCGTTCGGAGATCTCCAAGGGTTACGGATTCACCGACATCTTCTTCGAGAAGAACGGTAGCCGCCCCGCGGTGATAATCGAGGTGAAGACCACCGTCGATCCTGCAATGGATCTGACATCCCTGGCAGAAAAAGCCCTAGAACAAATCGACAGGAAGGGATACTCCGAGGATCCGGATTCCAAAGATACTGTGAAGGTGGGTCTGGGAATCAGGCAGAATTCTGTCAAAGCGGTGTTCGGAACGGATTGATTCCGCGAATCCGTCGCATATCGAATCGCGGTGAGCGGGAACACGGTGAAATACGATGAAAAACAGCGAAGAGCAATCAAAGAACCCCATGATGGTTTTCGATTACAGTTCCATCGACCTGGATGCCATACGCAAGGATGTCGGCAGATACATGGACGACCACGTCTACAACTTCGAGAAATCATCATTCGGACGGAAGTTTAGCGTGCGAGTCCCGTGCCCGACCTAAACAGAGCGGACCACTGCCTCAATATCCTGAATAGACCCGGGGAATGGATGTTACTCTCGACAACAGAAACGGGAGATCCCTGTCACTGCCGGCGAAGTAGTTCATCCATCGAAGCCCTCGTCCATGGCGGAAGTCACCTCAGTAAAACCAGCCGTGGTCACCGCATTCAAGCCGAGACGCGATGAACAGAGTACTCATAGAACACTATTTCAACACAGAGCGGTATACAAATTCATGCCCGGCCGTGCGTACAAGGAGGAGTATTCCCTCGAAGAGCTTTCCGAAGTCGTCGGACAGGTGGCACGCAGGCACAACATAACGGCAGTCTATCTTTTCGGTTCGCGTGCCAGAGGAGACAATCGCAAGAACAGCGACTATGATATGATCGTGGAGGTTGGCCCCGAGTTCAGAGCCTTCGACATCTTCTCCTTCGAGGATGAACTTGAAGCCATCCTGAAATGCGACGTTGGAGCCATGACCTCCAGCGTTCTGCGTGATGATACCGATTTCACCAGAGAGGTTCTTAAGGAGCGGATTCGGATCTATGGATGAAGAGACGCGTGCACTGAGGGGGCTGGAAAGCATCTGCACCTACTGCGAAAGAATCACTCATGCTATCCATAGATTCGGCTCCAAGGATGTTTTCCTGGTGGATTACGCATACCAGGCCACATGTGCGTTCTCCCTTCAGCAGATCGGTGAGATTGTCAAAACCAACGAATCCTGGCTGAGGAGTCAATCTCCGGATTTCTACTGGAAGGGATACACCCGCTTCAGAGATTTCGTGGCCCATAACTACCAAAACGTCGATTACGACCTCCTCTGGGCCGCAGTCCAGAATGACGTGTCTCCGATATGGGATGAGGCGCTGAGCCTTATCCAACGGTTCGCTGACCGGACTCCGGAAATCGAATCCGAAGCCGACAAAAAGCCTCATAATGGATGATTCGGAAAATGAGGCCTCTCCGGTGACTTCCGAACAAGGACCCCATAAGGTAGAGAGCCACCTCTCATTATTTTAAATCTATAATCGCAGCAGAATCTATGGAATCTGGCAGGATCCCGCCTAAGAATAGCCCTACGGCCATCTCACTGATTTTGGCAGTCCGTGATGCACTAGCCAGACA
>CAVABN010000141.1:0-2986 GCA_963586845.1 Bifidobacteriaceae bacterium
TGTAGAATAGGCGCGGGGCGCCTTGTATCGTAAGATATAGGTCTCCCCACGCCTTTCCCCGAACCCGACGTGCACCTTTCAGTGCATCGGGCTCTCCAATGGACCTTGGAAACTAACGAGTTTTCCCGAATGGAGCTTCTTGTGGCAGTCCCTGCACAGGATGAGGGTCTTGGACCTCATTTCCTGCATCAGGCTCACCCAATACGGCATCTGCTTGCCGGAGTGCTTGTCGACGGTCTGCTTCAGATTGCGGATATGATGGACCTCGACGGGTCCGTTGAACCCGCATGCTTCGCAGGTGCAGGACAGAATCCTCTCCTTCAGCCTGGGGCCGAGTTCCTTGATTCCGTCCGATTCAGGCTTGGGTCTGTACGCCTTCTTCCTGAATCCCGCGAACGGGTAGTACGCGATCATCCTGTCGCCGTCCATCACGCATACCGCCTTGCACGTCCCCCGCCCGTCAGGGCGCGGGACGATACGACGGTATTTGCGCAGGACCTTACGGACCGAAGACCTCTCCTTCTTGGCGATGGTCTTGAGCATGCTCCCTCTGTGATACCAGACCCAGCGATAGAGCCTTGTAGACACATTCGACGCGAGGCAGTAGTAGTTGTACACCCCGTTTATCTCCGAGGCGTACTCCCGCATAATCTCCTCCACCGGACGAATCACCAGGTCATCCCTGGCGCACGGTTTCCCATTCTTGGTGCAGGCTGATATCCTTTTACGGATGATATCCGCAGGGACGCCGAGCGAGATGCAACCCGACCTCCTCCTCCCGTTTTCACGGGTGAGCTTGTGTATCTCGTATCCGAGGAACCTGATGCGCTCGTGCGCGAGGTTCGTCACATGGGTCTTGGTGGGGCTCAACTCCAGGTGGAGGCTGTCCCGAAGGAACGCCTCTATCCTGTCCTTGATTTCCATCGCGAGCGCCTTGCTCCCGATGATGAACACGCACCAATCGTCGGCATATCTCACGTATCTCACGCGGACGACGTTATCGTCCATGTTGTCGATGGTCGCAGTGAGCCTCATCGCCTTACGCAAAGCGACGGCCTCCTTGACCCGTCCAGAAGCTCTGGCGAGCCTCCATCTCGATCTCAGCCTCTCGTATTCTGGATTGACCTTTCTCTTCTCTCCGCGCTCATACTCGGCCATCAATCCCCCGACGAACCTGTCGAGTTCGTTCAGGTAGATGTTGGCGAGCAAAGGACTGAGCACACCGCCCTGAGGGCTTCCGAGTTCCGACTCCTTGAAGGAGCAGTCTTCGATGTAGCCCGCTTTCAGGAACCGACGGATGAGTTCTATGACCCTCCCGTCGTCGACCTTCCTGGAAATCAGGTCCAGCAGTATGTCGTGGTCGATGTTGTCGAAGAAGGACGTTATGTCCCCTTCGATGACCCACGTCGTTCCTTTGCATCCGTACTGGATGCTGTTCAACGCCGAGTGACAACCCCTGCCAGGTCTGAATCCGTGGGAGGAATCCGAGAACACGGGTTCATAGATGCTCTCAAGCAATTCCTTGAGGGCTTCCTGGACCAGCTTGTCCCTGAACGTTGGTATGCCCAACGGTCTCATCTTGCCGTTCGTTTTCGGGATGTATTCCCTCCTCGCGGGCTTCGGATAGAAGCGTTCGGCACGGAGTTCGCCGATGATCTCATCGACCAATCCCATGCTGAAGCCGTCGATCGTCCTCCCGTCCGTGCCCCTCGTCATGTTGCCCTCGTTGGGGGCCAACTTGAGATAGGCGCGTAAGAGCAGGTCCCTGTTGAACAGTTCTCTGTACACCCTGCGGAATACGTAATCAGGATGCTGTTTCGATATGTTTCCAAGGGTCTCGAGCGTCTGCTCGGCTGTCCGCATCTGCGTACCTCCCTTCCGCTCTCGACACCCATGTGTACCCCCCTTCGCCGTTATGACGGCTTTCCCGTCCCTGACTACTACGGGGGCTCCGTTGCCATGCCCTTTTCCTGTCGGATTTCGGGTTTAGGCAATCAGTGGTCAAAGATATGCATACAAGGGTGGACTTAGGCCCCATTTGCGACACTTCATCGCCCTTATCGGGCGTCGGGAAGGATGCAGGACTTTGGAATGACAGCTGAAAAGCCATACCAACATCCTTCCGGCACGCGCTATCCGATATACCGTTCGGACGTGCCCTCTTTTCATCTGAGCCAAGCATCTGTGGTTCAAACAATCCGGTCTTAGCCATATCCACCTTGTTCTCGCGGAGCCGACCCCTTCAATCGGATTCGGGGTCCCTCCGCTTCACCAGCATGCTGCTGTCCCCCATCGGTTTCCTTCCGAGGTAAGCTGGTCGAACATACGGAAACATGTCCTGATTCCGTAATCACTTTTGACGATATGCATATCTCCGTCGCACTCGCACTCAGCTCGAAGATCAGGTTAGGGCGCGACTTGGACTTGCTCCTGAGGATGATGTCGATCCTCCCGCAGCCATCTTCGCATTCCGTTCTGACGTCGTACATCTTGGACAGTCCGTGCATGATGGTCAGCATGACCGCCTGATAGGTGTTCTCGGCCAGGTTCATGTAGCTCGTTCCGAGCATCACTTTCTGCAACACCCTCACCATGGTGTCCGCATCCCCTTCCAGGACGGCCCTGTTGAAGTTGTTGAATTCGGAATCCGAGATCGGATAGGCGCTCTTCACCATCGAATCCACGATGCCCCTGACCTCTTCGTTCGGCACGGACACCTTGAACACGTTCTTCTTTACGTGGGCCGCTTTGAGATACCCGGTTATCGTCAGCAGGCTGTACAGCGACTTTCCGGATACGGCGAGGTCGTCGTAGGACAGGGCGCTCTCCAGTTCCGTTTCGATGCTCCCTCCGGCGACGATGTCCTGGATGTCTGCGTAGGTATCCTCGTTCATGCTGTCTAGGAGCCGACCGATGATGTTCTCGTTGGCAGTCTTTATCCAATAGGGGCCGGGCTGGAAGCCCTTGGTGATGTACATCATCACGC
>CAVABN010000142.1:0-2984 GCA_963586845.1 Bifidobacteriaceae bacterium
CCCTGTAGCCGTCCGTTTCGATGATGATTGTCCTGTCGGCTCCGGGGATCCTCCCGTCATCGGTCGCCTCGCACGTCCGGATATTGATGGTCGACGTCTCGCCGGATCCATCGTCCCCGACCTCGATCTCCGCCTTGCCGGTCGGGGTGTTCACCTCGATCTTCTCCCCCGGTGGCACCAGAACATCCTCTCCATCATCGGGATCCACGTCGTCGCCGTCGTCGGAGATCCGCTCCCAGACAGACTGGGCTACATGAGGCGTGAACATGACCAATCCCGCTGTCGGTCCGACGGTCTCCCCGCCGATACTCCATCCCGTGTGCCTGTATCCGGCGGTATCCGGAAGCATCCCATATGCGGCCCCCTCCGATATCTCCATCCCGTCGTCCAGCCCTTCATCCAAATACGGATTCCCCGTGACCTCCTCCAGCATCGTGTGGTCGTACGTCACCCTGTACACGGACCAGTACGCGTAGATCACGGCATCATCCCCGAATACCGTCCCCTCCGTGACGGGATTCCCGTCGGATTCCGAATCGAACCATCCTTCGAACCGGTGGAAGTCCATCGTCGGGATCGGGAGCGCGGACAGCCTGCCATCGGCCCCGACCCATGCCCGATCCTTGTCGCACGATCCTCCTCTGGCGTCGAATGTGACCACAGGGAGCGGGTCCCAGATTGACGCGGCGACATGGTGAGTGGACAGGACCAATCCCGCCGTCGGTTCGACAATCACTCCGCCGATCCTCCATCCCGTGTGCCTGTATCCGGCGGTGTCCGGAAGCCGATCGTAGGTGCCGCCCGCCGTTATGACCTTGCTCTGCTTGAGAGTGGATACGGCCGTTCCGCCGTCATTCAACACACCAGTCAGTGCGGTGTGGTCGTATGTGACGATGGGTTCCCAGACGCTGCATATCGTGTGGGAGATCAACCTCACGATCCCCGCTTCGGGCTCCAGGACCCGTCCGTCGACATTCCACCCCGTGTGCCTGTATCCGGCGATGTCCGGAAGCTGATCGTAGGTTCCACCCGCAGTTATGACCTCGCTCTGCTTCAGAGTGGTTGCGGCCGTTACGCCACTGTCCAACACACTGGTCAGCGCAGTGTGGTCGTATGTGACCGTGGATGATACAGGGTCGTAAACGAAGGCCAGGCGCCCACCTGTGTCCGAATACGAGACCGTAACTTTGTGATACGCGCTCATGAATGAAAGCCCGAAAGACGGCGCAGACGCAGAACTGCTCGAATAGCCACCCACATAGAGGCCATAAGGTGACGAGGAGGATGAACTCGTATCGGAGTAGATGTAATCGTAAAGACCCGACGTCGCGGAACCATCCGTACCAGTCGGCAATCCCCAGAATCCCGCGTTCGTGGACGAGGATGTAGACGTCGAACCGAATCCGGACGAGGACGGCAGAACGCCGATCATCGTCGTATAATCGCTGGATGAGTCCGTAGGCGTGGATGACTGGGTGGCGTACATCTGGACCTGACTATCGTTGTAGTAGATCAGGACGCCATCGACGAAATCGTAGACAATGGTTTCCCAAAATCCTGTACTGCAAAATGTACGATGTCGCAGGGTGCCGAGCGATCGAGGCTTATCGAGCCCGATTCCTGTCTTTCTTCCGGTCCTGCGACCCTTTTCTTCTGCTGAAACGCCTGCTTCTACGACTTTGTCCGCCCTTGTGGGGCATCCCGTGGACCATCGTTCCGGCCGTTTCACGGCCGCCTTGCAGTACATATTTATATGCAAATGTACTGTCAATTTCAGGGATGCGGGATGAAGGTTCCGGAGGAGATCAGGAAGGTAGAGAGGCCGGAGCACACGGTGGTCGCCGCTCAGGTCAACAAGAGCGGGACCAGATACTACGTGAGGGAGATCAAGGGCACCGAGAAGAAGAACGGCCGCACGTGGAACGTGTACGGCTCCGTCATCGGGGAGATCGTCGACGGGAGGTACGTCGAGAAACTTGAAAAGGGCCCGAGGGAGCCGGACGAGGTCGACATGCAGACCTGGGCTCTGGAAACGGTCGTCAAGGACGAGACGAAGGACATCCTGGACGACCTGCGGAAGGTGTTCGATGAGAAGACCGCCGAGACCCTCTACTGCATGGCCATCCTCAGAGTCAGGAGGCCCGGTATGAAGGATTCCAGGATGAAGGGCGACTACAGGGAGAGCATCCTCGCGAGCATCTATCCCAGCCTTCCGATGTCCAAGAACAGCGTCTCCGAGATGTTGGAGGACCTCGGGCTCCACTACATCAGGATCAGGATGTTCCTCGATCTGAGGGTCGCCAGGATGGCGCCCGGCGCGAAAGCCGCCGTCGACGGCACCCTCATCGGCGACGGTAGCATCGTCAACAGCCTCTCCGAGCTGTCCAGAAAAGCCAAGGTCAGGGGCGGGAGGGAGATCTCGATCCTGTACGCGTACGACGTCGACAGGAAGGAGCCGGTGTGCTTCTCCGTCTACAAGGGCAACATGATGGACTCCAAGGCGTATTCCAGCTTCATCGAGGAGAACGACCTCCGCAACGCCGTCCTGGTGGGCGACAAGGCGTTCACAGCCGAGGTCGCCCGCAAGGAGTTCTCCGACCCGGACAGGAAGCTCCACTACCTGTTCCCGATCAGGAGGAACTCCGAAGCCATAGCCAGATTGCATCTGTACGACTACGACAGCGTGCTGAAGACGTACGACGGCGTGATGTACGTCAGGAGGTACGACGACAAGAACAAGACCTGGTTCTACTCGTTCCGCGAACCGGCCAGGGCGGCCTTCGAGGAGACGGACTATCTGAACAAGGCCAGGAAGTCCAAGAAAGGCCTGGATGCCGATGAGTTGGCCAAGACGATGAAGAGGTCGGGTACGATAATCTACCGCAGCGACCTGGAGATGGATGCGGAGGAGGCGTACGATGCCTACAGGCAGAGGTGGATGATCGAGGAGATGTTCCATCTCTACAAGCAGGTGGAGGAGTTCG
>CAVABN010000143.1:0-2896 GCA_963586845.1 Bifidobacteriaceae bacterium
CCCAGATACCCAGGACGATGAATGGTAGGCAAAGCAGAACGAACGAATCCCGATGACCGATGCCGTCGACGAACGAGGGCAGCGCGTACGCCAGCACCAAGCCGACGATGAATGAAATCCCTGCCACGAGGAGCTTCCAACCCTCGGCCTCCCGCATGAGGCCCCTGTCGGTGAAAGGTGCAGAGGTCATTCCTTATCCGTCCATGCCTCGATCGTGACCGAAGCCTTGTCGCCCTTGAACACCCCGAGCAGGATACCCATGCTGTCTGACTTCCCGGTGTCGAACGGTCCGAGGACCGCATCGGTCACACCGTCCTTGTGGCCCGCGGAGGACCTGTCAGAACGGGCGACGACGACATCCACAGGATGGTCGGATTTCACGCTCACCCTGAGCATGCGGTGCGGCCTCACATCCAAGGGGATGGTCACCACGTTCCGATAGCAACCGTCGACCGTGACATCGAAATCCCCGACGGATACCGTCTCGGGGCCGTAGACCTGCTCCCTCTTGGCGAATAGCGACATTCAATCACCGAATGCGTCGGAGAATGGCGTACGATGTTAAATGCCCACCGCAGGCCAGATATCGCTCCAATGCTCCTGCAGACCGCCCGTTCTGACAGCATCTCCGTGATTTTCTCCGCGAACACTTATCAATCCGTGATGGATTCAAGGTTGTATGAAGCAGATAGACCTCAGCGGTTTGTCATTCGCGGAACTCCGTGAGAAGGACAAATACTACGTTGACAAGTCCCTTCTCATCAAGGACATCCTCGATACCAACGACTGCGGAGTCTACCTGTTCACCCGTCCCCGCAGATTCGGGAAGACCACCAACCTATCCATGCTCGATGCGTTCTTCAACAGGGCGTATGACAGCAAATCCTGGTTCGACGGGCTCGCGATTTCCAACTGCCCCGAGTGCCTGGAGTACATGAACAAGTACCCGGTGATCCACCTCGATCTCGGGACTACCAAAGCCAGTACCAAGAAGGAGTTCCTGGACGGAGTACGCAATGCCATGGCCCTGTGCTTCGAACCCCACCGCTATCTCCTGAAATCCAAGAAGCTGAGGGCCCCTGTTAGGAAGATATTCGAGACCTTGGATGATGACACTATCACCGAAGCCCGTTTGAGAACAGCTGTCCAGTGGCTGTCTCTCGCACTGTTCAACGAATTCGGCGTGAAGCCAGTCATCCTCATCGACGAATACGATGCCGCCGTCTCGGATGCATTCGGTAAAAAATCGCATAAGCCGATGATGGAGTTCTTGAAGAGATTCATGTACTTCTCGGTCAAAGGGAATCCGAACAGGGGTATGGTCTACATCACCGGCGTCATGCAGATCGCCAAAGCCAGCATCTTCTCGGATCTGAACAACGTATCCGTGTTCAACATATTCTCGGAGATCGGAGAAAAAAGGTTCGGATTCACAGAAACCGAAGTGAAGAGAGTCCTGAAGGACTTCAGGCACTCAAACAAGATCGATGAGGCGAAGCAATGGTACGACGGTTACCGCTTCGGAGAGGCGGAGGTGTACAACCCCTACAGCATCATGAGCTACGTGGCCAACAAATGCAAACCTGAAGCGTACTGGATAGCCAGCGGATCGACGACCATAATATCGGACCTTCTTTGGAACGTGGATTCCGAAAACATGGACAAGATCCTCGGCCTGATAACCGGAGGAAGCGTGGAGACCGATCTGGCTTCGGAGCTGGCCTATGACGAGATCATGGACAAGGACGAATATCTGTACAGTCTGATGGCGATGTCCGGATATCTGAAGGCCGTTCCCTCGAAGAACGGAAAATATGAGGTATCCGTCCCCAACGAAGAGGTGAGGCTGAAGGTAAACAAGATGGTCTCATCCGTCGGAAAGGTGAACACGAAGCACTTCAGGGGATTCATCCAGGCTACGATCGAGGGGGATGCCGCCATGATGGAGGAGCATTTCCAAGATGTGCTGTTGCACGGCAACTACCTCAACCTGAAGGAGAATGCGTACGAGGTCATCATGATGACGTTGATGCACTCCCTGATTGAGCGCTATGACGTGAGGACGGAGCACAAGAGCGGGTTCGGAAGAACCGACATCATGCTGGAGCCGAAGGTTAAAGGCGAACAATACAGAGTCTTCGAGCTCAAAGTCTCCAAGTCCGCCAAGAACCTCGAGAAGGATGCTCGCGAAGCCGTCAAACAGATTCACGACGAGCAATACTACTTCGGGATGCCGGGCGATGTGATGATCTATGGAATCAGCTTCTATGGTAACCAGCTGAAAGTCCTCACGGAAACGGTCCACAACGATGAGAAAGGCCGTCGTCAGAAACAGTGACTGGATTCACTCGGCCCATTGGATCTCCGAGGACACTTCCTCGAGGTCCGTGGAGTACTTCCACATCTTCGGATAGTGGCCGCGGTCCATGAAAACTCTAGTGGTTTCAACGGCGACGCCGGAATCGGCGGCCATCACCTTGTCGGTGGACATGGCCATCCTGCCGAGGGCGATCAGCTCCCCGCGAGCGGTCATCATCGCCACCAGGGCGTTCTTCCTGATGCCCTCGTCGAGCATGTGCACGCCCTTGACGGAGAGATGGGCCCCGTGACACACCGCATCCACCGCAGTGGCCTTGACGACCACCTTCGGCAACGGTTCCACGAGGACCTCCATCGGGAGCACCATCTTCCTGAGATACTCCCCGTGGCCGTACTGCTGCCAGAACACGTACGCGTCCTTGATCTCGTGCAGGGTGTTCGCGCGGTCCTCGGTCATCTTCCCGGAACGGGTGCGCCTGAGTTCGACCATGTTCGCACCGCATCCCAGGACATCCCCGACATCCACGCACAGGGTCCTGATATACGTCCCGGCGTCGCATGCGGCCCTGAACAGGAT
>CAVABN010000144.1:0-2890 GCA_963586845.1 Bifidobacteriaceae bacterium
AGGTCCTTGATGATGTTCAGGACCTCGCCGACCATCTCCGGATCCAGAGCGGACGTGGGCTCGTCGAAGAGCATCACGTCGGGATTCATCGCCAGGGCCCTGGCGATGGCCACGCGCTGCTGCTGTCCGCCGGACAGCCTGGACGGGTACTGGTCCGCCTTGTCCGGCAGACCGATCCTCTTGAGAAGCTCATCAGCCTTGGCGGACGCCTCCTCCTCGGTCATGAGGCCGAGAAGGACGGGAGTCAACATGATGTTCTCCTTCACGGTCTTGTGCGGGAAGAGGTTGAAGCTCTGGAAGACCATCCCTATCTTCATCCTCAACTGGTCCAGATCGGTCGAAGGCTTGGGCCTCAGCACCGACGCGATCTTCGCTCCGATGCCCTCGGGCTTCTCACCGATTCCGGCGATCTCCTTCCCCTCAAACACGATGGAACCGCCCGTGGGCGTCTCCAGCAGGTTGACCGAACGGAGGAGGGTCGACTTCCCGCATCCCGAGGGACCGATGATCGAGATCACCTCCCCCTTGCGGACCTCCAAGTCGACGCCCCTGAGCACCTCGTTTTCCCCGAACGCCTTGCGCAGTCCGGAGATCTCAATCAGCACTTCGTCAGTAGGCACTGTTAAGCCTCCTCTCAAGTCTCTTAATCAGGTATGTCAGCACGAGGACTATCGCCAGATAGATGATCGCGACCACCAGCAGCGGAAGCAGCGCATCATAGGTCTGTCCCCTGATGATGTCTCCCGCACGGGTCAGGTCCATGACTCCGATGTAACCGGCGACTGATGTCTCCTTCAACAAGGAAATGCCTTCGTTACCCAGAGCGGGCAGGATGTTCCTGAGCGCCTGGGGCATGATGACCGTCTTCATCGACTGGCCATTATTCATACCGAGGCTCCTGCAGGCCTCCATCTGTCCCTTCGGGACCGAATTGATACCCGATCTGAACACCTCGGCCACATACGCACCCGAGTTCAGACCGAACGCCACACCGGCTATCAGTATCTGATTCAGATTGACCGATGCGAACACCACGTAGTAGATGATCAGCAGCTGGACCATCACAGGCGTTCCGCGTATCACGGTGATGTAGAACCTGCAGATCTTGTCGCAGATGTAGAACCTGCCCGTCTGGTCGTGGGTGCTCCTGACCATGGCCACGAGGGCCCCGATCACGAGACCGATCACCAGCGCCAGAACGGTGATCATCGCGGTGTTCTTCAGACCCTTGAAGATGTAGGAGTAGCGGTCGTTGTCGATGAAGTCCTTCTTGAACCTGTCCCAGAATCCGCTTCCGCCACCGCTGCTGGAGTCCCCTCCGTCCTGATCGTAGTAGGACGGGGTGTCCGTGCTGTAGTAGTGCTCGGCGTAGTACGTGATGATCTTGTCGATCGTACCGTCGTCCTTCAGCTTCTGAAGGGACGAGTTGAATGCCGCGAGGAGCTCCGTGTTCTCCTTCGCGAAGATGAACCCGTAGTATTCGATGTCCGCATCGAGGACGTCCAGGATCTTCAGGTCCGGGTTGGCCTGGACCTGGGCCTCCGCGACGACGCTGTCGACGAACTCGCAGTCCACCTTCCCGTTCTGGACATCCATCATCGCCTGGATGAAGGATTTCTGGAAGCTGATGTTGTCTATGTCTGTGAAATCCTCAGCCAGCGCGGCACCGGTGGTTCCGGTCTGGACGGAGATCCTCGCACCCCTGATGTCGTCGATGGTGCTGAACGTGGAGGTCTTCTTGACGACGGCGACCTGCTTGACGGTGGCATAGGAATCCGAGAAGTTGACCTGCAACTTCCTCTCTTCGCTGATGGTGAAACCCGATGCGCCCATGTCGGCCTTGCCCTGCTGGACCGAGAGGATGATCGAATCGAAGTCGTTCTGCTTGAACACCACATCGTATCCGAGGTCCTTGCAGATCGCACGGACGATATCCATGTCGATACCCGCATACTCCTTCCCGAGCAGATACTCGTAGGGCGGGAAGTCGGGGCTGGTCTCGACGGTGATCGTCCCCTTGCTGGTCTGGTTGTAGTAGGACGGGGTGTCCGTACTGTAGTCGTGGTCCACGTAGTACTCGAGGATCTTGTCGATGGTCCCGTCGTCCTTCAGCTTCTGCAGGGACGAGTTGAACGCCTCGAGGAGCTCCGTGTTCTTCTTGGAGAAGATGAACCCGTAGTACTCGGTATCCGAATCGAGGATGTCGAGGATCTTCAGATCGGGATTCTCCTTGACCTGCGCCTCCGCGACCACGCTGTCCACGATCTCGCAGTCCACCTTCCCGTTCTTGACATCCAGCATCGCCTGGATGAATGATTTCTGGAAGCTGATGTTCCCTGCATCGGTGTAGTCCTCGGCCAGTTCGGCGCCTGTGGTGCCTGTCTGAACGGATATCCTCGCGCCCTTGATGTCGTCCGCCGTGCTGATGGACGAATTCTTCAGGACCACGGCCACCTGTCTGATGCTGGCGTACGGATCGGAGAAGTTGACCTGCTCCTTCCTCTCATCACTGATGGTGAAACCGGAGGCTCCCATGTTGCACTTGCCCTGCTGGACCGAGAGGATGATCGAATCGAAGTCGTTCTGCCTGAACTCGACCTCGTAGCCGAGGTCCTTGCAGACGGCCCTGACGATGTCCATGTCGATGCCCGCGTACTCCGTTCCGAACAGGTACTCGTAGGGAGGGAAATCGGGGCTGGTCTCGACGACGATGGTCTTCGTGTCGCTGTAGTAGGGCGGGGTGTCGGCGCTGCATCCGTTCTCCACATAGTAGTCTATGATCTTCTGAACGGTGCCGTTGTCGATCAGCTTCTTCAGCGCATCGTTGAACAGCGTATACAGGTCCTTGTTGTCCTTGGAGAAGATGAACCCGTAGTACTCGGTCTCGGCA
>CAVABN010000145.1:0-2859 GCA_963586845.1 Bifidobacteriaceae bacterium
CGTCAAGGATGGGAATGAGACGAGCCCTGTCGCCATCACGGGATTGGCCGAGGGGGCGTTCAGGAATTGTTCCGAGTTCGGTTCCGCCGGCATAACCCTGGGATCGGGCATAACGGAGATTCCGAAAGATTGCTTCAGGAACAGCGGCCTTACGAGCATCACTCTGCCAGACGAACTCACGAAGGTAGGTTCCAGAGCGTTCTCCGGGACCAAGATCACCACAATAACATTGCCTACTAACGCTGAATTGGAGCTCTCCACGAACGAGATTACCCATAAGGCAGGAGGCACGTCGAATCAGCTGACGACGCCGTTCTTCGGATGTTCCGAATTGAAGACGATCTCGGTCGCATCCGGTTCCAAGTACACCGTGGAGAACAACTGTTTGATGTTGAACAATGTGATTCTCCTGATTCCCGAAGGGATCGAGAATGTCACGATACCGGCATCGGCAACCTCTTTCCTGGAATCTTATGACAGCAAACAGCTCATAGGGTTCTTCAGCGGTAACAGTAAGTTGGAGAGCATCGACCTCGGCGGATCGAGCATCAAGATTCTGCCCGACATGATGTTCTATCAGTGTGATGCCTTGGTTATGGTGAAACTCCCGGAGAGCCTCACCAGTATCGGACAATGTGCATTCATGAACGATGAGAAGCTGACTACCATATCATTCGCCGAAGGAACGAAGTTGGGTTCCATCGGCAAGATGGCGTTCTCTCAGACCGGTTTGACCGATCTGAAGATCCCTTCGGCATCCGATTCCGGGGCGACTCTCGGCGAGAACGCGTTCTATGGGAGTCAGAATCTGGCCACATTATCCGTGGGAGGGGGTTGGAGCATCTCCAGCAGAGCATTCAGCGACATACGCTCGGCCTTCGTGATAACCTTCACGGGGAGTCCAGTGGGAATTGCGGAGGACGCCTTCTACGGGACCGCATCCCTGCAATCCATAAGGATCGAATCCGGATCCCTTTACTCCACCGATCCGAAGAACATTATGCTCTTCAAGAGCATCGAAGGAGGGAAGGAACTCCTCCTTGTGGCATCGTCGGTAGAATCAATCCAGATTCCCAAGGATGTCATCGCTTATTCTTCGAACGCGTTCGCCTGCAATCTGAACTTGGAGACGATCGAGGTGGAGGAGGGCAACTCTGTATATAGGGCGAAAGACGGATTGCTTCTGAAGGGGAGCCAGCTGGTCCTGGTCCCTCACGGCAAGAGCATTGTGACGATTCCCGCGGATGTCGACGAGATCTCGTCGGACGCGTTCATGACCATCAAGTCCGGGGACCAGGAATTCAGGCAGTACGTCTCCGAACTCGTGTGGGGAGGAGAGGATACGGCCAAGGACATAGACTTCAAAGTCTCGTCGGTCCTCAAGGCTTCGATAACCTCACTCAGATTGGAGACGACAGGGACCATCAATCTGTATGGAGACAAGTCTGCACACTTGAATATCACCAAGATAGAATTCAACGGGAAGAGTGTCGTTCAGAAAGGTACCGACAATGTGGAGTTCGGAACGGGCGTCGAATCCCTCAAGGTCTCGGACGTCACCTTCAATCTGACAGGCCGTTTCGCCGCGTACGGCGGGTCTGCATCTTCAGGATATGAGGCGTTCCGGTACGAATTGTTCGACATCCGGTTGGGGGACGAAGAAAAGGATCCCGTGAAAGCCATCGAACGCGTGACCGGCTGCAAGATTCAATTCCAAGGGATACAGGTCGTTCCGGAATTCTATGCCATGTCCATGGCCTATTCCCTGGACGGAAAGGACACGCCCGCGGTGATAACCTTCTCCGCGACGTCCGCCGATGGGCTGATCCCGCAGAATATGGTACTGACCGTCGGCGGGAATGAGATCGGGTTCAAGGATGGGATGTACACCGTGGAACTCTCCAGTTCAGAGACTACGACTCTGATATTCTCCGAAAAGCAGAATCTGGTCAAGTATGCGGTCACTTTCGATTACGGAGGATCGGTGACGAGCGGCTCCGCCCAGATACCCGCGGGTCAGAGCGTCCCCTCCGCGACACTCGAGAGCATGAAGACATCTGGATCCGTCAGCAGGGATGGGTATACCTTATACGGGTGGTACGTCGACTCCGATTACAAGAACGCATATTCTTCCGGGGCCATAACCGGTGCCTGCACCCTCTATGCCAAATGGACGTTGAACGAGGGTGCCGAGGTCGTCTTCGGCTCCGACGGTTCGATTCGCGCGACCGCCGACGGCAAGTACCTGTTCAGCGGAGAGAAGGTGGCGAAGGGGACCGAGGTCACCTTCACGTTCCAGAGCTCCGGTAGCGAGTTGAAGGACTGGATCGTCAACGGCAGGGCCGTGGGCGATTCCGAGAAGTCCATAAAGAGGACCGTGCAGAACAGGATCGAGGTCGGAGTCGACACGCGCACAGTCTCCGCCTACGGGGACGGTCTGACCGGCACGGAGGCGCCGTTCGAGGACATCACGCAGCTCTGGGCGAAAAGGAACAAGGTCGACACCAGTATGAATATCTGGTCCGGGTTCCCGTCCATCCCGCTCGTCGTCGATGACAGCGTCTATTTCCGTGCGGGGAACACGCTCTACAGGGTGGATTCTTTCACGGGAGATGTCCTTGATTCGGTGTACACGCCCGACTCGACGATTGTCGCATACTACATCTACATAGGGTACGGCGACGGTGTCATCCTCGATTATGCGACCGACAAAGCGTACGATCTCGAGCTGAACGAGCTCTGGGCTATACCTGATGTCGATTCCGCTTTCTACGGGGAGAACGGATACTTCTACGGAATCCATAACGGGAAGCTATTGAAGTTCTCATCGTCGAACGGCAAGTCCGTGGAGAACTGGTC
>CAVABN010000146.1:0-2856 GCA_963586845.1 Bifidobacteriaceae bacterium
ATGGGTGCGGATGATGCGCGGAGGATGGCCAGGACGTCTGCCTGCATCATGCGACCACCCACTGAGTGTTGATGCTCTGACGGCGACCGATGATGCTCCCGGCCCTCTCGACGTGTCCCTGATCGTGGAGACGTGTGAGGATCGTCCGGAGCTGTGAGAGGTTGGATGACGTGACCTCCTGCCCGAGGGCCGTCAGGATCTCCGTCGTGGTCAGGGGATGGTCGGACGCGGAGAGCGCCGACATGACGTCGGACTGCCTCATGCGACCACCTCCCAGAGGACGAAGGGGCTTCCCTTGGCACTTCCGGATGCGCGGAATCCCGCGCGACGGACGAGACCGAGGGCTTCCAGGTGGCGGAGCGCGGTGTTGACCTTGGCGCGGTCCGTCACGATCCAGTTGGGACGCACTCCGTGGGCTTCGACGATGTCCACGACGGTCATCGGGACGGATGATGCACGGAGGATCTCCATGACCTCATCCTGCCTCATGCGACCAGCTCCCACAGGTCTGCCGGATGATTGAGCGCTCCGACCTGCTCCCTCGTGCGCCTGACCTTGCCCTCGCTCTCCATCGAGCGGAGGATCCTGCCGATGTAGACCAGCTGGGAGTTCGTCACGCGCACCGGGTCGCGGTGGTGGACGCTCCCGGCTATCTGACGGAGGGTCATCGGCCCCTGGGCCAGCCTGAGCGTCATGCCCACCGCGTAGCGGATCTTGGGGATGTAACTCAGGGAGACCCTTCCGTCGGCTCTCTGCATCGGGCCGTGCCAATCATCGAGCGCGTAGACCTTGATGCACGAGTGATGCGGGACCGCCGTCCAGCCGACGACGCGGATCAGGTCGTACTTGAGGAGCTGTGGGATGGAGGAGGAGACGTCGGAAGGCGTCGTCCCGACGGCCTCAGCGATGTCGACCGTGCTCATGGGACGGGCCTCCAATGCGCGGAGGATGGATGCCTGTGCGACCATCGCATCCCCTCCTGCCTCGCACCGCAGAAGGGACAGCACATCATGGCCAGTCCCTTCTTGGGGTCCTCGCTCGACCGGAGCATCATCTGTCCCTTGGCGGAGACATAGATCTGCCTGCGGAGAGCACAGATGTCCATCGCTCTGCAGCACGGGGAGATCCCGTCCTTGGTGACGGTCAGCTTCCCGTCGTATGTGGCGGTCATCGCTCGATCCTCCTGTAGTCCCCGGTGGCGATGTCAATCTCCGCCCACGGGATCGCCCATCCGCTCGACGTTTTGCGATAGGCGATGATCCCGGTGGACTGCCAGCCGTGACGCCTGGACTCGGCGATGATGCAGTCGACGACCTCCCTCTCGGTCAAGTCGGAGTCAATCCCCTCGACGCAGATCGAGCGCTCCTTCGAGTTAGGGTAGACGACGAAGGTCAACTCGGTCATTGGCGGGCCACCTCCTGCTTGAGGCGGTCGACTCCGGCTCTCGCGGCCTTGACCTCGCCGAGCGCGACCTGGAGGACGGCGATCTGTCCGTCCAACTCGTCCCTCAGCTCCATGAGGCGGGCTTCCGCCTCTCCGACCGTGCGAGGGATCTCCTCGTTGACGGCCATCAAGCTCCCTCCTTTGTGAGGTACGCGCCCTCGGATGCGAGGACGGCCCAAAAGTCGGTTGCGACCTGATACCACGGGGCCTCCGGGGTGGATGCGATGACCTCACGGGTGAGGGTGTCGAGGGATTGGCGGGTGAAGCACGTCACTGGCATCCCCCCTGGGCCTTGGCCTCCTCCTCGTCGAGGATGGCCTGATACTCCGGCGTGTACTCGGACTGGATGACGTACCCGCATGACCTGCAGACATACTGGCGGGAGACGATAATCCCCATGTCCTCGACAGTCTCCTGCCTGGGCCTCAGCGATGCGGTGCATCTGGGGCATTGGATGTCGACCCTCGGTCCGCACATCAGCGACTCGGCGACGGCTTCCGGGCCGTACTTCTGGGCCAGATCCTGCAGGGCCTTGAGATAAGCCGGGGACGGGGTGGCGAGGTATCCGGTCATTGGGATCCCTCCAGCTTGTCGGCGGTCACGAAGTCCTTGACGCCGAAGAAGGGGTCCTTCTTGACCTTCTCGGCATTGGCCTGGCGCTTCTCGGCCTTGACCTCGTCATCGGTCTTGACCGTGACTTCGACGTTGCCGTCGTCGTCCATCGTGTACTTCGAGCGGTCGGATTCCCAGTAGACCCTCGCTCCGACGCCGAGCTTCTTGCACGCGCTGCCGAAGGCGTCCGTCTCGGCCATCTTGTAGCACTCGTCGTTGACATAGGGCTTGCCTCCGCGGAGGCTGACGACCTGATTCCCGCCGTATCCCTCGATGGGTGCGCTCCATTCGCGCGTCTCGGGGTCCTTGACATAGAGGAGGAGGTCGCAGTAGATGCGGACATCCACATCGGAGTAGTGCTCGACGTGGAAGGTCGAGGTCGTCTTCCAGCCGAATCCGACCGGGCCGAAGACCTCGGTCAGGATCTTGATGCGCCACATGGCGTTGATGTCTGTACCGGAGAATCCTCCCGCACGGGTGAACTTCCTGCATGCCTCAGGAGGAGGCTCGGCGCCACGCGCGTAGAAGCGGAGGTTGTCTGCCATCAGGCTCCCTCCCTCGGTGTTACGACTAGCTCATTGCGTGGCATCGTGTGTGTGTGGTGTGTGTGTGCATCGCGGAGGAGGGACTGTATGTACGGCTGAAGCTTGAGCGCCTGCACATTGATGATGACGACGTCGTTGTAGTAAGGCGACGGCTGAGAGAAGGGAGCGTTGAGAAGATTCCTCCACTCCCTGTCCCTGACGCTCTTGGAGGTGATCGTGTAGGATCTCTCCATCGCCTTGTCGAAGTTCGCGCGAT
>CAVABN010000147.1:0-2832 GCA_963586845.1 Bifidobacteriaceae bacterium
GTGTACAGGTCCTTGTTGTCCTTGGAGAAGATGAACCCGTAGTACTCGGTCTCGGCATCGGTCAGGATGTCGCGGATCTCGAGCTCGGGGTGGGCTGCCACCTGGGACTGGGCGACCATGTCGTCGACGATCTCCGCATCGGCCTTGCCGTTGAGGACGTCCAGCACCACATCGGCGTACGCCTTCTGGTAGACGATGTCGCTGCTGACCGTCTCGGCGTAGTCAGCACCGGTTGTACCGGTCTGGACGGTGAGCTTCTTCCCTTTGATATCCTCGAGAGAATCGATCGTCGAGTCTTTCAAGACCACGGCCACCTGTTTGACTGTGGCATAGGACTCCGAGAAGTCGACCTGCAGCTTCCTCTCATCGCTTATGGTGAAACCGGAGGCGCCCATGTCGCATTTCTTCTGCTGCACGGACATGATGATCGAGTCGAAGGCGTTCTGCCTGAACTCGACGCTGTATCCGATCTCTTTGCAAACGGCACGGATCACATCCATGTCGATCCCGGCGAACTGATCGCCATAGTAGTAATCGAACGGAGCGAAATCGGGACTGGTCTCAACGACAATTGAGCCCCCTCCCCTCTCATCGTTCAGATTGACCGCCACGATAGCGGCGCATGCCACGATGATGATCGCCACCACCGCGGCCAGTAGCTTTCTATTCATGTTATCAACCGAAGCTGAAGTATAGGCTCTAGGTCACGTAATAAAAGAATGTGAACAAGCTCGGTCGCTTTCGGACCCGATGTTCGAAATCAGACTTTATATGTGTTCAAAAATTCGAGAAGTTACATTGGAGGGTGCAGCCAGTCCATTATCGAACTGGTTCTGCGACACCTGGATATCGTCTAATCGTCCTGACGCATCGATTCCGCTCGAACGCATTCACGACCCGACTTCCAAAAGCCTGTTCTTCCGATCGTTCGCCCTCTGACGGGGGCCGTGGAGACAGAATGTCATATAGATCGGGATGAACAGGATGTTTCCGTCCTTCCTCAGATCATTGTTGCAGATGATGTAGGCCTGCCCCAGCGTCTTCGAATGTTTGGCCATGAGCCTGTCCAGGGACGCGTGCATCGTAGTTCCGCTGGACTTCACCTCCAATGGAGAGATCTTGCCGCCTTCACGGATGAGGTAATCCACCTCGTACCTGTTGTTGCTCCTGCTCCGATCGTAGAACGAATAGAAGAACAGGTCGTGACCCTCCGCTCTGAGCATCTGCGCCACGATATTCTCCGCATACATCCCCTCGTTGATATGCAACTTATCATTCAACAACGAGAAATACACATCCCCTTCCAGTGCTATCCCCGTATCCAGGGCCATCGTTATCAGGAGCCCCGTGTCACCCATGTAGCACTTGAACGATGTGCTGTCCAGATTCATCTTGATGCCTATGCTCGGATCCGTCGAATTGTAACAGATGTTGACCATCATGGAGTCGTCGAACCATTCCAGGAGGTCCTCGAAATCATCCATGCTTCCGCCTTTCTCGATCTGCGACAGCGTGAAGGCCTTGTCATGCTTGTTGAGTTCCGAAGGAATGCTCTTGAAGAATCTCTTGGCCTTGGTCCCCTTCTTCCTGATGTCGTCCATGTACAGGTCTATGATGTCGCGTTTGGCGGTCTCCGCCGCTCCGAAATCCCTGTCCTCAGCATATGCTCCGACCGCCTGGGGCATCCCTCCGACCAGCATGTAGGTCCTGAACCTCTGCAACGTGGCCTTGTGGATGTCGAGCCCCATAGGGGTCCGATCTTCGAAATGCTTCCTAATGCGGGGGACGGTGATCTCATCCCCCATCGCCCAACAGAACTCCTCGAAGTCCATCGGATACATCTTGAGCTTGCGCTCCTCCGACGGGATGACGATCCCCCGGACGTTCTCCTTTAAGGACAGCAGCGAACCCGTCTCGATGTAGTCGTATCTCCCGTCCTTGACGAGATGTTTTATGGCCTGACGGGCGGGAGGGTAGCACTGGACCTCGTCGAAGATGATCAGCGAATTGCGCTCGTACAGCTTCGTTCCGGCGAGGTACCCCAATTTGTCCAGAAACAGGCGGATGTCGTGGATGTCGTTCTTGAATAGACTGATGATTTTCGGATCCGGATTGGAGAAATCGATCAGGATGTATGAATCGTACTCGTTCTTGGCGAATTCCTCAACGATGTAGCTCTTCCCGACACGCCGGGCGCCTTCCAGCATTATGGCGGTGGCGCCCCTGCTCTCCTCCTTCCATTTCAGGAGGGTGTCGTAGATCTTCCTCCTCATCATACTATCCGATTCGACATCACTCGCTGTATAGATATACCATTCGCCATGTGCTTAAATACAAATGTGCAATTCTACCCCATTTTGCTTAAATACAGATGTGCAATTCTACCCCATTTTGCTTAAATACAGAAATGCAACACAAAAGTACTGGCCGCGGAATCACAGATCCCTGAACGGGACCAGGTCACAACATCCGCACTCGAGACACAATGTCGCTCCGCGGATGCTCGACTGTCAACCTGCCTTCGGTTCTCATATCATGCTTATGATATTTATATGGTGCAGAACGCCCGACGGTAAACCCCCATCAATCCGGCCTGTGCCTGCCGCATCTTCACCGGGTTCGCCTCGATGTAGCAGCGCAGCGTCGTCGAGATGTCCGCGTGCCTCATGAGACGCCTCACCGTGTCGTAGTCGGCGCCGACCTCCTCGGTCAACGTCCTGGCGTACAGCCTCCGGAGGGAATGGACCGTCACCTTGATCCCGCACCTCTTCCCCAGAGCGGAGACGCGCTTGTTTATCGTGGACGGGCTCACGGACGACCATCTTCCATGGT
>CAVABN010000148.1:0-2819 GCA_963586845.1 Bifidobacteriaceae bacterium
GACCCTGCTCCTGCCGCCGTTATCGGCTATGTCCTCGCGGATGCGGTTGAGGATCCTTAGCTTCGCGTCCTCCGCCTCCGAGAAGTCCCTCGATTCCGCGTACGCCTGCACCGCTTCGGGCATGCCGCCGACCAGCATGTATGTCGCGAACCTCTTCAGGAAGGTCCCGTGGAGACCCTCGGCCGGTTCCTTCTTCTCGAAGCAGGAACGGATGCCGTCCGCGGTAACCTCGTCGCCCACGGCCCAGCAGAACTCCTCGAAGTCCATCGGGCGCATCTCGATCGACTCCTCCTCCGAGGGGATGACGATGTCCCTGACGTTCTCGTACAGGGACACGCGGGTGCCCGTCTCGATGTAGTCGTATCTGCCGTCGGCCACGAGGAACTTGATCGCCTCCCTCGCCCGGGGGAACTCCTGGACGTTGTCGAAGATGATCAGCGACCTGCGTTCTACGAGCTTCGCGCGCATCGCGTGGGACAGCGCCTGGAGGAGGAACGGGATGTCTGTGAGGTCGTCGAAGAGGTCCCTGATCCCGGCATCCGCCTTCTCGAAGTCGACGAGGAGGTACGACTCGTACTCGTTGCGGGCGAACTCCTCGACGATGTACGTCTTCCCCACGCCTCTGGCGCCTTCGATGAGCATCGCGGTCCTGCCATCGCTCTCCTTCCATTCCAGGAGGCGGTCGTAGATCTTCCTCTTCACGGATGCTGGATGGAGTGCTCCTTAAAATGTTTTCAGAATATAATAGTAATTTCCTTAATTTGTTTTTAGTGTGAATATGCAGAATCCTTAGTTTCTTTAGATTGGGGATTCGATCTGGAAGTGGTGGATCGAGGGAATCTAGATGGAAACGAACAATTGAATCATCAGATCCGGATTTGTTGATACAATCGGTTGTTTGTTTCATAGTTATCTAAACGCTATCGAAGTTATATATATCACTTCAACGATGGAGGATATGAACTTGACCGACCACCGTTTCGGTGACGATGGTCGTAAGGAGTTTGTTAAACGGTTTACCCCGCCAGTTCGACGTAGAGCCGAACTGCTCCGAGGACCAGGGCGATCATTTGCAGGACCGTGCCCTGGTTCTCCCACCAATGGGAGTCCCTTCCCTCTTTCGAGGGTCTGTCGTCGGCGATTTTTATCACCTCCTCCAGAGAGCTGAAGCCCTTAACGCGTGACATGAAGCCCTACGTATCGGACTTCATCCCCGGTGAAAGAGTGTATTCGTCACTACTATTTAACATACATCTTAACAATGTGAAAATAATATAGAAAATGAATCAACACATCGTGAGACACCGTATCTTCGATATTCTGAAGAGATGACTATATGGATAGGGATAGATGCATCCAGACTGTCTGATCTCAGGAATCGCAACTATCTGATTGACGGCGGAAACGGACGTTGCGATGTTCATTATTCTCTGTGGCTTTCTGATGATCTCGATTGGAATGGCTTTACTGGCTAAGGTTAAGTAAATGCTATTAAATACTTATTACATGATGGAGGACATGAACTCGACCGACTACCGTTTATGAGACGATGGCCTAGGTGGTTTCGAAAATCGTTTACCTGAGGAGTTCGACTATCCGTCGAACAGCGCTTAGGACCAGGGTCAGCACTTGGAGCGTTCTGCCCTGGTTCTCCCCTTCGGGGGAGCGCCCTTCTCCTCTTCGGGAATACTGTCATGATGGTCTCATTGCCGGAGGAGGCCCGGGTCTCGGGCCTCCGGCCCTCGACCGGACCCCCCTCCGGCGATCCCGGGGATGTTTCCGGTACTTTGGACCCATACAAGGTTCCGGAACAGACTCCGATCCCGGCGGCCGTCGGCCGCCGGAGAGAGATGCCACCCTCCTTCTCGCGCGATAACATTATCAAAGATACCGCGATGGTCCTCCGAAACCGCCCCGGGGGAAGAAAAACCCCGCGGATTCGAGGGAATGCGATGATAAAGCAGATCCGCGCCAATTATGATGCGAAGGGCATCGAGAAGGATGTCCAGGGATTTTGGAAAGAGACCGACGCCTACAGGAAGACGAAGGAGCTCCGCGCCGACGGGGAGCCCTTCTACTTCGTGGACGGCCCGCCGTACACCACCGGCGCCATCCATCTGGGCACGGCGATGAACAAGACCGTGAAGGACATCCTGATCAGGTACTGGAGGATGCGCGGGTACAACGTCCGCGACCAGCCCGGGTTCGACATGCACGGCCTCCCGATCGAGGTGAAGGTGGAGAAGCAGATCGGCGTCCACTCCAAGAAGGACATCGAGGAGCTCGGGATAGACAAGTTCGTCACCACCTGCAAGGAGTTCGCTCTGGGACTCCACGACGACATGACCGAGCAGTTCAAGCAGCTCGGGGTGTGGATGGATTGGGACAACCCGTACCTGACGATCAAGCTGGATTACCTGGAGTCGGCATGGTGGACCATCCAGAGGGCCGAGGAGAAAGGGCTGCTGAAGCCCGCGAGCAGGGTCGTCACCTGGTGCCCCAGGTGCGAGACCGCTCTCGCCGAGGCGGAGATCGAGTATTGGGACGAGACCGACCCGTCCGTGATGGTCAGGTTCCCGCTGAAGGACGGGAGCGCTTCGCTTCTGATATGGACCACCACGCCGTGGACCCTGGCGGCCAACATGGCCGTCGCCGTGCACCCGGACTTCGGATACGCGAAGGTGAGGATGTCCGGCCCGAAGGGGACGGAGGACGTCATCATCCTCGAGGAACAAGCTGAGTACGTAATGCAGAAGGGCGGCTACGAGAAGTTCGAGGTCATCGAACGCATGACGGGAAAGCAGCTCGAAGGCCTGGAG
>CAVABN010000149.1:0-2774 GCA_963586845.1 Bifidobacteriaceae bacterium
GTCCAGGTCGTACTCCACCGTGTAGTAGAGAGCATCTCCGTTCCTCGTGGTCACCCTGTACTCCGTGTCGGCCTCGATCTCGAAGCTGAACGTCGTCTCGGTCTGGTACCAGGAGCGGTCGTCGTTCTTGTAGAAGTAGAAGTCGCCGAACTCGGTCCCGTCGTTCCCGACGAAGCTGTTGATCTTCACCTTGGCCACGTCGTGGGCGTCCCCGACGATCCTCTTCTCGAGGTTGAACGGCTCCAGCACGAGCGTCGCTTCGGCCCATTTCGAACCGTACGAGAGATAATCGGTCTTGCTGTCCCTGTACTGATAGACCCACACCTTCTCGTTCAGGTGATTCCTCAGGTCGTTGAAATCGTCCTTCAGGTCGAAGGAGGCGCTCTGGGGATCCTTCAGGTACGCTTCGAGAGCCTTGTGGTTGTCCGACCCGTCCACCATGTACAGCGTGAGATAATCCTTCGATGACAGGATGCTGTCGATCGTGAACTCCGCTTTGACCACGTAGGCCTCCGAGACCCTGTCCGTGCGGCTCTCCGCCGAGGCATCGTCCGAGATCACCGGCGCCAGGCACACGATCCCCATGACGAGGACCGCGACGGCCGCGAAAATCCTCTTGTCCATCACATCTCCCTCCTTGTGATCTTGAGGGCTCCGAGTATCAGGAAAGCCACTCCCCAGATGATTCCGGTGCCGATCAGTCCCATGAGGTTGTCCGTGATCGCGGTCGAATCCAGCAATCCGCTGAACATCCCCGCGAGGGACAGCGGCGTGGCCCCCAGGGTGAACACGATGGAATCCGGGAGGAAGCAGGGCAGCATGAAGACCTCGACGATGTCGTACTCCGCGTAGATGATGCATGCGACCATCGGCAGGACGACCAGCATGAGGACGAGCGGGACCAATGCGGAACCCCTCTTCATGAAGCATCCGACGCAGTAGGATGTGGCTGAGAACACGAATATGGTGATGATCGTGCAGATCAGGGCCATCGAAATCTGGTCGCTGAAGAACGTCTCGTAGTGCCTCATGGCCAGCAGGACGGAGAATCCGAACGCCATCAGGAACACGCCCAGGCACAGGACGAACCCGGCCAGGTACTTCCCGAGATAGAATTCCAACCTCGTCATTGGCAGGGGGATGCTCATGTAAGCGGTCCTGTCCTTGAACTCGTTGGCGACCTGCGTCCCGCAGAGGATGGCCGTGAACAGGCAGACCATCACGGGCATGAACTCCAGGACGTTCCCGATGTACGCGGTGGAACCGGCGGAGCCCTGGATCAGAGCATCGTCGATGGTGGAGACTCCCAGGATGATCACGGGAATCAGCAGGGCCGCGAACACCAGGAGGAACGTGAACTTGTTCTTCGAGAAGAGCTTCATCTGGTTGACGAACACCCACATGGTCCTCTTGACGGACGAACTGCCGTCGTAGACGACGTTCCTGTGGGCCTCCTCGTCGGACATCTTGTATCCGGTGTCGGCCCAGGTCCCGATGCGGTCCTCGTCGATGATCTCCTTCTCCTTGGTGAAGATCTTCTTCTTTTCAGGCTCGGGGTTCCCGCCGATGTTGATGCCCACGGAGGTGTTCTTCGGCTTCTCCTCGACCGGCTGTTCGACCGGTTCCTCGGACTTCTTGCCGAACTTCATCTGACATCCTCCCCGCTGGTGAGCTCCATGTAGAGGGCCTCGAGGTTCGCGCCCTTCTCGTTCATTGCCAGAACTCCGAGTCCGCTCTTGAAGAGGACGTCCCCGATGTGGGCCTGCTGCTCCGGGGTCCCGGTGAACTGGACCTTCAGTCCGCAGTCGCCCATCTTCTCGGTCCCCCTGACCCCCTGGCATCCCGCAACATCCCTAATGTCCGCGGGAGCGAACGGGTTGACGGTCCTGATCTCAAGTGTCACGGAATTCCCGTTCATGCCGTGGATGAGAGTCGACACATCTCCTTGAACGATGACCTTCCCGTCGCGGATCATGGCGACGGAGCCGCACAGCTCCGACACTTCCGAGAGGATGTGGGTGCTGATGAGCAGGCTCCTGTCGCGGTTCTTCAGCGCCGCCAGGGTCTGCCTGATCTCCACCATCCCTCTGGGATCCAGTCCCGAGGTCGGTTCATCGAGAATTATGGTGTCGGGATTCGGCATCAGGGCCTGCGCGAGCACGACCCTCTGCCTCATACCCTTGGAGAAACCGCCGATCTTCTTGTTGCGCCACTCCCACATCTTCACCGTCTCCAGCGCGTCCCTGGCGCGGATGGCGGTCTCGCGGGAATCCATCCCGTACATCCTGGCGACGTACTCCATGATCTCCGCGGGGGTGAACGCCGGATAGGGCTCCGGCGTCTCGATGACGCATCCCACGTGCTGCATCGCGCGACTGTGGTCGCGGATGTCCACTCCGGCGATCCTCACGCTGCCGGAGGTCGGTCTCAGGAGTCCGGTGATGGCCTTCAGCGTCGTGCTCTTGCCGGCGCCGTTGGGTCCCAGGAGCCCCATGAACTCGCCCCGTTTGACGGTGAGGTTCACGTCGGAGATGGCGGCGAAGCTGCCGTACATCTTCGTGAGGCCGATGGCCTCGATGGCAGGTGAACTGTCCATGCATCGGCATCTAAGTTCAGTATACATAACAATGGCTACGCTCGAGCGTGCCTGTCCATCTCCCGGTTGAGGAGGGCATCGGCCCTGGGGATGAACTCCTCGGAGCGGCGCACGTTGCGGAAGGAGACGTGCGGGATGAGGGATGACAATGCTTTCGCGTCGTCGTAGAGGGCTTTCA
>CAVABN010000150.1:0-2721 GCA_963586845.1 Bifidobacteriaceae bacterium
ATAACCTTGGCGGAGATGGACGTGTTCGCGAAAGACTACGCCGCACAGGCCTGCAAGAACGCCAGGGCCCTCGGTCAGGCGCTGTACGAGAGGGGCGTGCCCGTCCTGTGCCCGGACCTGGGATTCACGAGGTCCCACGCCATCGCCCTCGACGTGGAGAAGTTCGGCGGAGGCAAGGACTGCGCCCAGCTCCTCGAGGATGCCAACATCATCTGCAACAAGAACATGCTGCCCAGGGACACCAGCTCCGTCAGGCCCTCCGGACTCAGGATGGGTGCGCAGGAGATGACCAGGCTCGGCATGAAGGAGAGTGAGATGGTGGAGGTCGCGGATCTCATCGCCAGGGTCATCGTCAAGAAGGAGGACCCGAGCAAGGTTAAAGAGGACGTGAAGGCATTCAAGAAGCAGTTCGCCACGATCCAGTACTGCTTCAACGCGGGCGAGCCCGCGTACGGATACCACAAGCTGGTCGAGTGACGCCGGAGGGACCCGAATGGGACTGATGGACAAGATGAAGGGCGCCGTCAAGGACGCCGACACCAAACTGGGGAACGCCGTCGACAAGAGCAAGCTCGACTCCCAGATCAGGGACGAGGAGCGCGCCATCGAGAAGTGCGTCTCCGACATCGGGAACGCCGTGGTCGATGCTCTGAAAGCGGGCAAGACGGTCGCGGACGCCGACATCGGCGCGTTCTTCGAGAAGATCAAGAAGTCCGAGGAGAGGATCGCGGACCTCAGGAAACAGAAGGAGGACATAGACGCCTCCGAGAAGAAGGAGTGAGATCCCCTTACCGGCGGGGGACCGCCGGGGAAACCCTTTATCTCATCTGAGGAGGACGGATGGACAGGAAGCAGATACTCCGGGGACTGGAGGATTCCATTGCCACCTGGAGCATAGACGACAGCAGGAGGTTCGCGGAAGCGGCCATGGCCGACGGGATAGACCCGGAGACGGCCATCAACGACGGTCTGGCCAAAGGGATGGACCGCATCAGCAAGGATTTCGACGAGGCGAAGATCTTCCTCCCGCAGATCCTCATGGCCTCGAAGGCCATGGAGGCCGCCCTGGAGATAATCGAGCCGTACATGATGGGCGACGCCAAGCTGAAGGGCGTGATCGTCATGGGGTCCGTGAAGGGCGATGTGCATTCGATCGGGAAGAACGTGTGCTGCGCCATGCTCCGCGGGGCCGGGTTCAGGGTCGTGGATGCGGGATGCGACGTGGATCCCGACACCTTCGTGAGATTGGCGAAGGAGGCCGGGGCGGACATCGTGGGAGGTTCGGCGCTGATGACCGTGAGCCTTCCGCAGCAGAAGGAGATGGTCCGCATCTTCAAGGAGGACAACCTGTCGGTGATGACCATCTTCGGCGGGGCCCCCTGCAGCGAGGAATGGGTCAACGAGATCGGCGGTACGGGCTATTCGGCATCCGGCGGCGAGATCGTCAAGCTCGTCAGGAGACTGCTCCACGAGGAGCAGGACTCGGAGCGAGCGGAACATCGAGTCCGTAACGTCCCACAGCTCGTCCGATGTGAATTGACGTCCCTCCAGGGGTGGGTACGTCGTGGTCCAGGACATCTCCTCCGCGTCGTATGTCCACAGCCCCCAATCCCAATCGGCCGACGAGTCGCCCTCGCCGGCGTTGAATATGTCGAAGGATGAGTCGTGCGTCCTCCTGCGCATGATGCGCACGATGAAGTTGCACATCATGAGCCCGACCGAATCCGCGGGCTCCTGTATGACCTGATTCATTACCTCCAGAGCTTCGAGACCGCACCAGTGGCAGTAGAATGTCGGCGTGGTGCGGCGAGCGTCCCTGAGCCTTATGCAGATGCGGTCGCCCATCGGGTACCGCCCCTTCCTTTGTTTTCCGTCCCATGCGATCCGATGGTGATGGGACGATCGTTGATAATGATATCGCAATGGATTTCGGTGTTCGGACCTCCGGTTCCATTGGATCACGGTGACCGGTGAATGGCGGGTGAGGTCGGCGGTGCCGCGGATGCCCTTCCCGTCCTCCAGATGCCTGCGGGCGTCGTCGAACTCGTCCTGGGAGCTGTGCAGGTGCTGGTAGACGGTCCCCGTGCGACTGCTGAAATTGCATCCGCATCTGTTGCACCTGAAGATCCTGACCTCGTCGCCTGATCTCGTGGTGCGGGTGCCGCGGGAGACGATGTTGCCCTCGCCCTTGACGCCGAAGAATTGGCAACCCTCGTTCGGACACGAAACGTCCGTGTACTTCGCCTTGGGACCTCTCGCGCCCATGGGTACGGGATGACGGGGCTAGTTAATATACGAACATCCGGACACTAGACCCAACGGACGCCAATGATACGGTCCAAATTAATTATATATTAAGATTTATACACCTAAATGTACATTACCCATCATAATGCACGAGGAGGTTTTCAGAGCGATTATCAAAACGGTCACCGCCGACGATATCATGGGCATAGAACTGTTCCACACCAGCGATTTCTTCCGTAGCGGTCTGTTCGACGACTGGGATTTCCGCAGATGCATCGACCTTCGGACGAGGACATATGTGAGCAGGAGAAGTCTCAGCGGAAGGAAGGCATCCAAGGAACTGGATACCGATGTTGCTACGATCCGTCAGATTATCATGGATTCGGGGATCCTGGATATCGAACTTGATGACAGGCTCAGATTTCTCGATGTTGGGGATGATTTATCACGTTGATCGCTGGAACAGACCACTAC
>CAVABN010000151.1:0-2687 GCA_963586845.1 Bifidobacteriaceae bacterium
GTGACCACCAGCGATTTCGTCTGGGTCTGGAAAGTCGAAGCGGGAGGGGTCGGATACACCACGTCGATAGACCAATACAGCCACCCCGGCCATCAAACCGTGACGGTCAATCCCGGGGCCAGCGCGACCAACGTCCTCGTCTTCGAGATCCCGAACACCCTGAAGGTCTCCGACCTCGCCGCTACCCAGGAGTACACCTGGACCTTCGACCCTCCGGTCCTGGAACTGGACAAGAGCCTCGCCGTCTGACGGCGCCGAACCTCTTTCGAAACCGTTTCGAAACCCCTTCCCTTCTGAACCCTGTTTAAGTAATCTCTTTCGGATTAGAGCCGCATGATCCAAGGGACTACACCCACGATTAGACTGCGGTTCCCTTTCGATGCCCGTATGCTCTATTCCATCGACGTCTCCTTCCTCTCGGGGACCCCCGATGAAGCGAAGGTGGTCCTGTCCAAGACCATCGGATACGGCGACATAACCGGCACCGACGCGGTCCTGGAGCTCACCCAGGAGGAGACCCGCCTCATGGAGGGCCTCACCGTGGCGGAGGTCCGCGCCCGCACCAAGACCGGCAAGGTCCTAGGGTTCAGACACGCGCCCCTGTGGATGCGCCGGACCGTGGGGGAGGCGGTGCTGTGACCGACATAGAGCTGGAGCTGGACGTCCAGGAGGTCGTGGAGGTCCCGATACCGGTGCCCACGGAGTGGGACCACGCCTTCCTCTTCAACCGCGGGGCCAAGGACTCCCACCCCATGCAGGCAATTACCGGCCTCATGGACCTGGACGCCTACGTGAAAGCGCTGGATCCCACGGCGGAGCCCAACGTCATAGTGGGGGTGTCGGTCAACGGGGTCCCGGTGGTCCCCGTGGGGCGCGTCTCGGACATCAAGGTGCCCGTGTCCTACGGATGGTCCCTGGCGATAGACGACGCAGGGTCCATCTATCTCAAGGATAGGATGGACGGCGTGCTGTCCAAGATAGAGACCGGATTGAGCAGGGTGGTGAAGTCCGGATACTTCGACGACGACAAAGTGGAGATCGTCCTGGTCCTGGACGACGATTCGGAGATAAGGATCCCGGCGTCGGACCTGGTGGACGTGTACACCGCCGACGGCTACTACATCACGGTCTCCCAGCGGGTCTTCGACCTGACGGAGAACGCCAAGCGCGTGCTGACGGATTCCACGGCCCACAACGCCGACCGCTCCAATCCCCACCGCGTCACGAAGGACCAGGTGGGCCTCGGTAACGCGGACAACACCTCCGACACGGACAAGCCGGTGAGCACCCGCCAGAGGGAGGCCCTGGACGGGAAGGTGGACAAGGTCCCCGGGAAGGGGCTGTCCTCGGAAGATTATACAGCAGCGGACAAGGCCAAGCTGGGCTCCGTGGAGGAGTTCGCCCAGGTCAACGTGATCGAGGGGATCAAACGCAACGGCGCCCCGGTCCCCGTGGCCGGGAAGGCGGCCGACATATCCGTTCCCACGGCGGTGTCCGAGCTCGCCAACGACACCGGGTACGTGACCCGGGACGTCGCCGACCTCGTGAACTACTACAAGTCATCGGACGTCTACACGAAGACGGAGGTGGACAACAAGGTCGCCGTATCCGGGCAGTTCTACCTGGTCCTGGTGGACGAGCTCCCCGAGACCGGGGACCCCAACAACATGTACCTCGTGCGCAGGGAGGCGGACGACCGCTGCGACATGTACCTCTACATCGGGGGGAACTGGGAGCACATGGGCTCCACCGGGGCCGACGTCTCGGTCGTGCAGGACGCATCGGGCATCACCGTGGGAGGGGCGGTCCTCCAGACCGCCGACGCCTCCAAGAGCGGTATAATGTCGTCCTCCCAGGCCCAGTCCCTGGCGGGGAAGGCGGACGCCTCCGCCCTGGCGCCTGTGGCCTTCTCCGGAAGGTACGGGGATCTGTCGGAGATCCCGAAGACCTCCGCCGGGGCGGTTGTGTCCCCCGATGCGCCGGAGGATTCCACGGCCGGGGACATATGGTTCCGCTCCGAGGATTCGAACGGAACGGTAAGGGAGAACGTCAGGGGCGCGTCCGGATGGGTGGAGGTCACCCCGGCCCTCGCAAGGAGGGCGACGGCGGACGCCGACGGGAACCCGATACCGGAGACATACGCAACCAAGGCATCCGTGGCATCGAAGGCGGACGCCTCGGCGCTGGAGGCCCACACGGGTCGTGCGGACAACCCGCACAACGTCACCAAGGAGCAGCTGGGCCTCGGGAACGTGGATGACACCCCCGATTCCCAGAAGCCCGTGAGCGTCCCCCAGCAGGCGGCGCTGGACGGGAAGGTCTCCGTGGTCGAGGGCAAGGGGCTCTCCGCCAACGACCTGACCGACGCCAGGGCCTCCAAGCTGGATGCGCTGTACACCAAGGAGGAGCTGGACGCCAGGTTCGCGCAGGTGATCGAGTGGGACGCGGTGGTCGTGTCCGCCCTTCCATCCGAAGGACAAGAGCACATCATCTACCTGGTCCCCAAGGAGGGGGACGGGTCGGACGTCCACGACGAGTACATCTGGGTCGACGGGAGCTGGGAGCTCGTCGGGTCAACGCAGATCGAGATCGGGCCGGCCACGGAATCCCAGGACGGCCTGATGACCAGGCAGCACGTCCAGAGGCTTGGCGCCGCCGAGATCGGGCTGTCCACGGCCCAGCAGAGC
>CAVABN010000152.1:0-2624 GCA_963586845.1 Bifidobacteriaceae bacterium
CGATGATGCAGTACAGGCCCGGACCGTCCATGGTGACCGTCACATCCCTCAGGACGGGCGTCGATGAGTTGTATCCGAACGATACGTGATTCAGACAGATCCTCGTCATCCAGTCACCCCCATACCTTGCTGTCCTTCCTCATCAGCAACCACAGGAACATGGGGCCTCCGATGAAGGCCATGACCACTCCGACCTGCAATACAACCGGAGACAGGATCGCCCTTCCCAGGAGGTCCGCGGTGACGAGCAGCGCGGAACCTGCCAATGCCGATGCGGGGATCAGATATCTGTTGTCGGCGCCGATGAAGATCCTCACGATGTGCGGCGTCACCAACCCGACGAATCCTATCAACCCAGTGAAGCTGACCACGGCCGCGGCCATCAGTGCGACGATCGTCAGGAGTATGATCCTCATCGTGGAGGCATCCACTCCCAGGGCCCTCGCCGTCTCGTCCCCGGTGGCGAGGACGTTGAGCTTCCTCGACAGGAGCTGGACCGCGATTATCCCTATCAGGACCACGACGATCATTATCGGGACCTCGTCCCAGGATGTCCCTGCGAGGGTACCGACCTGCCACTGGTAGACCTCCGCCAGAGTGGATTCGTCCGCCCAGAGCATCAGGACCGTCGTGAAGGCGTTGAAGATGTACATGATGGCGATACCGGCCATGATCATCGTCGTCGGCGACGCGTTCTTCATCTTCGAGGTGGCGATGATCATCGCCGTGGGAATGAGCGCGAACAGGAAGGCGTTCACGACGATGGCGTGGGATCCCGATGCGGCCGTCATACCCATGGTCATGGCGAGGGTCGCACCGAACGATGCTCCCGACGACACACCCGTGGTGTACGAATCCGCCAGGGGATTCATCAGGGTGCTCTGCATCACCGCACCGGCCACGGCCAATCCCGCACCGGCAACGATGCCCACCACGATGCGGGGCATGCGCAGATTCACGATGATGTGGTCCTTCGTCGTGTTGACGATGTTCCCGTTGATATGGTCCCAGATTATCTGATACGATTCCAGGAACCCTATGTTGTATGTACCGTACGTCACGGCGAGCCCCATGACCAGAACGGTGACCACGACGCAGATGGCCATGAAGACCCACTTGCGGGCCACATACCTCCTGTAATCCTGGAAGCTCTCCTCCTGCTGTTCCGCGCTCGCTTCCTCGTGCAGCCACCGCGTCACCTTGCGGCTGACTATCCTGCTGATGCGCGGATCCGCTTCGCAATCACCCATTTGATCCACCATGTGAGAAGGTCCGTTGTTAGATCCGGATAATGTGCGGCCCCGGAGAATCCCGGGACCGCGTTTGGATCAGGCGTTCAGACGGAACAGATACGTGTATCCGGAGGTCTTCACGTCGATGTGGTTGATCAGGGTGTTGTCCATGCACTCCTGCAGCACCTGCCATCCGGCATCCTCGTCGAAGGATCCCGGCCACAGATAAGATGCCAGCAGGTTGAGCTGACTCACGCCGATCGCCGTACCCATGACGGCGAAGTACGAGCCGAACACCATGCCGTTCTTGTACGCCCTGCTCTCGGACAGGTACGCCGCCCTTTCGGAGAACACCTTCTCGGCCTCCTCGGCCGTCTCGGCCGTGTTCCCTGACACGACCAGGAATATCACATCGGGGTCCCACTGCAGGACGGTCTCGATGTCCACCTGATAGTAGTTCGAGCCGGAGTGGTCCGCGACGTCGGTCATCGGGAGGTGGCTGTAGACCATCCAGGTGTCCCCGGCGCACGAGCCGTTGCTCCCGATCGTGTCGATGTACGTCGTCGCGGCGTTGTTGGTGTTGTAGCAGACGACGTAGGACATGTTCTGGAGCTCGCTGACCGAGCTCTCGACCTGCTTGTTGATGTCGTCGTAGTATCTGACGTACTCCCTCGCTTCATCCGCGCAGTCCAGGAGGACTCCCATGGTCATGATCTTGGCCACGACGTCGGGTCCGCCGGCGGCGACGAAGGCCGAGGTGTAGAGGAGGATGTAGTCGTACTCCCCGGGGATCTCGTGCATGGCATCGTAGACGCCCTGGTAGACTCCTCCGAGGGCAACGGTGCATCCCGCGTCCATGATGTTCTCGACGGTGGAGTCGATGTCGCCGGAGTTGTAGTTCCCGATGTCCTTCAGCTTGCTGACGCCGGGGTAGATGGACTCGTCCATCGTGCGCAGGCTGCTGTCGGCCGCGGTGATCTGGTCGTAGAATCCGAGCATCTGCCCGGCGATGAGTCCGTGGTATCCTCCGCTGGAGGATCCGACAACGGCGATCTTCCTGTCGCCGAGGGGATAGTTGAAGTAGGATGTGTGGCCGTAGTGGTCGATGTAATACATCTTCCCCTTCCCGCCGTCCAGGAAGTTCTGCATGTATGCGACGTCCTCCTGGGTGACCTTGCCGTCGTTGTTCGCGTCGGCGAAGGGGTACTTCTCGGAGTCCCAGACTCCCGAATCGACGATCTGCTGTATCAGCTCGACATCGGCCTCGTCGTAGTAGTCGTCATTGTCCGCGTTGCCGTAGACCAGGAGCCTCCCGGATCCCAGGCTGGTCTTCTTATCCTCATCTTTGTCATTCTTGACGAGATAGACCGCCAGGCAAGCGACGATGATAAT
>CAVABN010000153.1:0-2504 GCA_963586845.1 Bifidobacteriaceae bacterium
CAATCCTCCAAAGTGACATCCTTCCCCGCACCCACAGAGATCCCGTGAACCGTCCCCGTGTCCACCAAGGATTGCAGACGATCCATCATCTCCCCGTCCGGCACCTCCGGATCCAGCCTCACGTTGGCCTGGTACGGCGAATGGCAGTGCTTCTCCACCAATCCCACACCGTCCGCCAATGACATCCCATCCTTCAACAGCCTGTATCCGTCCCCGTCGGGGACGAGCTCGAACTCCCCCTCGCCGGAGGAGTACCTCTTGGCGATGCGGGTGCTCCCGAAGGACAGGGTGAACCTCCCCGTGCCGTCCCCCTTCGGCTCCGCATACGGATGCGAGAAGCCCTCGGGGACCTTCACGTCGCCACCGAGGATCAGGATGGATTTGATGCGCAGGTCTTCCGGGATCGTGTCGGGATTCATGGGGGAGGGATGTTGCTGCGGGATGATACAGGGTTGGTATAGGGTTCTTAGGATGGTGCTCAGCGGGTGAAGGTATCTTCAGAACCTTGGAATCAGCCCCAAGGTACTGCCGTACCGATGCGTGGAGGGGCCGTCAGGCCCCTCCGGAACCCGATACCGAACATACGGAATCGGACCCCCCAGGACGTTCAGCGGGTGAACCTCACTTATGCTGAATTCTGATAACGAGGATTCGGTCAAGGCAGCTCGATCCCGAGCTGCTTGAACAGTTCGCGCTGGGCCTTGGTGACCTCGTTCAGCCTCCAGTTGCCTCCGATGCACGACATCTTCAGCTTCTTCAGCAGGTTGATCACGTCCGGGACCCACATCTTGTCCGCCAGCGACGTCTTCTTCAGGCGCTCGATCAGCGTTATGCGCAGCCTCAACGAGAGGAAGTTGACCAGGAGGCCGCCTTCGGCGGAGTCCTGATCCGATTTCCCGCAAACGCCCACGAACAGGTCCGACTGGAGCTGCGAGAAGTCGAACTCCACCCCGTTCCTCAGCCGGTACTGGATGAGCAGGTCCTTCCACGAGAGTTCGGATGTCGTGATGACCGCGAACCTCCCGCACTTGTTCTCCTTCGCGGCGATGGATTTGCGCCGCCTCTCCACCACGGTCTTCCCGTCCGGCCCCTCGGAGATGTCCAGCATCTCCGCCGTCTCGGCGTCCTTCTTGGACATCTTCTTCCTTATGAAACGGTCGTAATCGGTCCCCTCCAGACGCGATTCCAGGTCGGTGAGCCTGGAGTACAGGGTGTTGATCTCCTTCCCCCTGCGCGTGTCGTCCTGGAAGACGACCGCGCGGATGGTCCCCTCCTCGTCCATCTCGGCCTTCACGAACTCGCCGTCCTTGAGTTTGACCCGGGTCTCGTATCCTCTGACCACGCCTCCGGCCAGACAGTCGCTGTTCAGCGGCGATTCGATCTTGCCGACGCTCTCGGAGATCAGCTCCTTCAGGATCCCGTTCCTCGCGGGGATCGGGACCGTGAAACCGGATTGGCGGGAGATCATCAGCTCCACGTTGCCGGCGCTGAAGAAGCCCCTGTCCATCTCCAGCTCCACGGGACGGCATCCGATCGAAGCCAGATCCGAAACGATGTTGTCTATCGTGGCGACGTCCGCCACGGAGCCGGGATATGTCCTGTAGCAGAACGGGAGCTTGTCCTCCATGCTGTGGATCATGCCCAGGTTCACCTGTTTGGAGCCCGTCAGATGGGTCTTGCGCCCGACCTCGGCGTACTCCAGGTCCTCGGAATCCGTTCCGAGGCACACGATGTCGAAGATCACGCATCCGCTCTTCGGAGCCAGTCTGCGGAACAGATCCTCCCTGCGGCCGGTGTCGTGACCGACGGTCTGCAGGAACCTGCAGACCCCGGACTGTTCGAAGGACCAGTCCAGTCCGAGGATCTCCCTGAGGTACGTGTCCTCGATTTCGCTCTCCATCTGGTTGACCGTGCACGGGCTGACCACGCCCAGGATGGCCATGGCCAGCAGGCGCCTGCCGTCCTCCTTCCCGTACACCTCGTCCAGAACGGCGGTCAGCCCCGTATCGTCGGCCAGCCCGCAGAAGAGGTGGTACGGACCGAAGACCGGGCTGCATTGGATGGTCTGGTTCCTCTTCGACTTGGAGATCAGGTTGCCATCCTTGTCGCACGGACCCATGTACGTGCGCTTCTGCTTGGACCGCTTCTTCTCCGGGTCCCAGACGGCGTCCACCTCGTAGAGGTAGTACTTCCCGTTCTTCTGCGGCTGCACCACCGTGTATGTCATTTTATCGTTATCATTGATAACGATGTTCGTTTATAAATAACCCTCTATCCGGGCAATGGCCAGACATGATCGGCTCAGAAGCTCGTTATCAGAATGTGCATGACTGAGGGTGAACATAGGTTCTGTCGGTGAAGGTATCCTACATTTCTTAGAGCTGAATTGGAAGGTTATCTTCTGTTCGAGAAATTAGTGTTCGGATTGAAACATAGATTCTGAAAAGGTATCCATTCTGGCTTAATCCACTCTCGGCAGATGAGAGCCACAAAGATCCATAAAC
>CAVABN010000154.1:0-2497 GCA_963586845.1 Bifidobacteriaceae bacterium
ACACTGACAAGTTAACTCATGCGTATTCGACCGATTGGTCATACGACGCGGCCTCCCATTGGCACGCCTGCCAGGATGAGGGGTATGAGCATCTGAAAAAGGACGTCTCCGCCCATGAGTTCAAAGACACGGTCGTCGAGCCGACCTATGAGAGCGGGGGATACACCCTCCACGAATGCGAGTGCGGCTATGCCTACAAGGACAGCTACATAGACAGGCTCATCAGGACCTACACGATCACATGGGAGAACTGGGATGGCACCGTTCTGGAATCAGATGTTGTCAAAGAAGGAGACACGCCTAAATATAACGGAGATACGCCAATGCGCCCGGAAGACGGGACATACACATACGCGTTCAAAGGCTGGTCGCCGGACGTTGAAGCCGCGACCTCTGATCAAACATATGTCGCCGCCTTCGCGAACGAGAGGATAAAATACGTCATATCGTTTGACCTTAATGGTGGCTCTTCGTCGGAATACGAAGGATCTAAGACGGTGGAAGAATTCGACAGAAGCGTCTTCTTCTTCGACCTCGAGAAAGAGGGCGCGAACTTCCGCGGATGGTCATACAACGGGGAGAAAATATTCGATGAGACTGGAAAACAGTATTCCACCCCCAAGATGGAGAAAGAGATGCTTTTCGTGGCCATATTCTCAGAGACCGTCAAGATGAACATAACGACGAACATGCCTGAAGCAGGTACGATTGTCGGTTCAGGCGAATACGAGTTCAACACATACGTCGACGTCTCCGCACACCCATACCAAGGATATAGATTCGATGGATGGTACTATCAGGGGATATTGCTTTCTAATACGGAAGATTACAAATACATGATGTGGGAGCGTGATGCAACTTTAGAGGCAAGATTTTCTCTTGATTCATTTGAAATGAAAGTTGAATCAAACGATGATGAATATGGATTGGTTTTATTAAAATCGACACTTAATTACACTTATCAATCTTCTTATTTGGAAAATCGCAGATATACTAGTAGCGTTACTGCTATTGCTTACTCAAGAACTGACGTACGTTTCCTTGGCTGGTATGACGAGAACAATTCGCTGGTGTCGACGAGCGCCGTCTATTCGTTCGCAATGCCGAACCACGATTATTCGCTTCAGGCGAAATGGAACCATTTCAAGATCGAATACAATTTAAACGGAGGAACAAACAGTGAGAACAACCCGACCGAATATACGATAGACGACGCCGACATTCAGCTTCACGCGCCGGAAAAGGCCGGATATACCTTCATAGGCTGGAAGCTTGAGGGGAATTACGTCACCTCGATAAACGCCAGCTCCATGCGCGACCTGACTCTTGATGCGATCTGGGAGGCAACGGTTTTCTCGATAACCTACAGCCTTAACGGCGGGGAGAATTCGCTCGATAATCCGTCTCAATACACAATCGAAGGTGATACGATAGCTCTTTCTTTCCCGACAAGGCAACATTACGACTTTGCAGGATGGTATCTCGATTCTTCCTTTGATAAGGAGATAACAGAGATTTCAGAAGGTTCATATGGCGATTTAAACCTATATGCAAAATGGGAGGCGATCAGATACTCCATCGCTTACGATTTGAAAGGTGGAGAAAACAGCCCTTCGAACCCATCGACGTACACGGTGGAGGATGAGATTGTGCTGTCATCACCGCAGAAAGACGGCTATACGTTTGCCGGATGGTATCAGGGCGAGACGAACATGACCACGATTCCAAAAGGAACCTTCGGAGACCTTTCCCTTGAGGCGAAGTGGTCTGCCAATCTGAACACTCTTTCCGTAACGAGCGAAGACGAGACAAAGGGCACAGTCGCAATCATCTCCGGAGAGGGGTACACCGATGAGGAGATAACCATCAAGGCTGCTCCCGTAGATGGTGGGGCTTTCGTCGGATGGTATGAGGGAACGGCAAAGGTCAGCTCATCTGAAGAATACACCTTCACCATGCCGGCTGGGGGCAAAGCGATCGTGGGGAAATTCCTGTCAAAGGATGAACGCTTGGGCAAGACACCGGTATTCGATTCGGAAACAAATACCATAACATATGGCCTTTACCCACAGACCCACGTAAACGACGTAACGTTGGTAGCGTCCTTGAATGAACTAACAACCGCCGAAAGCAACGGCTGGTATCTGTATGAGGGATCGTATTACGCGAAGAGGAGTGCGAACCCATATAATTCATCCTATACGTTCAGCGACGGCACGAAGATAGTCTCGGGAACGGAATACTGGTTCAAGTGCGAGCCGATACAATGGAAGATCCTCTCGTCATCGGATGGGACGTATTCTCTAGTTTCCTCCGCCCTGCTTGACGCGCATGACTATTACTCATCGACATCGAACAGAACGATAGACGGGAAGACGGTATACGCAAACAACTACGAATACAGCGACGTCCGCTCATGGCTGAACGGCGAGTTCTATTCCTCCGCCTTCGCCCTGGATGACTCGCTCATACAGACCGTCACGGTCGACAACTCCGC
>CAVABN010000155.1:0-2491 GCA_963586845.1 Bifidobacteriaceae bacterium
GTTCAGGGAACCACAAAGCGCCGACGAGTACAGGTGGTACCGGGATATTAGGAAGCGTGTGCAGAAAGAGTGCAAAGAGGAGATACTTGACATCGCCAGAAGAACCAATCCTGAATTAGAATTGAAAAAGAATGAGTCGAGATATGCAGCGGACGCGGATGGCGAGTTTTTCGCAGAAATGTTCGCCAACGCGCTGTGCGGTAAGCCGAATGAATTGGGTAAAGCGATGATCGAATTCCTGAAAAGACGCGGGTGGTGATTATTTTGGTTATATTGTCAGAGCCCCCATACTACATGACGAATGAGGCGTGGTATTATATCGACGAGAAAGACGGCACACTCCGCCTAACGGATGCAGCTCCCCCGGAAGCCCGTAGGAGCTACGAAGAACACCATAAGTTTCTGGAAGAGCAGACAGTAAGGTACTGAATTACCCTCCCTTCCCGCATCCCTCCGCTCACAGGCGCGACGGGATGTTATGAAACCGTAACACCGGCGGGGACCTCCCCGCCCGGCATCTTCTCAACCCCTCCCGCCTCCCGCCGGATCCCGTCGGCCGCCGTTTTCTGAACCCTGTTTAAATAACCTCTCCGACGTCATATGAACACCTTAACGGAGGGTAAACCGTGGCCGACGACAAGGAAGAACCCAAGCAGCCCGAGCAGACGGAGACCAAGATCACCTTCACCGACGAGCAGCAGGCCGCGATCAACGAGATCATAAGCAAGCGCCTGGCGGAGAAGGACGCGAAGTTCGAGAAGGAGCGCGAGGAGACGGCGAAACGCCACAAGCGCGAGCTCGAAATGGCCAAGCTGGACGAGGACACCCGTCGCAAGGAGGAGGAGAAGGAGAGGCTGGACGGGCTCACGAAACGCGCGGAGGAGGCGGAGCGGAAGCTCCGCGTCGCCACCGCCGAGAGGGAGCTCGCCAAGGTCGGACTGGACCCCTCCCTGGCGGAGACGGTCATGGGGGCGGACGACGATGCCATGGCGGCGAACATCGCGGCCATAACCAAGGCGTCCAAGGCCCAGGCAGACAGGATGTACGCCGACCGCGTGGGGGCCGCAGGGGCGCCCAGGGCGCCGACGGAGGGGGACTCCGGACTCGACCTGACCAACAGGGTCAGGGCGGCCGCGGGGCTGAAGCCCGCACCGTGAGGAGGGAGAAACATGGCTGATATGAAAATCACCAACCAGGCGCTTCCCCAAGGCCAGCCCAACGGCCTGGCCGAGATCAAGAAGCAGCTCACGGACGTGACCGACGAAATCGCGGTGTCGGAGACCCTCACCGGATACATGACCCCCAACCCCTATCTCTTCAAGGCCGCGGGGGAGTGCGGGACCTTCAGCGTCCCCACCATAACCACCAGCGGACTGGGGAACTACGACAAGGCCAAAGGGTCGCCCATCGGGGCCGTCGCCACCAGCTTCCAGGACTACAAGTGCAGGTACGACCGCGCCAGGTCCTTCATCCTGGACAAGGTCGACGTGATGACCAACGACGGCCTCGTTCAGGCCTCCCCCGTGCTGGCGGAGTTCATGAGGTCCGAGGTCGTCCCGGAGATCGACGCCACCAGGATCGCCACCTGCGCCAAGGCCGCCATCGACGCCCAGAACACCGCGTCCAAGGCCCCCGCCAAGGCGACGTTCCTGTCGGACATCATCGCCGGGATCAACAAGGCCCGCCAGGGGCTCCACCTGAAGACCACCGAGGGAATGAAGGTCCACGTCTCCGACGCATACCAGGACGTCCTGGAGCAGTCGTCCGAGTACACCAGGTCCAAGGACATAGCCGCAGGCATCAGGAAGCTCGACACCGGGGTCGACATGATCAACCGTGCGGAGGTCATCTACACCCCTGCGTCGTACATGAAGACCGCCTTCACGTACAACAACGCCATCACCTCCACCGCGCCCTCCGCGTCTACGGACGTCCCCGACGGGGGGTTCACCCCCGCCGCCGACGCCCTGGACGTCGCCGCCCTCATCGTGGCGCCGGGAGTCGCCAACGGGCTGGTGGCGTCGGAGACCGCGCAGATCTTCGGAGAGGGGCAGGTCCCCGGGGTCATCGGTTCCTGGATAGACTACAGGATCTACCACGACTGCTTCATCCTGAAGAACCGCGTGGCGGGGCTCTACGCGCTGACTGTCCCCAAGGGAAGCACCGGATGATGGGACATGCCCTCCGACGACCAGAACCGCAGGCTCATGGCCCTGCGCTTCCGCCCCCACTACGACCACATCCCGGACGCGCTGATCGGGCAGTGTCTCGACGGCGCCCTGGGGGACTTCCTGTCGTACACCAACCGCCGGGAGGACCCGGGACAGGGGGCGGACAGCATCATCATAGAGCTGGCGTGCGCCAAGCTCAACCTCATGGGGGTCGAGGGCTCCAAGAAAGCCAAGGACGGCGAGATCGAGCGCGAGGTGGAGAAGGGCGTGCACGAGATGACCATGCGCAAGCTGGACGCCTGGCGCAGGCCCATGTGGCC
>CAVABN010000156.1:0-2473 GCA_963586845.1 Bifidobacteriaceae bacterium
CTCCTGCAGGGTGACGGTGACCGTAGCGCTCGCCGTCCCGGAGCAGATGAAGCTCAGGGAGAGGCACCCCTCGACGGAGATGGCCGCTCCGGTCGTCGCGTCGATGACCTCAGATTCAGAGGCGATCTCGTAGGTGGTCATGCCTTCACCTCCAGCTTGACGAAGGACTTAGGCTGGACAACCGCGGCTCCCAGACGGCAGGTGAACTGGTATTCGACCTGCCCCTTCGCACGGAGGGGCAGAGAGACATCATCCATGATGAGCTCCACTCCGGTCCTGTCCACAATCGCGTAATCTTTGAGCGCTCCGTACATGATGGGGCAGTTGCCGGACGCGATGCTCGGTGCGCTGGGTGCCTTGACAATCTTATATCCTCCGAAGGTGGAGGGCATTCCGTCGATGAGACTGGGGTTCCACAGGTACTGCCCGTTGGAGTCCTTGAGCTTGCGAATCGCCACTTCCGTTCCCTTGTTCATGATGAACGCACAGTCGGGTTCGAGTGCCCAGGGGACCTCGGCAGTCATGTCCAGCATGTCGTCGGCTTTTATGGCGGACGAGGTGGAGGACTTGATGCTGTTGATGGCGGAGCACTGCCACAGTCCCTCGGGGTCGGCGGTGCCCTTGCCGTTGACGAACGCCTCTCCCTCGCCGCGTGCTATCCTGTCGATGAGTTTGCGGGTGATGTAAGACTCGACGTCGAAGGACGCATCATCCCTCATGACCCTAGTCATGAGGACCCTGGCGTTGGCCTCGACGATGGGGATGTTGACCTTGCCGAATCCCGGCGCGGTGGTGATCTCCCTCTCCTCGGTCTCTCCGACCCACTGCAGGCCGGCGTCGGTGTCCTCGACGGGGATCTCCATAGCGGAGGATCCGGTCGAGAGGACGGTGGCGTTCGCGCGGATCTCGTCGATGTCCCTGACCTGCTCGAAGACGTAGTTCAGGTAGTCGGTGTGGACGATGTATCCTCCGGAGGGACCGTTGCTGACGGCCATTCCCTTGCAATACTCGAACATCTTTTTCACTTCGGCGTTGGCGAACACCTGCGCCTTGGTGGAGACGGTGTACTGTCCGTTCTTCCCCATCTTGATGTCAAGGCCATCGACTGCCTCCTTGAGAGCGTCGATGCTCTTCTGCTGCTCTTCCATCGCTGTCTTGGCATCCTTGAACTTGGCGCCGAATCCCTGGAACTCCGTGGTGATTCCCTTGACCGCCTCATTGATGCCGTCGAGCTCTTGCTTGATATCTTTGAACTCAGTCATGCTTACACATCCTTGATGCTCAGCTTGAGTGCCTGGATGGAGCTCTTGAGCTCTCTCAGGGACTCGCTCATTGCCTTCTGCTCCTCGGAATCATCCTCCGGGTCAGGCTCCCCCTCGCCCTCGGGTTCGTCCTCCTTGGACTCCTCTTCGGCTTCGGGATCCTTCGGCTCTTCGCCCTTGCTCTCCTCATCCTCGGGGACATCCCCGGAGACGGCCTCGTCGATGGCACGCAGGATCTTCTCCTGCTGCTCCTCGGTGAGGGACTTGAACTCGGGCAGAGCGGCCACTCCTTTGCGCACATCGGCGCTCTTCTTTAGGGCCATAGATTTTGCCTCCGCATATGCGAGGGTATTGGCCGGGAAGGTAACGAAGCTACCCTCCCACAGGTCCGCTTTTGTTACATGGCGCACGCCGTCGACGTATGCCCAATCCTGCAGATTGAATCCTACCGACAATCCGCGGATGTCCCCCGCCTTGAGGAGAGCGAATGCCTCCTTACCGCGCTGGACGTCCTGATTGAAGTGACCCTCGATGACGAGGGCCGCCGTGGTATCGACGACCTTGAAGGAACCGATAGGCTCCGTCATGTCGTGCTGCCAGAGAAGCGGGAAGTCGCCGCCCTTCGCTTTGACGGACTCATCCCAGCATCCCTGATCGCAGACGTCTCCGACCAGATCCTCGTTGCCATAGGTCGAGAGGATCCCGCGGAAGTTGCCCTCAGCAGTGACCTCCTTGAACTCGGTGAACGGGAGATGCTTGGTGATAAGCTCCGTCATGTGGGAGAGATGCCCCATGATGGCTATTCTATCATCACACTCACGTATGGAATGTGATAAAACAACGGCAGTTGACGACTTCTCCTGCCGGAGCTCCGTGCGTGGAGTCGGCGGGACAGTCCATCATGACCTGTCCGAAGCGTCCGGTCCAGCGGTACGCCTCGGAGAGCTCCATGCTCCGACCTTCGAGATGCTTGTGCGTATCCCTGACCTCCGCATCGAGCGCGGTATTCCACATCTTGTACTCGGTCCTGGCGGAGTCCAGCGACTTCGCCGTTTCGAGGGATGCGCGGTTGGATGCGGCCGTGCTCTCGGTGCGTGCGATGACCGACGAGCGGTTGGGGATGATCTGGTCGAGATAGAGGGAGTCGAGCTTGATGCGGAAGTCTATGACCGACTCCGAGGCGTAGTAGATCTTGCGGATCTCCTCCAGGG
>CAVABN010000157.1:0-2447 GCA_963586845.1 Bifidobacteriaceae bacterium
TGGCCAACGAGCCGGAGAGCGTGGAGGAGAGATCGGCGATGACCATAGTCGTCGAGCTGGTCGACGCGCTGGCCCACAGGGCCGGCGGCGATGTCAAGGCCAGGGTGTCCTCCCTGATAGCGAGCTTCTCCAGGGAGGAGATCGTGGTCTGCGGTCTCCGCGTGCTCTGAAGGACACTTCTTATCTATCCATCCGCGATTGGGACGGACATGAAGAAAGAGATGAGTTCCTTCGATGTCCGCTCCGTGGTCACGGAGCTCGCATCGCTCGAGGGCGCCCACATGGACAAGATCTACCACTGGGGCTCCGGCAACGTCCTTTTCAGGCTCAACATCCAGGGTCAGGGGAAGAAGGAACTCCTCTTCGAGGACAAGAAATGGCTCTACTGCCCGTCCAAGAAGCCCGAGACGCCCACCATGCCTTCGACCTTCGCCTCCTACCTCAGGAAGTACATCGACAACGCCCGTATCGGGAAGGTCAGGCAGGTCGGGTTCGACAGGGTCGTGGAGATGGAGCTGTCCAAATCCGACGGCGACTACAGGCTCATCTTCGAGATGTTCGGCGGAGGGAACGTCCTCCTGCTGAAGGACGGGATAATCCAGAACTGCCTCGTGCAGAAGACCTACAGGGACAGGAAGACCCGCCCCGGCGAGCCCTACGCCATGCCCAAATCCAGGTTCGACCCCACCGAATCCGCGGAATCCGATTTCCTCACCGCATTCAGATCATCCGAGGCGGATGCTGTCAGGACCCTGGCGACCGCTGTGAACCTCGGAGGACAGTACGCCGAGGAGGTGTGCGTCAGAGCGGGGATCGACAAATCCACCCCCGCTCAGAACGTGGACGACGCTTCCGTCGCGAGGATGTACGAGGCCATGGAGGGGATCGTGAAGAGCGTCCTCCAGGAACCGGAACCCACCGCATATCTCAAGGACGGGGAGATCGAGGATTTCGCCCCCGTCACCCTCCAATCCCACCCGGACATGGAGGCGAAGCGCTTCGATTCGCTGTCCGAAGTGATTGAAGCGTATCTGGAGGAGACCGGCAGGGCCGAGGAGGAGGCTTATGTGGATCCGGCGGTGGAGAAGCTCCTCAAGAGGATCTCCAAACAGGAGGAGACCCTGAGCGAGTACAAACTCCAGGAGGAGGAGTACCGCAGGAAGGCCGAGGCGCTGTACACCGACTATCAGAAAGCGGACGAGCTGCTGAAGGTCCTGGACGAGCAGTCCAAGAAGCTCACGTGGGAGAAGCTCGCCGAGGGCGCAGCCAAGATCCCGTTCGTGGTGTCCATCGATCCGGCGAAACATAAGGTCAGGGCCAAGATGGCCGAGGAGACCGTCGATCTCGATTGGACGAAGAACATCGACGCCAACGCGTCCGACCTCTATCAGAAGGGGAAGGACATCGGCGAGAAGGCCGACCGCGCGGAGGATGCGCTGAAGCAGAGCCGCGACGAGCTCGCCAAGATCCAGAAGGGCCTCGACAAGGAGAAGGCGCTGGCCGCGGAGCGCGCCCAGCCCACCAAGCAGTTCTGGTTCGAGCGCTACAAGTGGTTCGTCACCACCGGCGGACGCCTGGTCATGGCCGGGAGGGACGCCCACAGCAACGACAACATCGTCAAGAAGCACCTGAAGGACGGGGACCTGTACGCCCACGCCGACGTCCACGGAGCGCCCTCTGTGGTCGTGAAGGACGGTGCCAAGGCGTCCGACGAGGAGCTGAGACAGGCCTGCCTGTTCGCCCTCGCCCAATCCAAGGCATGGATCGCCGCCCTCTCCGAGGGAGGGGCGTTCTGGGTCTACCCCGACCAGGTGAGCAAGACCCCCAATCCCGGAGAGTTCGTCCCCAGGGGGGCGTTCATCGTGCGCGGGAAGAGGAACTACGAGTACCATCTGCCGATGGAGCTGACCATCGGAGAGATCGAGTACGAGGGTTCGAGGAAGATCATGTGCGGACCGTCGGACTGCTTCGCGGGATGCGAGAAGTACATGGTCATCCGCCCCGGCAAGCCGAAATCCGGCAGGAAGACCAACGAAATCGCCAAGAGGTTCGAGGTCCCCGAGGAGGAGGTTTCGAGGATCGTACCGCCCGGAGACCTCGAGGTCGTCCGCGAGGTATGGCCGAAGCCCGACGAACCCGACGACGAGCGATGCGGCTTATAAGGACTGACGCACATCTTTAAGTACGGGCCGACTCGATACTTGAGCACGGTCAAAAACCGAGAGGTGTTTGATATGGCAACAGTCAGCAAAGGCAATGTGCTGGGCATCGTCGCGCTCATCGGGGCACTCCTGATGATCATCGGCGTGTTCGTCTCATGGGTCAACATCGACATCGATGTGATCCTCACCAGCGCCAAAGACAGCTACACCGGATGGCAGGTCTACACGGATGATGCGTTCGCGGATGCGGATTACTTCTACGCCCCGCTCGTGGCCCTCATCGCA
>CAVABN010000158.1:0-2437 GCA_963586845.1 Bifidobacteriaceae bacterium
GTACCGCCTTGAGGTATCCGGATATCGCCATGAGGCTGTAGAGGGACTCGCCGGAGGCCTCCAGCTCGCCGTAGGCGAGTCTGCCGTCCAGTTTCGTCGTGATGCTTCCGCCGGCGACCAGTCCGAGGATGTCCTCGTATGTTTCATTGTTCAGGCTCTTCAGGAGGTGTCTGATCAGCACGTTGCTGCCCGAATCGATCCAGTACGGGTCGGGTTCGAAGTCCATGGCGACGTAGTTCATGATGCTGTACGGGTTGTACACCTCGGCGTTCCCGAAGCGGTATCCGTCGTACCACTTCTTGGCTTCCCTGTACTTCTTCGGGTTGCCGTAGTATTCCAGAATATCATTGACCTCGTCGGCGGTGAATCCGAACCTCTCGTCGGACCATTTGGAGAAGATGTTGTTGACCGTGACGTTGTTGAGGCTGGAGAAGATGCTCTGTTTGGCGATCTGCATGACCCCGGTCATGTACACCATCTGCCTGTTCTCGTTGGTTTTCAGGGAGGACTCCAGCAATTGTTTGAGGAACTTCAGGATAGCTTCGTGTGACTCTTTTCCGTAGGAATGCGTCGCGGCCGCGTCGTACTCGTCTATGAGGATGATGGGCTTGATGCCGCCTGTTTCGGCAATCGCGTTGGAAAGCTCCTGTATCGAAGAAGATAGGAATGATGCGGGGGTGTTCCTCCTGTCCAGAGAATCGAAGTTGTCCCTGACCGCCTGATCCAGGTCCGGCATCTCCAGAAGGTACCGGTGGGGCCTGTACGCGGCCTTCACTGCGATGCGCATCTTGTCCAGATATTCGTCGAACGTCTCCGCTTTCGTGTCGCTCAGGTTGAGGCGGATGACCGGGAAATTGTTCATGTATTCCAAGCATTCCGGATGCTTCATTATCTCGAGTCCGTCGAACCATGTGTTACCCTTGTATCTGACATTGAAGAATGCGTCCAGCATGGATAGGTTGGTCGTCTTTCCGAACCTGCGGGGACGCGTGAACAGATAGACACCGTCGGAGTCGCCGTCGAGGATGTCCCTAATCAGGAGCGTCTTGTCGACATAGTATTTGTCTTTCTCGCGGAGTTCCGCGAACGACAGGCCCCCGAGGCTTATCTGCTTCATGCGATAGTGAATCCATCACGTATTGATAAGCGTTCGCAACAGAGTTTGGATGAGTAATTGATCAGGAAGTGGTATCACTCAAAGATGACCGCGTTCTTTGTTGTTCTTAGGGAATCGCTCGAGTACGGCGGTCCTGTAGAGACGTCGTCGGAGATTTCGATCTCGCCCCGGGGATTTCTTTCCAGGACGGTCTCGTCGGAACCGGGGTCCCGGGTCGGGCGGATGTTTCCATCATCGAACACATGATGCCTCTGATCTTCTCGTTCGGTACGGAGACCCTGAACACGCCTCTCCTGATCCGGACCGTTCTGAGGTACCCGGACATGGCCAGGAGGCTGAACACGGATGTTTTGGATAAGGGGGAGTCGCCGCAGGGGACGATGCTTCTCAGTTCGGTCTCGATGCTCTCTCCGGCGACGAGGCTCCTGAGGTCCGCGTACGTATCCATGCTCATGCCGTCAAGGAGCCGGCCGATCGCATCATCATCCGGCGCCCTCGTCCTGAAGGGATCGGGTTGGAAGCCATCGGAAACGTGCATCATCACACCGGATGGGTCGAACATCTCGGATCTCCCGAAGCGGTATCCGCCGTACCTCTTCCTAATCTCACTGTACTTCTCGGGCCTTCCGTGGCGTGAGAGGAGCTCCTTGACCTCGTCGGCCGTGAATCCGAACCTCTCGGCGCCCCATTCTTGAAGGACATCTCCGTCGACGGCGTTGTCCAGGTCGCGGGACAGCTCGGAGAACTGCATGACGCCGGCCACGCATGCCATCTGGAGGCTGCCGTTGCCTTTCAGCACCGCGTTCAGGAACGCTCCGAGCAGGCATATGACCTGTTGCCGGTGTTCCTTCCCCCAGGAATCGGACACGGCGCGGTCGTAATCGTCGATGAGCACCACGACTTTGCTGCCGCGGATGCGCTCGAGGATCTCGGTCAGCTTCCTGGCGGAGGTCTTGACCTGTTCGTACGTGGCGGTCCCGGAGTTCAGGGCGTCGATGAGGTGGCGCTCGTCGGCCATGAGCTCCGGGGAATCCATGACCTCGGGGTGCTTCCTGAAGGCATCCAGGACCACTCCAGCCAGGGCGCTCTGGAAACCGTCGAAGTCAGGCGATGCTGTGCTCTTCAGGTTCAAGTGGACGACGGGGAATCCGTTCTTGAATTCCTCGAACTCCGGATGTTCGGAGATCGCGAGCCCGTCGAACCATGTGTTGCCCTCGTAATCCTCGTTGAAGAATGCGTCCATCATGCTGAGGTTGAGGGTCTTCCCGAACCCGCGGGGGCGGATGTACAGGTAGATGCCACAGTCATTCGATCCTAGGA
>CAVABN010000159.1:0-2435 GCA_963586845.1 Bifidobacteriaceae bacterium
ATGGTACCCATACCCGCAGTCGCCTTGACGGCTATCGAGACGGTGTTCTGCTGGCCGTTCTCCACAGGTTTCTTGTTGATCATCATCTTGAGGTCGGTGACCGTCAGGATGAATTTGCCCTCCTTGTCGGTATAGTTCTGGATGTCGACGATGGCTCCGGGCGCCGTCATCAGTATGGTGGTGTCGGCAGCCGGCGCGACCATCGAGTTGATGCTCACGGAACCCGCGTTCTTGACCGTCTCGAATCCTATGGATCCGTTGATTATCAGCGAACCGTCTTTCTCGACTTCCACGGAACCGGGTTCGACGGTCTCGGCCTTGGCGGCATCCTCGATGACCATCGAAGCGTTCCCGGCGATGACGAGCGCCCCGCCGATGTGGAGCTCTCCGCCCTGGACATCGATCATGCCCTTGACGTTCGTCTTCCCGTTCAGCTCCGCTATCGCGGCATCGACGTCCTCCACGGGGGAGTCCTCGATCACGAGGGTCCCCTCGATGAGGGCCTCCCCGTTGACGACGAGCTTGGCTCCGGGTTGCAGGATGAGCGTCGCACCCTCGGGTACGTGGAGCTTCCCGTTGATCGTTATATCGGCCCCGTCGAGCAGAATCCATGAGTCCCTCACGGTCACGATCTGTATCTCCGAGAAGACGGTCTCGCTGGTGCTCGACTCGTTGCTGATGATAGTTTCGCTCATGTCGCTAGGATCTATCGTCCTCCAGATGGCGTAGACGGTCATGTCCTCCGAGATCTTCTCGATGACCTTCACGGTCTTGGTGTCGGCGGGCGACAGAGCCCATCCGACGAACAGATATCCCTTGGGTGCCTTGAATCCGTTGCGGGCGAGCTTCGCATCGGAATCCTCCTCGAAGAGCTCGCCGGCCATCGTGCCCTCGCCGCCGTTGGCGTCGTAGTTGACCGTGAAGTAGTCCAGGACCTTCACGGAGTATGTCCCGTCGAATCCGGTCACCGTCAGTTCGTAGGTGCCGGGTGCAGGCATCTCTGCGCCCAACTCAAATGCGGCTTTCATGTCGCTGTCCGTGATGAATACGCCGTTGTTGGAATAACCCTCGTTCTTGAGTTCCCATTCGGCATTCAGTTCAGACGGAACTGCCATTTTGCACTTAACCACCATCACATAGACGGGAGAGCCGTGTTCATCGATCTGCGCGAACTCGTAGCTCTCGACCAGGTCGCCCATGGTGGGGTTCTCCCCTGCCGCGTCTTCTGAGACCACGTACATCGTTCCGAGTATCGCAGCCACGATCGCCAGCAGGAAGGTCGCTTTTTCTATTGCTTTCATTTCAATTTACCTCCATCAGGCGGTCTTGGCGGGGGTGTACACGATCATGTCCGAACGGTCGCTGGATCCGTCCACGCCCTTGTAGTAAGCCCAGGCCTTGGTTATGTTGGAGTAATTCGGTTGGTCCACGAGCTTCCAATCCTCCGAGAACGAGCTAAGTTCCTTTTCGTTCTCGAAATCCTTGGAATCCATGTTCACGGTCTTGGTTACGTAAGTCTTCAGCGCTGAGCTGTAGTATGTGATAGAATAGCTCACGGAGTACGAACCCTTGGGGATGATCTTGCCGTCGGCGGCCATGATCAGGACGGTAACACCGTCCTCCGTGGTCCTGACGAAGACCTGCACATCCTCGGAGTAGTGTTTGATGGTGTTGTATCCGCCGGTGATGGTCGTGTCGCCCGTGATCTTCATTTCCGGATCGTATCCGTCCCATCCGGTGAACTCGTAGGTGTAGCGGGGGTCGGAAGTCTTGACCGGGGTCTGGGGGACCGCGGGAGTCTGCCCGTAATCCAACGTCTGGGTGTGGTAGATCGTACCCTCAACGATCCAGGTCACGGTGTACTGGTTGAGCACCTGGCTGAAAGTGGCCTCCGCCTCCAGATTCTTGTCCGCGACGATGCCGTCGGTGATGCTCCAGGATACGAAAGCGTAGGTGTACTGGACATCTGAGGCCGTGGGGGTGGCCATGACCTTCTTGCCGTCGACCACGATGGCGTTGCCCACCACGCTGATCTTGGACCCGTAGGTGACGTCCAGAGTCTGGACGCTGACGGACCCGTACTGTCCGGCGGTGAAGGTCAACTTGACCATGTTGGGGACGGTCTTGAACTCGGCCACGAAGATAGCATCGCCCGTGATCTTCATTCCCTGGGTGTATCCGCTCCATCCGGCGAACGCATAGGTGAATGCGGGGTCGGAGGAGGGCTTGGACGGACTCTGGGGGACCGCGGGGGTCTGCCCGTATTCCACCATCTGGGTGTTGTATACCGCTCCGTCGACCATCCAGGTCACGGAGTACTTGTTGACGGTCCTGTCGAAGGTCGCCTTCACCTCTTTGTCCTCGGTGACGGCTCCGTCGGCGACGCTCCACTCCTTGAAGGAGTAGGTGTACTGGACATCTGAGGTCATGGGGGT
>CAVABN010000160.1:0-2409 GCA_963586845.1 Bifidobacteriaceae bacterium
ACACCGGATGGCAGGTCTACACGGACGATGCGTTCGCGGATGCGGATTACTTCTACGCCCCGCTCGTGGCCCTCATCGCAGGGATCGTCGCGTTCTTCACCGCGGTCCTCCCGATCGTCCTCAAGAACGCCACCGCCAACAGGATCCTCGGGATCGTCTCCCTGATCCTCGGCGTCGTCGCGCTCATCCTGATGGTCCTGTTCAACGGAACCATGGATTCGCTCGTCATCCTCGGATACAAGGTCGCTTCCACCAGCGCCGGAATGGGACTCTGGATCTCGCTCGCCGGATCCGTCCTGCTCATCCTCGGTGCCATCCTCGACATCGCGGGGAAGTACACTTCCGAGTGATCCAAACCGGCCCGCGAGGGCCCCCTTCTCCTTCTTATACTTTCTAAGACTGCCCCGATTGATGGATTATCCCGGCAGGATCGTCACGGTCATCGGCATAGCCGGCTCGCTGCTGGCACTCGCCAGCGTCTTCATGGTCTGGGTCGATTACCTTGACTTGGACAGTTCGATTTCGCGATTTGCGCGATTTCCGTGAAACCTCTCTCCTTCTCCCGCCCTTTCTCCGACCGATCCTTTGTGCGCGTCGTCCGCGTATGCTTTTGAGCTCCTTCGCGTGTCACCGCTCCGAAATTTTCTAGGACGGAATCTGCTGTCCAATGGCCATAGCCAGACTTTCGCAATTTTTTGGATTCCGAATCCATTGGACAGTAAGCTTGAAATACGGATTCCCGGCCCCTGGCGGGTCCGGAGAACCAGTGAAATCAAGCGAAAACAGCCTCGATACCGCTCGATTATGGCGTTTATGCGCCTTGTGAGGTCGTTCTCGTCCGTGAAAATGCGGTCCACGCCGTACCCTTCCCTCGGAATCAGCACAACTGTCCAATGGACCAGATTCCTACAGATCGTGTCGATCGACGGCTTGACCTCCGCGTCGACCCATCTGCCGTCGATCTTCTTCCTCTCGATGCTCGGTTCGAGGTCGTATCTGACCATGGAGACGGTCAGCTGCGCTATGAGCGCCAACAGCAGCGCGCCTCTTGTCGAGCTCTTCGACCATACCCTCAGCGGCTGGAGGTTCACGATGCTCTTGATCGACGAGATCAGTGACTCCACGGCCGTCCTGTGCCTGTACCTGTCGAGGGCCTCGCCGGGCGGAAGGGGGTCGGAGCACTCCAGCCTGAACCATCCGCAGTCCTCGTCCGTCGTCTCGGTGATCGCCTTGGCGATGTCCTCCTCCAGCCACGGGTTCAAGGTCATGGAGACCTCGCACTTCACCGACTTCACCTCGTAGAACGGGTTCTTCTTGACGGACACGAACCTCTCCGGCTTCGGATCCTTCAGCGCGTCCTTGGCCTCCTTCAGCTGTGCCGCCAACCGACGCGCCCTGCGGTCTGCGGCATAGGATCCGAGGATGTACCGGTCCACGCTGAAGTACAGGTAGACGGTCCTGGACGAGGATTCGAACTCGTGCATGATGCACATGGTCCCGTTGCCCACGTACACCGCGTCCGAGATCTCGTCGCGGATGCGCTCCCTGTCGCTCTCGTTCAGCCTCTTCCTGGTCAGGTACCTGTTCCCTTCCCTGCGGATGTCGTCCAGGATGTCCTTGGACGCTCCGCCGTTGTCCATGATGATCATGGATCCCTTCTTCAGCATGAACATCAGCTGCGGGATGAAATCGGCGTACTGGGGCGGGTCGTTAAGGTTCCCGTCGTACATCTCTACCGATATCGGAAGGCCGCTTCCGACCAGCTGCGCCACCATGAACTGGTCCTGCAGCTGGATCGTGCCGCCTCCTTCGCCGGCGGCCGTGAACGCGCCCTTCCCTCCCCCGTTGCGCGGAATGTGCGAACCGTCGACGTACGCGTCGTGGTCGAGATCGGGATAGATGCGGTTGAGTTCGGTCCACAGGTGGGCGAGAGTCTCCTCGAACCACTGGTCCAGGAGGCCCAACGCGCGCTCCATCGTCTTCCTGCTGATCAGGTACCCGTGACAGAGCTCGTCCCTGACGAGCTTCGAATCCATCCTGGAGGCGCATTCGTTCATCGACCTCCCTCCGCTGAGATGGTCGATGCACATCAGCTCGATCACGAAACCGAGCGGCACCCCGCGTTCCTTCAAGCCGTCGAAGAAGTCGTATAGGCCGAGCCGGCGGAAACCAGCGCGGACCACCGCCATGACGCCGTACGGCAATGCTTTATTGCCCTCCGGCATGGCATCATCTGCCCTGAACGAAGTTTGTTTAGCCACGATTCGTCAGGGCGCTTCTCCGATTATTTGGTCGCTTCCCCGAGTCCTTCGACCGAATCCCTCGGTATCGAGAAATCAAACTGTCCAACTCAAGATTACTACACCTGGGCCGACCTGGTGAGCGGGTCGCTCACCGGATGGGACGCCC
>CAVABN010000161.1:0-2394 GCA_963586845.1 Bifidobacteriaceae bacterium
CCTCCTGACCGCATCGACGTCCGAGATCGAACGCAGGAGATCGATCTGCGCCGAATGGTCGATCCCCAGCTTGGGACACGGGCCGTCCAGGCATCTACTGTTCTCGCATCTCCCGACCGTGCATTTCTTCCTGCATTCTATGCCGTACATGTTGGCAGTGGGCCCTCCTACATCCTGGAAGACGCCGTTGAACCCTTTCTTCGAGGCCATCCTCTCCACCTCCGCCATGATCGATCCCTTCGAACGGGATACGACCGTCGTACCCTGATGGGCGGCGATGGCGCAGAAGGAGCAGTTCCCGTAGCATCCGCGATGGGTGGTGATGGAATTTCTGACAGTCTCCATCGCCTTGACCTTGCCCTGCTTCGCGTAGAAGGGGTGGACGGCGTTCTCGAAATCCGATCCGTATGCGGAATCCAGCTCCTCGGACGTCATGCAGCGCATCGGTCTGTTCTGAACGAGCCACCTGTCGCCGTGCTTCTGGCAGAGGGGTTTCGCCGTTATCGGATCGGAGTTGCGCCTGAATATCTCGAACGCTCTCATGAACGCCCTGCGGTCCTCCCTCGAGGAGACCTCCTCGTACGACGGGAGTTTCAAGCATCCCTCGGGTTCGGTAGAGACGATGCGGCAGATCCCGTCGACCTCCTTCCAATCCTTCCCGTCGCGCATGCGCCGGGCGATCTCCAGATTCGCCAGCTCGCCCATGCCGTAGACTATGGCGTCGGCCTTGGAATCGAACAGGACGGATCTCCTGACGGAATCGGACCAGAAGTCGTAGTGGGCGATCCTCCTGAGACTCGCCTCGATCCCGGCGAGGATCACCGGCTTTCCCTTCATGTGCTTCTTGATCAGGTTGGTGTACGCGATGCAGGCCCTGTCGGGACGCCTGTCGTTCACCCCTCCCGGCGTGAAATCATCGTCCTTCCTGAACTTCTTCGTCGGGGTGTAGTTGGCCACCATCGAGTCGACGCATCCGGCCGATACGGACCAGAACAGCTCGGGCATCCCCAGTCTGGAGATATCCTCCCCGGACGAGACGTCCGGCTGGGCGATGATCCCGACCCTGAACCCGTGGTCGATCAGCCAGTGGCCCACGAGGGCCGTCCCGTTGTAGGAGTTGTCGGTGTACGTGTCCCCGGAGACGAGGATCACATCCAGCTTCTCCCATCCGAGACGGCGGACCTCGTCGGCCGTGGTCGGTATGAACATCGCTGGACCTTCAGCTCCATCACGAAGTCGTTCATGACGAACCCGTCGCCTATGGGGGCGTCCTGCTCCTTCACGACCTCGAAGCCCTCGTGCTTGTAGGCCGCGACGGCGTTGGCGTTGCCCCTGTTGACGGTGAGCCTGATGCGGTCCTTCCCGAGCTTGACTGCGACTTCCTTCAGGTGGGATACGATCTTGGAGAAGTACCCGTGATGCCTGAACTCCTTCAGGATGTACGCCTTCGAGAGGAACAGGCAGTCGTCCTCCGGCGCGTATCCGCAGTACCCGGCGGGTTCGGACCCGTCCCTGAGCATCAGATAGGTGTAACCGTGGGCGATCTGGTCCTTCAGGGCCTCGTAGGATTGGTATTTCTTCAGCATGTAGTAGATCTGGTCCTGGGGGACGATGCCGTCGTAGGCTTCGTTCCAAACGGTGAATCCCATGGACGCGATGACCCTGAGCTCCTCGTCGTCGGCCGCGGGGAGCATGGTGAACCCCCTCTTCCCCTCGGAGACCTCTTTGATGTAATCGGCCAGGCCGATCTCGAAGTTCACGCCGTACCTGATGTCCTCCCCGGACTCGTAGGTGCGCTTGATGCTGGAAACAGTCAGGTTGATGGCGGCCTCGACCGCCTTGGAGAGGGAGACTCCGGACTCGCACGCTCCGACCAGTGCGGAGCTGAAGACGTCGCCGGTGCCGTGGTAGTAGCCGGGGATCTCGGGCCTCATGACCTCGCCGGTCTCGCCGGTCTCGAAATCCTTGTACACGGCGCCGAGCAGCCCCTTCTCGAAGCTGATCCCGGTGAGCACGATGCGCTTAACGCCGAACTCCTTCGCACGGTCGAGCATCGAATCGATGTATTCGTGCGTGTACGGCCCGGGCTTCCACTCGATCCCGAGCATCAGGCACAGCTCGGTGAGGTTGGGCATGATCACGTCCGCCTTCTCGCAGAGCTTCCTCATGCCCGAAGGGAAATCGGGTCCGAAGACGCCGTACAGCTTCCCCTCGTCGGCCATGACGGGATCCACGTAGACCGTGGTGCCCTCGTTGGACAGGTCGTCGAACAGCTTCGAGACGATGTCGATCTGCTCGAAGGACCCCAGGAACCCCGTGTAGAACGCGTCGAACTTGATGTCCAGGGTCTGCCAGTGCTCGTCGATGGGCACCATGTCCTCGGTGAGGTCGCGG
>CAVABN010000162.1:0-2387 GCA_963586845.1 Bifidobacteriaceae bacterium
CTCGGCATGCCCGGGAAAGTCATCCTGGTGGGCATGGCGTTCTGCAAGAAGGTCCCGAAGGTCCATATCGACGTCATCGACAACGGACCGGACGGCTTCTCGTACCGCCATGATGGCGCCCGATCCTGGGAAGCACTTAAGCACGCGAGCGGATAACGGGTGCAGACGGGCCGAGGGCCCGGACGGTGAATCAGATGAGCATGTGCGACCGGCGCAACCTGTCCATGGTCATGGACCTGTACGAACTCACGATGTCGAACGGATACTTCCTGGAATCCAGGCACGGCGACCTCGCCACCTTCGACGTCTTCTTCAGGAAGGTGCCGGACAACGGGGGGTACGCCATCTTCGCCGGTCTGGAGCAGATCGTCGAGTACATCGAGGACATGCACTTCGAGGACGACGACATCGAGTACCTCAGGTCGCTGGACCTCTTCGACGGGCGCTTCCTGGAGTTCCTGAAGGGATACAGGTTCCGCGGCGACGTGTGGGCGTTCGAGGAAGGGACGATAATATTCCCGGGAGAGCCGGTGATCAAGGTCACCGCACCGCTCATCGACGCCCAGATGGCCGAGACCGCCATACTCGCGCAGTTCAACCACCAGTCGCTCATCGCCACGAAGGCGTCCCGCATAGTCCGCGCCGCCAGGGGGCGCGCCGTGTCCGATTTCGGGGCCCGCAGGGCCCACAACATGGACGCCGCCGTGTACGGCGCCAGGGCGGCGTACATCGGCGGAGCCGTTGGAAGCGCCACCGTCCTCGCGGGCAAGTTCTTCGGGATCCCCATCAGCGGGACCATGGCCCACAGCTGGGTGATGTACCACGATTCGGAGTTCGAGGCGTTCGAGAAGTACGCCCGCATCTATCCGGACGAGACGGTCCTGCTCATCGACACGTACGACGTGCTCAGATCGGGGACGCCCAACGCCATCCGCTGCGCCAGGGAGGTCCTGGAGCCCATGGGGAAGAGGCTCAAGGGGGTCCGTCTGGATTCCGGCGACCTCGCGTACCTGACCAAGGAGGTCAGGAGGATGCTGGACGATGCGGATCTGAAGGATTGCAAGATAATCGCGTCCAACAGCCTCGACGAGTACTCCATCGCATCGATCATCGACCAGGGCGGGTGCATAGACGCCTTCGGCGTGGGTGAGAGACTGATAACATCCAAGACCGACCCGGTCTTCGGCGGGGTTTACAAGATCTCCGCCGTGGAGAAGGACGGCGTCGTGGTTCCGAAGATCAAGGTGTCCGAAGCTGTGGATAAGATAACGAACCCCGGCAGGAAGAGCGTCCACCGCATCTACGACGCGACGGGTCACGCCGTCGCGGATCTCATAGCAGGGGAGGACGAGATCGTCGACCTGTCCGAGCCGTACAGGTGTGTCGACACGCTGCGCCCCTGGAAGAAGGTCGTCCTGACCGGATGCACCTCGAAGCCCCTTCTGAAGAAGGTCATCTCCGACGGGAGGCGCTGCTGCGAGCTGAAGCCCCTGGAGGAGATCCGCTCGTACGTCCGCTATCAGCTCGAGAACGAGATATGGGAGGAGGAGCAGAGGTTCGAGAACCCGCACATCCACCACATGGACATGTCGCCTTCTTACTACGAGCAGAAGATGGACCTGCTGAGGCGGAGCCAGGATTTCGAGCGACGTTCCGACGAGCTGGAAAAACCGGGTTTTTGAACCCGTGTTAACTCGGAAAAACTGTGAAAATCAATGCCTGTTAAGTCGGAAAAACCGGGTTTTTCAATATCTGTTAACCTGGAAAAAGTGTAAATAACCACGTTGCGTCCTCACTGCATGGACAAGGTCTTCGAACGCAAGATAGAGAAGAGGATCCTCGACTACTTCTCCTCGGACGACGCGCCCATCCTCCTGATCGAGGGCGTGAGGCAGTGCGGGAAGACCTACATCGTCGAGCGTCTGGGGACGGAGCGCTACGCGCACTTCGTCAAGGTCAACATGGTCGAGGACAGACAGGGCCCCGGACTGTTCGAGAACGTCAGGACCGTCGAGGACCTCTACTTCACCGTCCAGGCCGTCGCCGGGAAGGAGCTCGGGACGTACGGCGACACCCTGATCTTCCTGGACGAGATCCAGGAGTACCGCGACCTCCTGACCATGCTGAAGTTCCTCAGGACCGATCACCGCTACAAGTTCATCGCCAGCGGGTCGCTGTTGGGCGTGGAGCTGAGGAGGACCCCTTCGATCCCGATAGGGAGCATCGACATCGTCCGCATGTACCCCATGGATTTCGAGGAGTTCCTCTGGGCCAACGGGATCCAGAAGTCCCTGGTGTCCGAGGTCAAGGGACGGGTGATGGAGGAGAAGGAGATCCCCGACGGCGTCCACAAGCGGTTCATGGACCTGTTCAGGGACTACCTCGTC
>CAVABN010000163.1:0-2363 GCA_963586845.1 Bifidobacteriaceae bacterium
GCCCTCCTTCTTCATCGCATCTGCGATCATGCGATTCTGGAGCAGGTGTCCGTATTCGTGTACAAGCGCATATATGCTTGCCTTCTCGTCTTTGAAAGGCATCAGATACCTCGTACTCCTGGAGTACATGACCGTCTCGACCATAAAGGCCTTGTTCTTGAAGAATTTGGGACACAGCGACAGCATCTGTTCCAGCGGATTATTCAGAGGCACCGAGACGAATCCCATTACCCCTTGTCTGCGTCCCGGGTTAGATGCTAAGGTCATCGTCTCGCAGGACCCCATCACTCCGAACCGTTCTTCGAGGATTCCGAGCTGTTCCGTCGTCTCGGCTATGAGGTCGGTATCGACCTCCTTGAAGAAGGACTGCTCGATCTTCGTGATGCCCATCTTCTTCAGTTGCTGCTCGGACCGGAGGATGACACTTTCGCGGTCCGTCTCCGTCGTACTTCCCTTCTTCGACTCCGCCTCGGACGGGCCGGGCCTATAGGGATCCCTCCTCTCCGGGGACGTGTCCGCCTTCTTCCGCGGAGGCTCCGGCACCGACGTCCTGGGGCCGTGCTCCTCCAACCACTCCCGGTAGGTCATGGAGACGGGGATCGTGATGTGCTTCCCGTTCTCGTCCCTCGCCGCCCTCCTCATGCGGGCCTTGACTTCCGGGGGCATGACCTGCCTGATGGAGCAGCGGCAGTTGGGATGGAAGGTGGGCATGGGCCCCTTCCCCAGGGGGTGGACCTGCCCGTCGTACCCGGCGCACACGGGGCAGGTGCGCTCGTCCAGGGTGCAGACGATCTCGTACTCCTCGACGCCGAGCTCGGCGAGCTTCCTCGCCTCCGCATCCGCCGCAGCCTGCGCCATGGTGGTGCGCACCAGCCTCCTCGCCTTGTAGGGCGCCTTCCCGGTCTCCCTCTCCACCTGCCGGGATATGTCATCGAGGGACCTGCCGGACAGGATTCCCCGGGAGATGGCGGTGCGCGCCGATTCGAGCTCGGAGGCGGAGAACAGCTTCACCCGGTCGTAGACGCCGATGTCCCGATGGACCGACCGGAGCTGGTCCTTGTTGGGAAGCGTCCAATCCAGGGCGACCCCCGCCTCCTTCTGCACCCCGAACTCGGTCCTGGCGGACGCCTCCCGCACGGTGGCGTCCACCCCCGGCACCAGCTCCTCCCTTATGTCGCGGTCTAGACGCTTAGCCGCCATGTCCGCCGACTTCTTGATGGCCTCCGCCCTGGAGATCCGATACCTGTACGCCGGGGCCGACAGGCGGACCAGCTCCTGCTCCAGGCGCTTGCCCGTGTAGGTCTGGTGCGCCCTCCGGATGAGGACCTGCCGTTCGGCCTCGGATATGTCCCTGTCCATGTAGGCCTTGGCCTCCGCCAGGGAGTCGAAGCCTCCGGCCTTGGCGTAGGCCCCCAGGATCCTCTCCGCATCCTCCGTCAGGTCGTTGCGCGCCCTGGCCGTCGCCCGGGCGATGGAGCGGGAGATCCTCTCCGTGTCCTTCTGATAGGCCAGGACGGCCTCGGTCATCTCCCGCTCCTTACGCGACGTCATCCTCTTCCTCGTCCGCCGCATCTTCGAGGTCCTTCTGCAGCAGGTCCTCGAAGCTCGACCTGCTCCTCTCGTCGTCGGCGGAGGCCTCGGCGTCGATGCGCTCCTGCTCCCTCTCCGCATCGTCCACGAAGGGGCAGTTGTCCATCATGGTCCTGCGGGACAGGGCGCCGTTGGCGATGTACACCTGCATGGTCTGCGCATCGTATGCGTAGTCCGCCGGGAGGTTGAACTTGAAGGTGGCGGCCATCATGTCCACGTCGGCGCCGTCCGCCCCGAACATGGCGTAGGAGTACAGCTTGCACCTGCGCAGGAAGCCACGGTCGAACTGCGAGACGAAGGATTGAGCCAGGTTGTTCAGGGCCATGAGCTTGTATTTGATCGCCACGCCGGAGGCGTTGCTGGCGAACTGCTCGTCGGTCATATCCGGTATGCCGGAGACCTTGTGCATCTGGGAGTCGATGTAGTCCACCAGGATCTGGACGGAGGATTCGTCGAAGGTCTTGGTCAGGTATTGGACGGTCGCATCCCTCGGCAGCGCCAGGTACTCGTCCTCCTTCAGCTTCCCCATGAGGTCCCTGACCTCCTCGTCGGAATCCCCGAAGGCCACCCCCTGGGTGACCAGCATGGCGGAGGCGAAGCGGTTCTTGTCGCGGACCCTGTCGGACAGCACCTCGTTTATCGCCTTCTGCAGGGGGAGGATGGGCTCGAAGTCCCCGATCATGTCCGGGTTGTTCCTGAACTCGGTTATCGGCACCCGGTCGAACCCGTGGGGGCGCCTCGATCCCGGGAGCTCTCCCCAGGATCCCCCCTGG
>CAVABN010000164.1:0-2347 GCA_963586845.1 Bifidobacteriaceae bacterium
GCACATCAGGATGCGCAGTCCCCCTTCATGGCACATGTACCCGCGGATGGGTTCGCACTGGTATCTCCTGCGGCACTTCACGGCGTGGGCTCCCGCGAGGGGGGCCATGTCCGTGGCCGTGACCGCCAGTATCCCCCTCTTCCCGCATCCCCTTATGGCGGACTGCAGGAACGGCACGGGGGATCCGAAAGGATCGAGATCGACGTAGTCGAAGGTGCGTTCGGAGAACAGGATGTGCATGTCCCTGTTGGATGCGGAGCAGTTGTCGAGATGATTCAGCTCGATGTTGCGCTCTATCCACGGGATCGCGGAAGAGGAGATGTCGTTGGCCACGACCTCGGATCCGGGAACTTCATTGGCGATGCGGACCGATCTGGAACCGGTGGCGGCCATGGCGTCGCCGACGGTTATGGATTCTCTTCCCAGCGCGCGGAGGAGCATGACGCTCACGTCGCGGTTGAAGGACATCTGCTCGTTGAAGAAAACCGGCCCGATCTTCTTGCCGGGGCCGTGTGTGGAATGCTGGAGCGGCACCAGGATGTCTGTGGATCCCTCGCGGATCACGGAGCCTTCCGGGTTCAAACGTTCTCACCGCTCATCAGGCGAACGATCTTGTAAGGCAGGAGGTTGCGGTTGGTGGGCGTGACCTCCAGGATGCGGACGTCGTCCCTCCTCCTGATGTCCTGGAGCAGGGGATTCCTGGATTTCTTGTGGAGAGTGATGATCATGGGTTTGTCGGCGTCCAGCGCCTCTTTCACGGCGTCGATGAACGCCTGGGATTCGACCTCCATCTTCCCGACCTCGTCGATGACGATGATGTCGCAGTCGATGCATGCCGCTTTGATCGCCTTCACGCCGACGGCCTCGAGCTTGCTCAGGTCCACGCCGATCTTACCGACCATGATGCGGCTCTCGATGTCCGTGCTGGCGAAAACCTCGGTCTCCCCGGTCATCAGGTCGCGGACCGTGAACCCGGTCTTGTGCCTGCCGTCCCCGACCGGCTCGTCTATCATGCCGCCGATCTTGATCTCCCCGTCTTTCAGCATCTCGATCACACGCAGTAGCGCGTACGTCTTGCCGGAACCGGGGAGGCCCGTTATCCCAATCTTGATATCAGCGATCATGAGCAACCTTGCCAGACGATAGGTCGGCCTATCCGGAATAGGATATGAGTTATTTAAATGATGTGTGGATAGTTCTGGATGGATGAAATGACCCGGGGTTTACCCCAGAGGCTCATACCACCTTGGAGACGTACATCAGAGGGTATGCCAGATCCTCGTCGTACCTGATCTCCGCCACCACTTCCGACTCCCCCACGCGGACGGTTATGACGGCGTCGATCATGTCCCCGGTGAGCGACGTATATGAATACTCGTCGCCCTCCTGCGGGATGGGATCCCTCCTTATCCTCACGACGGCGTCCTCCACGTAGGGCTGGACCTTGATGGCGTCCGCCATGGTCCTCTCCAATCCGGACACCGACGAGGCGCTCACGGGCATGCCCACGAACTGGTGGTACAGCGTGCCCATTTTTATCCCCGCTTCGAACAGCGCCCTCTCCCTGTCGCCGCAGGCGAACATGCCGTTGGCGCGTTCCTCCCTGTCGTCCATGAGAATCCCTCGTCACGAGTACATCAGGTCCTTCCTGATGGCCTCCTTCGGCACCAGGCCCTTCAGCTTCCCGTCGTTGATGTCCACGGTCTTGAACGCCACCGCGATGAGGTGCGCTATGGTCTTCACCGAAGGCACCTGGTCGAAGTAGCTCTGGACGATCTTGAAGTAGATCTTGTCCCCGTCCGGAGACATGTAGAACCCGCCGTTGTTGATCGTGTTGTTCAGAACGTTCAGTTCCGGCACCAGCGCCCTGCTGGATTCCGAGGGCACGTCGAACATCAGGTAGCAGTAGATGTTCAGGGTCATGTTCCCCTCGTCGGACATTATCGCCATACCGATCGGCAGGTCGTCGCCCATGGCGCTCAGCACCAGGTTCCCGTCAGTCTCCTGGTAGTTCAGGTCGAGGAAGTCCAGCGCCTTGGCCGCGTTGGTGATCGCCTTCCTGCTCCTGTTGCCGAACACGCGATCGCCTCTTCTCCAGAGGGACGTAGTCCTTCGGCTCGACGATGTTGACGTAGGCGGGACGGAGGATCTTGTTGGACGTGATGATCTCCTCGATCCTGTGGGCGCTCCATCCGACTATCCTCGCGGTGGCGAACAGCGGGGTGTAGAGCTCCTTGGGTATCCCGAGCATGTCGTAGACGAACCCGCTGTAGAAGTCCACGTTGGCTGTGACGCTGGTGGCGTGGGGGCGCTTCTCCAGGATCAGCTCCGGAGCGAGCCTCTCCAC
>CAVABN010000165.1:0-2330 GCA_963586845.1 Bifidobacteriaceae bacterium
GAGGGCCGTCGCCGGAGGGAGGATTCCTACGGTCCTGGAGGTCATGAGGGACGATCCGGATCCGGAACTGGACGATCTCGTCCATGTGGGAGCCGGAGGCGTTCTGTGCGTCGAGTGCGGCGGACCGCGTCCCGGGGTAGGATGCGCCGGTCGCGGCATCATCGCAGCGTTCGAGAAGCTGGAGGAGCTGGATGCAGTCGACGTCTACCGTCCCGACGTCATCCTGTACGATGTTCTGGGCGATGTCGTCTGCGGAGGCTTCGCCATGCCCATCAGGAACGGGTATGCGCGCGACGTGTTCGTGGTCACCTCAGGCGAGATGATGTCGCTGTACGCGGCGAGCAACATCGCCGGGGCCGTCTCCGACATGAGGAACGACGGCTACGCCAGGCTGGGAGGGCTGATACAGAACTCCCGCGGCGTGAAGGACGAGGATTCCCTCGTCGACAGGGCCGCGGAGGAGATGGGGACGCGGGTCATCCTGAGGATCCCCAGGGACCCCGCGGTCCAGAGATGCGAGGAGAAGGGCGTCACGGTGGTCTCCGGGGAACCGGATTCCGCCATGGCCGGCGTCTACAGGGACCTCGCGGAACGCCTGCTGGACGCATCGGACGATGCGGAAGGCGGCATGAGATTGGAGCGATTGCGATGAAGACGGGAATCATCCTGGGTGGACACGGGTCCACGATGTCCTTCAACAAGGGCGTGCTGGAGATGCAGGCCGACAGGCTGAGGGCGAATGGCTACGACAACGTGTACGTGGGGTTCAACGAGACCTCCTTCCCCTCGATCCGCGAGGCGGCCGAGGAGATGGTGAAGGACGGGTACGACAGGATCGTGATCCTGCCGTTCTTCGTGGCCTCCGGATTGCACGTGGTCAGGGACTTCCCCATGAAGCACTTCGGGTTCCCGAGGGATGCGACGGACGGGGTCTGCGAGATCGGGGGGAAGGATGTGGAGATCCACATCGAGCAGCCCTTCGGCGAGGAGCCCCTCCTGACGGACATCCTCGCGGAGAGGATCGAGGAGCTCCGCACGTCCGGGAAGGACACCAGGGTGCTCGTCATGGGGCACGGCTCCAGGCTCCCGTACAACAAGAGCGTGGTCATGCTCAACGCACAGCGTCTCTCCGAGAGGGGATACGGGAAGGTGTGCATCGGGTTCAACGAGTTCGACGAGCCCAAGATCGAGGATGTCATCCCTCTCATGATCGATGACGGGGCGGAGGAGATTATAGCGGTACCTCTTTTCATCTCCCTGGGAAAGCATCTCACGATGGACGTCCCCGCGAAGCTGGGGATCGAGAACTTCTCCGACGGAGGCATCGTGAGGAGGGGGGAGCACGAAGCGGAGGTCAAGTACGCCGTCCCCATCGGAGCGGACCCGAGGCTGTGCGATGTGCTAGTCGAGAAGCTCCGGAGGCTGGGGCTGTGAAGGTCGCCGTGCTCGACATGACGCACGGAGGGGACCTCATCGCCCTGAGGTATCAGGCCGAGGGCGACGACGTCACCTGCGTGGATGTGTATCACAACTGTCCGGCGGACAGGAAGGAGGCTCTCCGCGATGCGGAGGTGCGCGTGTGCGATTCCCTTCCGGTTGGGAAGTACGACCTGGCGGTCATGCCCGGCCACTGCCCCAGGACGTTCCTCGGGGATTCCGAGGTGTCGGAGATCATCTCCTTCAGCAGGGCTGTGAATCGCTTCATAGACGACAGGAGGTTCAGGATCGAGGTCACGGGCGTGAAGGGGAAGACCAGCGCCTGCTACCTCATTTCGAAGGTCCTGCACGATTCCGGCAGGAAGGTGCTACTTCATTCGTCGAGGGGCGAGGGCCCTTGGACCGATGACGGGCACTCCATCGAGAGGATGGTCAGCATAGCCCCTCCCTACCTGATGACGCTCCCCGCGGGGGATTTCGACGTCATCGTAAGCGAGGTGTCCCTCGGGGGATCCGGGAAGGCGGATATCGCGCTGATAACCAACCTCGCCGAGGACTACGGCATCGCGAAGAACACGTTGAAAGCGTCCGACGCGAAGAAGGATATCTTCACCGACAAGGTCAACATCGTCCCCGAGGACGAGGTACCGTTCTGGTCCGGGAAGTGCGACCGTTTGACCGGATACAAGCAGAGGGTGAGGCCCTTGTCTCAACCCCGTCTCGGTGAGGGATTGAAGGTCTCCGTGGATTACGACGGGGTCTCCGAGATCGTCCTGGACGGTTCCTACGTATCGACCGAGTATCTGGGTGCAATGGACGCCGCCTTGGAGGTCTGCCACGCCATGGGCATCCCCAGGGAGACAGTGCTATCCTCCCTGGAATCCTTCAGAGGC
>CAVABN010000166.1:0-2318 GCA_963586845.1 Bifidobacteriaceae bacterium
CTCCAAGGACGTCCAGGGGGACGCGTGCCTCGCGGATCTGCGCATACGCAGATGCAGGGGATGCGTCAGATGCCTGACCGTCCACAAGGGGAAGTGCGAGATCGACGACGGTTTCGGACCGGTGCTCGACGAGATCCTCCAACACGAGGAGCTCGTCGTGAGGATGGCCCCGGAGAGGGGCGCCGTGCCCGACAGGGTGCGGAAGGCGATGGAGCGGCTGTCGAACATCCTGGATGCCTACACGGACTGCGGAGGGAACGAACCGCTCTCCATGGGATCCGTGAAGCTTAGACGGATAGTATTCGAATGCCGCGGGGAATTCGCGGACAGGATGGATTCCGAGATGACAGGGGCCCTGAGGAAGGGCCCCGTCTCGGAAGTCAACTTCATTCAGGTTCGATTTTTAAAAGAAAGGTAAAGGGTTTGGAAGGAAGAGGGATCACTCCTTCTTCTCTTCGGGCTTCTTGGCGGACTCCCACACCTCGACGAACTCGATGCGGTCGACGCCGAAGATTCCGCGGTAGGCGGAGACGAGGCTGTACTTGGCCATGGGCCAGGCCTCGTGGTACTTGCAGATGTCGGACTCGGTGATGACGACCTTGTCGGCGGAGATCTCGTATCCGAAGTCGTCGGCTCCGACGAAGTTCATCTCCATGACGGCCTTGGCCTTCTGGATGGGGTCGGCGACCTCCTCGACGACGGTGATCTTGTAGGACAGGTCGTGCCCGGCGAGGGGCTTGTTGAAGTCGACCTTGACGCGACCGGCTCCGACGGACATGATGATCCCGGAGCGGTTGCCGAAGGTCACGGGGAGACCGGGGTAGGGGTCGATGCCCGCCTTGTGGAAGTCCTTTAGGGGGTGGAGCTTGACGAGGTCGGGGTTGCGGGGGCCGGCGGCCTTGTCGCAGGGGACGGAGACCTCGATCTCCTTGCCGACCTCGGCGGAGGCGATGGCCTCGTCGACGGCGGGGAAGAACTTGCCGGAGCCCACGATGTAGGCCATGGGTGCGTAGACGGCCTTCTCGTTGTAGATGTCGTTCTCCTTGGCGCAGGCCTCGATGTTCGTGTCGAACATCTTGCCGGTGTCTTCCAGGTACGCTTTGAAGTTGATGCGGACGATCTTCTTGGTGTCTGCCATTATGGTCACCTTTTAAAGTAAGTGGACGCGCCCATCGCGTGGACCGATTTAATACTGTCGGCGGGGTTCCAGATTGCGAGGGTGGATGCAAAATGAATATAAACGATGCGCAACTACTCGCAGAACGGCGCCGCCTTGGCTTAGGGGTATAGCGGCTGACTTGTAATCAGCAGGCCGGGGGTTCAAATCCCTCAGGCGGCTCCACTTCCGCATTGCTCCGACACAGCCGGCAGGCCATTCCTATGGATGCATCGTTGGATGTCTCACGATATGTTGATTCGATTGTCTGATGACCTTAGTATTTAAGACGACGTTCGACATTCTGGTTCTAAGAGGATCCTGATGTGATCCGGGGTGATGCTATGGACGTCGATATAGGTGAAGATGTTTATTGGAATCTATCTGAGAAGGAAGAACATGTGATTTTGATAGGCACTTTGGAGCCGAAACGTTTGGTTGCAATCAGGGAATTCGAGTTCAAAGAGTCAGGGCATAAGAAGTTGGTTGAATTCACAAAGGGGCGTGATTGGCCAGTTGTGTATATAATCACCAATAAAAAGGAGGCGTATATCGGCGAGACTTGTAGCATTCTGACTAGAATGAAAAACCATATGGATAATGAGGCCCGGAAAAGTCTCAAGATTATACATGTGGTATTCGACAATTATGCAAACAAATCTGCTGCATTAGATTTGGAGCAGTCTTTGATACGCTTATGCCATGCTGATCGCAAGTACCAGCTTCAGAATCTTAACTCTGGGCAATCAGCTCATCATAACTATTACCAGCGTGAAATATATATGACGATACTGCCACAGTTGTGGAAGGAATTGAAGAAACTAAAATTGGTCAATCACGAATACAAGGATCTCTGCAACTCGCAGATTTTCAAGTACTCTCCGTTCACGGCTCTGACACCGGAGCAGGAAGTCATAGCGAATCGGGTTCTCACCGATATCGGAGCCTCATTGGATTCCGGGGAAGGAGGCACCTTCATAATCGAAGGTTCTGCAGGGACCGGTAAAACCGTGCTGGCGACCAATCTCATGCTATCGTTAGTAAATGCTGGTCGCAAGGATGTAGATCTGGCCAGAAACATAACGGGTTTCACAGATGAGCAACTGATAATTCATGAACTTGATGCGGCAGTCAGTAAAAGAAAAAAGAAAAGAACAGCAGA
>CAVABN010000167.1:0-2315 GCA_963586845.1 Bifidobacteriaceae bacterium
ACTCGGGGAAGGCCGTTTCCCCCTTCGCGAGATGTTCGTTGACCTCATCGATATCGTACGGAGGGACGGTACTCAGCCAAGCTTCGGCTTGGTCGTGGTACGTATCGGACGGGTCGCCGGCCGCTTTACGGATCCTGTTGTAATCGCGGATCCCGGAGAGCAGCTGGTTCGGGCATTCGCCCTTGTAGGACAGCACGGACGGGCCGTTCTCGTCGGTCTCGCCTTTGAACTCGATATCCACGCGCCAGTCCGTGTATCTGTCGTAGTAGAATGTGGCGTTCATGTCCCTGAGGTCCTCCACGGTGTAGAATTCCTCCATGTCGCGTTCGATGTGCTCCTCCCCTATCATCCCCAAGTCAGTGACAAAGTAGTGGTCGCGACCTCCGCGCCATCCCATGGCCGTGATGAACACGAGGGCCGCGTCATAGATTTCCATATCCTGGCTCAGGGCTATCGTGCGGTTGACGACCGGCTTGGCGCCGTGGAGCGAGAGTTTGATCTTGTACGCCATCGGTCGGGGATGGACTCCGGTATATGTAGGACTAGCGGAGCGGTGTCATACCGAGTGATGGACGGGTCGGAGGCAAGTTCGGTTGCAAATTTTAAACGGAAGTTAATCGGTAATTAAACGGAACTTAATATGCAAGGAATGCGGAAGAAATGCGGAAGAAATGGTGCAACATCAGTGCAAAACTTCCTGCACCGATCGGCCGCACTTCTTCTTCCGAGGCCTCGATCACATCGTTATTAACCTCTTTTCCGACCCTCGACCGCCCCGCACGTACGCGGATTACTACGCATGGCAGCAACCGACTCCATCGCAATGGACCCGGCCGCGTACGCGGAGCGCATAGGCGCCGATTGGCCGGCGGAACCGAACCTCGACACCCTCGACGAACTGATCTGGAAGCATCAGTGCACCGTGCCCTTCGAGAACATCCAGTGCTTCGACGAAGGGGCCCTTCCGTCCATGAATCCGGAGAGCATCTACCGCAAGGTCGTAGTCGACCATCGCGGAGGATACTGTTTCGAACTCAACAAGATCTTCATGTGGTTCCTGGGCGAGTGCGGGTACGACGTCCGTCCCGCATCGTGCTGCGTCCTCCGCGGGAAAGATTCCCTCCAACCCATGCTCCACCGCGCCACGCTGGTGGTTATCGACGGAACGGCGTACTACTGCGACGTGGGCTTCGGCGGACCCCAGCCCCCGGGTGCGATCCCCCTCGGAGGGGACAGGACGATCCGCGGAGAGAGGTTCCTCACCGTGAAAGGCGAGGGTCCGTGGTGGTTCCTGGACCGCTACGACAGCTCCGGCGAGCGCGAGAGGGTCATGGGATTCTGGGATTTCGAGGTCAACGAGCAGTATTTCGCGCCGTACAACTACTTCTGCGCGTCCAATCCCGTTTCCCTCTTCGTCAGGAAGCGCCTCCTGAACCTCCGTCTGCCGGATGGGAGCATAGCCCTCACGGACGACGAGCTCACCGAGCGCAGGGGAGGCGAGACGAAGGTCACGACCCTCCGGAGCACCCGCGAGGTCTCTGACGCCATCCGCGACCTGTTCGGATTCGAGGTCCCGGAGCACGTTCTGAAGCGGATTCCGGGCAGGAAGGCCCGATTTCCATGATTACTAACTTATTACAATCCTTGTTAGTATCCTCAAACCGGGTTCTGTGCACGCATTCTTCCCATCAACGGTGATTGTATGGACGATACCGTAAAGGAAGCAGGTAATTGCGCAGCAGTGCCCGGATCATCGGGCGAAGTGATAGCCAAGGTGAAGACTTGTATCACCACGTACAAGGTCCGCGATGTCGCCCCGGCGGTCAAGGAGGCCCTGGACGCGGGAGCGGATCCCCAGAAGATCCTCGACGACGGGATGATCGCCGCCATGGCGCAGGTCGGAGAGGGTTTCAAGAACAACACGGTCTTCATGCCCCAGATGCTCATCGCGGCCAAGGGCATGCAGGCCGGACTGGAGGTTCTCAAGCCTTACCTCAAGGGGGACGGCACGGCACCCTCCCGCGGGAAGGCCGTGATCGGTTCCGTCATGGGGGATGTCCATGACATAGGGAAGAACCTGGTGAGCATCATGCTCGAAGGGATCGGAATGGAGGTCAAGGACCTCGGCGCCGATGTTCCCCCCGAGAAGTTCATCGAGGCCATCAACTCCATGGACGACCTGAAGGTCGTCGCCTGTTCGTGTTCGATGACCCCCAACCGCGAGGCTCTCGCGCAGACCGTCGCGGATGTGAACGCCCTCCCCAACCGCAAGGACCTGACGGTCATGGTCGGAGGAGCGACCATGGACCAGGAGT
>CAVABN010000168.1:0-2311 GCA_963586845.1 Bifidobacteriaceae bacterium
GACAAAGTGGGGCAAACCATACTTCCTGGCGTGGACGACCACGCCGTGGACACTGGCGGCCAACATGGCCGTTGCGGTGCATCCCGACTTCGGGTACGCGAAGGTGAGGATGTCCGGCCCGAAGGGGACGGAGGACGTCATAATCCTTGAGGAACAAGCGGAGTACGTCATGCAGAAGGGCGGCTACGAGAAGTTCGAGATCATCGAGAGGATGACAGGGAAGCAGCTCGAGGGATTGGAGTACATCCCGCCGTTCGAGTTGGAGGCCGCGCCGAAGAGCGAGTGGGCGTGGAAGGTCCTCCTCGCCGACTATGTGGAGAAGGACAACACAGGTCTGGTCCACACCGCGCCGGGACACGGTCCCGACGATTACGAGACGGGGAAGAGGTACGGTATCCAGCCGTTCTGCCCCGTGTCGGAAGCCGGCAGATACACGGACGAGTTCCCCCCGATGGTCGGCAAGAAGGTCAAGACCGTCGCCGACGAAGTGATCAAGGTCCTGGACGAGAAGGGCCTGATGTTCAACGTCAGCAAGATCAAGCACAGGTACGGGCACTGCTGGAGATGCAAGTCCCCGATCATCTACAGGAACACGAGGCAGTGGTTCATGTCCGTGCCGGACGTGAAGAATCAGATGCTTTCGGAGATCGACCGCGTGAAGTGGGTTCCCGACTGGGCCGGTGCCACCAGGGAGAAGAACTGGGTCGAGGGCGCCAGGGACTGGTGCATCTCCAGGCAGAGGTACTGGGGGATCCCCATGCCGGTCTGGGAGTGCGAGTGCGGCGCCAGGAAGGTCGTGGGGCAGTACGAGGAGCTCAAGGAGGGCTCCGGTTACACCGACGGCATGGATACGCACAGGCCGTGGATCGACAAGGTGACGTTCACCTGTCCGGAGTGCGGGAAGACCATGCACAGGATCCCTGATGTCCTGGACGTGTGGTTCGATTCCGGTGTGGCTTCCTGGGCCGACCTCGGGTACCCGAGGAGGAAGGACGAGTTCGAGAAGTGGTGGCCTCCCAGATTCATAGTGGAAGCGCACGATCAGACCCGCGGATGGTTCTACTCGCAGCTCGGAGCCGGAGTGATATCCTTCGACCGTGCGCCTTACGACGAAGTGATGATGCACGGATGGGTGCTCGATCCGAAGGGACAGAAGATGTCGAAGTCCCTCGGGAATGTGATCGAGCCGTTGGAGCTGATCAACCAGGTCGGTGCCGATTCCCTGAGGTACTATCTGATCAAGAGCAACGCGCCCTGGGAGGACACGGCGTTCCAGAAGGACGGGCCGAAGAATGCGAGGAAGGTTCTCAACACCTATTGGAACGTGGTGAACTTCGCGTCCACGTACATGATCATCGACGGGTACGACCCCGATGCGCATTCGCTGAGCGAGATCTCCCCGTACCTGCGCGACGAGGACCGCTGGATGATCTCCAGGACGGAGAAGATGAAGAAGGCCGCCACGGAGTACCTGGAATCCAGGGAGCTGCACAAGCTCGCAAGGGTCCTGGAGGATTACATCATGGAGGACCTCTCCAGGTGGTATGTGTGCCTCGTCAGGGACAGGTCGTGGTCCGAGGATTCGGACATGGCGAAGGACAAGGATGCCTCGTACTTCACGCTGGAGTATGCGATCATGGCTACAGCGCTGGTGCTGGCGCCGGTGGCGCCGCACATTTCGGAAGAGGTGTACCAGCACATGGGCGGGAAGCTTCCGTCGGTGCATATGGAGGACTGGCCGGTGTGCGACGATTCGCTGATAGACGAGGACATCGAGCACAGCACGCATCTGGTGCAGAACATCGTGGATGTCATTGCAGCTGAAAGGGCCAAGATGGGCTCCAAGCTCAGGTGGCCCCTGCTGCAGGTGTTCGTGCGCGGGAACGATGTGGATGTGAACAAGGCGGTCAAGAGGTTCGATTCCGTCCTGGCGGACCAGGCGAACGTGAAGAGGGTGGTGTATCTCGGGAAGGACGAGATCCCGTCCTCGGAGATGGAGCCCGTGGCGTTCGAGGAGGGTACTCTGTTCATAGACTTCAGCGTCACGCCGGAGATCGAAGCGGAAGGATACGCGAGAGAGCTGATCAGGAGGATCCAGCAGATGCGCAAGGACCTGAAGCTCAACGTGGAGCAGTTCGTGGATTGCCAGGTTTCCGCGGAGCCGAGGCTGGTGGAGCTGTTCGGTTCCTGGAAGGAGCACATAGCGAACGAGGTCAGGGCGAAGAACCTGATTTTCACGGATACTCCTCAGGGGTCCGAGGTCAAGGCCTGGGACGTCACCGGGAAGGAGATCACCATCGGGATAACCCCG
>CAVABN010000169.1:0-2289 GCA_963586845.1 Bifidobacteriaceae bacterium
CCTCTGATAAGGCTCCATGATCCTCCGGGAATCAATCCAGGACTGATAAGACGGGCAGTGGACATAGTCGTCGAGACATGTTCTCCGAGGACAGTCTATCTGGTCGGACCTACCGCGATCGGATATGTGGAGTACAACATGGTCAAACTCCTGGTAATTGTCGACGAGGGGGACACCAAACAGATGTGGGACGACATCACCTGGGCGCTGACCGATGAGTTCATCGACGGCGAAGTCAGCGTGTATACCATTGAAGAGTTCGACGAATGGCGTGACAACAGTTACACGTCCGCGTACGATGCAGTGAATTCCGGGCGCATCGCGTACGAACGCGGCTTCTCCGAGCAACCGATAGATTCCGGGGACGCGTTCTACGAAGATGTGATGGGGGCGGCTCCCCGCGCGGGTCGCACGGATTCCGATGGGATGGCCGTTCTTCCTGCCGATTGGGACGATCCGTTGGACGAGGTGTATTCGGCCACGGAGGCCGGTGAGAAAGGATTCGCGTGGATCCTCGATGAGGACATCATGGGCGTTGTATTCGAAACGGCAGCCGCTTCCGGAAAAACGCTCCTCCTATCCTGCGCAGGCGAATTGCAACTCAAACTGCCTCTTCCGGTGCAGGTGTCCCATGATGTCAATTGGACCGTCGCACCGATAAGTCTCCCGATCCAAGGGACGGGGGACAGTCCGGGCGAAGCCCTGCATGATATGGTATCGGCGATGGTCGAGACTGTCGGGAAGATCAGCGGTCCGGAGGTCCCGCAGGATGATCCCACCCGGATGTTATTCGCGCCATACGTGAGGTTCGATGAATGATGCGGCCGATGGTGCCGATGAACAGAGGTGTTTGAATGTACAAGAATATGGATAGTGTGACATTCAAGAAGGTCTGGGATACCGAGGAGATACTGATACCGCTCTGCGAAGAACTGCACTGGCACGAGAAGGTCGCATTGGATCTGTTCTTCAGATCCGACATGTACCGTAAGATAATGAACGGGGAATCTGTGGACTATGATCTGGAACGCGGGAAACTGCGCGAAGCCGGAGCGACCATTGTCCCTGTGGAGGCCCTTCCCGCACGGGGATGAGATTTCGGATATGGCATAGATACTATCTTTTCGAACATAGCAATGTTCCATCGGAAATACGGCGTCATGCCGCACGTCCTCTACTCGAAGATACGCGATACGAAACCGTTAAACAAAATGTTGGAGGGTGTTTGGGCGTGGACCTGTTCGCCCGGATACAATCAGAATTTCGATCTTGTCGAAAAGTACTATTGCAAGGTTTGCAAGATTAAGCCTGATTCCAAAAGACCCTCCTCGTGAGTGCGCGGATGCACGGGATCGGCAGACTTGTACTACGGACGTGTTGTTGTTCCTCATCCCGATTCCGAACATCCCGTGACATAGGATAAGGCCGGTATCGCCGGTTCCCTATCGCGTACCATGAAACATCGGCATCATTGGGGTATACGGGGAATGTCGTTCCGGAATCGGCTGAAACGGGCCGAAGGGAGCACCACGGGGGAGAACGGCAGCGAGTTGATCCACGGATCGGCGCTCATCCGTGACGGGACCTGCGAGATCCCGGACCGCGTCACGAGGATAGGGGATGATGCTTTCCGCGGATGCGCATCATTGAAGAGCATCACGATTCCCGAGTCAGTGACCAGTATCGGGGGATCGGCCTTCCACGGATGCACATCGCTGAAGCGAATCGCGATCCCCGACTCCGTGACGGAGATCGGCAATGGAGCATTCGAAAAATGCACATCCCTGGCCGATGTCGTCCTGTCCGGTTCCATCACCGTGTTGAGGAACATGTTCGATGATGCGCATCCCTGGAAAGACTCTCCATCCCCGATTCGGTCAGGAGGATAGAGTGCTGCGCATTCTATGAGAACGCATCCCTGAAGGAGATCCTCATCCCCGATTCGGTGGAGGAGATCGGGAAGGGAGCGTTCACAGGATGCGTTTCATTGGAGAGGATCGTCATACCAGATTCAGTGAAGGTAATCGAAGAAGCCACGTTCTACGAATGCGCTTCTCTCAGAGATGTTGTCATACCGGATTCCGTAGTCGAGATCGGTACTTCCGCATTCTGGGGATGCACATCGTTGAAGGAGATTTCGATCCCCGATTCCGTGAAGAGGATCTGGAGCTACGCATTCTGGGGATGCACATCCCTGGAAGAGGTGATCATCCCCGACTCCGTCGACGTATTCGGTTTCCTCGTGTTCCGCGGGTGCGAATCCCTGCGTACGGTCGTCATTCCGGATTC
>CAVABN010000170.1:0-2288 GCA_963586845.1 Bifidobacteriaceae bacterium
GTGACGTTGACCGTCGCTTCCGTCGATCTTCTCAGTTCGTCCACGGAGCACCCGGCTCCGGGGAACGTGGCTTCCAGACCCATAGCCTCCGCATACGAGCGTAGTTCGGCCACGGTGTCCTCCCACCCGTCCAGGATGATCGGGATGCCCAGGATGTTGACCTTCCCTTTCGCCTTCTCCGAAGGACGGCACACGGCGCGCACGATCCCGGCGACCGATGCGTCGTATCCGACGTGTCCCGGCTCGGACATGAGGTTCTCCTCCTGGATCACCACCGTTCCTCCGAATTCCGAACGGTACGCGGCGCCGTTGAGATCGTCGCCGATCAGCGACGTCCCGGGGGATTGGACCACCACGACGACCTCGGCGTCGTCGATGCCCGACAGCAGGTCGGTCAGCTTGTAGTCGGCCCCGTTGATGTAGTCCTCCTCGTCCAGGTACGTGCAGGGGATCCTCGGATGGGTGAAGTAGAACGGCCCCTCGCGTATCTCGTAATCGCGCGTCACCAGATCTGCGGCGAGGGCGCTCACCGACCCCCTGCACCCTCCCGGTCCGTGCAGGACGGCCCTGCACCCTTCCATGCTTTCGGCCCCGAGCATCGCGCCCCAGAAGCCGTCTATCGCCAGCGAGCGCATCATCTCCACGCCTCCATGTACGGGGCGTCCATCGCCCTTCCCAGGCGCTCCGCCCAGTCGATTATCCCGTCCAGGCCGGGATGGGGGATCGAGATCTTCCAGAATCTGGTCCTCAGACCGAGGTCGGCCTGGCTGTCGGACATGACGATGTCAGGATGCAGCTCGTCGGCGTCCCTCTGTAGCGTCTCGGAGAAGTACGGCTGCTTGTCGTCGCAGGCGCTCTGGCCCATCAGCCATCTGTTGAACGTCGATTGTCTCTCGCGGAGGATCACGATGCCCAGGTCGTCCAGGGTCTCGTGCAGCCACGAGTAGTCCGAGGACGGCCTGGTGACCAGCACGACCGTCTTCCCCTCGGTCCTCTTTCTGACATGTGCGATCCGTTCCTCGTACTCCTCCCTGAATCTCCGCTTGGCGTCGGAGACGTCGCGTCCGGTGAGTTCGGAGACCTCGTCCAGCCAGGCGTCGATGCCGTCCATGCTCTTCGGCAGGGAATGCTCCATGAGGGTGACGCCGAGGCGTCTGCACGCCTCCTCGCAGGTGAGGCGGTTCATCCTCTCGTCGTAGCTCCTGACCGCGAACTCCGCCTTGCCCATGCGCCTGATGTCGTCCAGGGTGCAGTCGCCGGGGTATCTGGTGTTGATGGAGAATCCGGCGGCCTCTATGAGCTCCTCCACGGAATCGTCGAGGTAGGCCATGTGGTCGGTGCCGGAGCGGTAGTCGCCCATGACGTTGATCAGGCGGGGGTCCTTCTCGAGGAAGTCGTCCGAGAGTCCGACTATCCTGTTCACCATGGCCTGGATCCCCTGTGAGGCGCCTCCGGCGCCTATGCCGTCCACCGGGACCGGTATCACATCTATGCCGAGCTCCTCGGACATCTCCGCGCACACGTCCGATGTTCCGTCCCCTATGATCCCGGGGACGCACATGGACACGACGATGATGCACTTCTCGCCCTCCGATGCCTTCCGACGGATCAGGTCCCTGAGCTTCCCCGTTCCGCCGAACACGGACGCGGAATCGTCCAGGTCGGTGCAGGACACCAGGCTCCAGACGCTCTCGCCGTCCCGATGGAGGTCTCTGTGGTACGTCCCGGCGTCCCCGTGGCAGGTCATCATGTACGCGCAGCTGACAGGCCCGTGGATGATGATGTGGACCCCGCGGAGGCATCTCGCGTATGCCACCGCGCCCATGCCGGCGCAGGTCTTGAGGGACCAGCAGTCGTTGACGGGGTTTCGAATCCTGCGGTACTCCAGGGATTGGTCGCCGGTCAGCGGGATGCCCTTGGCCACCATGTCCATGGCGTCCTCGTTGAGCGGATGGGGGTACCTCAGCAGCTCGGGGTTGGCGGACTTGCGGACTATGTCCTCGGCTATCCTCCTCAGGGAATCGGCGGCCTCGGAATCGGGGCTGCGCTCGGAGAGGGTGACGCCTTCCGCCTCGGCTTCCGCGAACAGACGGTCGCGCGGGACGACGGAAATTATCGGCAGGCCGACGCCGTCGGCGAAGTTCTTCACGTATTCGACTTCGTTCTCCATCCCGCGGCGGTTCAGGATGATCCCTCCCACGCGGGGGCGGCCGTCGTCGTAGTTCAGCAGGCCCTTGAGGATGTTGTTCGCCGCGTAGAGGGACATGAACTCCCCGGATGTGACGATG
>CAVABN010000171.1:0-2265 GCA_963586845.1 Bifidobacteriaceae bacterium
TGAGGATCAAGAAGAACTACATAGGTGAGAGGCCACCGTTAATCTGCAGAATCAAGGGGGTGCCGTACTATACTCTGAGGTGTCCTGCGGAATGCTACCAGCTGGTCAGAGATCCCTCTCTCATATCGAAGTTAATCTTCGGAACAAAGGGTAAGGAGCACATCTGATCTCCGGAGGTATCGTGTCCGGTTCGCATACAGCGAACCGGATTCACGGATTACCGCCTGCTTGTCTTCAGCCCAGATGGGGGCGATACACATCGTGCTGTGACGGCATAGCGAGATTTCCCGACTCAGTAATTTTTGAGATTGCCCATGATGAACGGGTGGTCCCGGATGTTCCTGAGGATCTCTTCCTCGGTCTTCTCGGACATGACTCGTGGTTGCCGTGCCTTATAACATACGATCCCGTCCGTATGGAATTCGCACGAAGGTCACCTCCGGGTGACCATGGAACCTCCCGGTTCCTCCGTTCCCTTATGGTTTCTTTTTGATACTTATAGGCTGAAAAGATTGTACAGTCGGTGAGAAACCGTGAAGACCGAAACGAAGAAGCTCGGGAACGGAACAGTGAACATCATATCGGACGGCGGGACGAACATCCGCGTCTACGACACCGGCGACGCCATGCAGGACCAGGTGATCGTGGTCGACAGGGGAGGGGAGGGGGTCGTCATAGAACTCCCAGCCTTCCGCGACAGCATAGAGGAGATCACACGCTACCTGGAGGATGAAGACATAAGGATTGTCGGGAAGCTGGTGGCCTACCATGCGGCCGGTTCCTCGTTCCTGCCCGATGTGAAGAACTATCTCACGCCTTCGGCGGTGAGGTACAACACCGAAGGCCAGGGGGCCGGGCTCGTGAGGAACTTCTCCGGGATCTTCGGCGAAGCGTTCGACGACGGGACCGTCGCATCGGGTGAAAGGCTCGAATCAGGGAGGATCGTCCTCGCGGGGATTGAGTTCGAGGTTATCCCCAACGACGACGCGTTCGAGGTGCTGATCCCGGGGATGGATGCGGTCTACGTGCACATGCTCGGCCACGACTGCCACTCCATCGTAGCCAACGCATCCCACGCGGATGCGATCATCGCGGGTCTGCGCGGATACCTCGACAGGGGCGTGGAGGTGTTCCTGTCGTCGCATCACGCGCCGGAGACAAGGGAGGACGTCCTGACGAAGATCGCCTACCTCGAGGGATTGAAGGACATCGCCGCCACCAGCTCCGGTGCGGAGGAGTTCAGGGAGAGGATGCTGGAGAGGTATCCCGGATATTCGGGGACCAACTACCTGGACATGACCGCCGGGATGTTCTTCCCGCAGTGAATAAAGACGGGGAGGGGGATGGGGGTCGCATGAAGGAACTCCCTCCCTGCCCCGTCGAAACCACCCTCCTGCTGATCGGCGACAAGTGGAAGGTGCTCATCATCAGGGAGCTCCTGCCCGGCAGGAAGCGGTTCAACGAGATCCGCCGCTCCGTGGACGGGGTGTCGCAGAAGGTCCTGACCCAGAAGCTCCGTGAGATGGAGTCGGACGGGCTGCTGGAGCGCACCGTGTACGCGGAGGTGCCCCCGAGGGTGGAGTACGAGCTGACGGAGCTGGGGATGAGCCTGAGGCCGGTGCTGGAGTCGCTGGAGGCCTGGGGGAAGGGGTACAAGGAGACCATGAGGAGGAGGTGATCCTTGAATTCCCTCCTTTTTTTGGAATGATTTTAGTTGATTTTTAGTTGGAATCGATAGATTTCAGGGTGTTTTGAAGGTAGATTATCGTAACGACCATTACCGTAATTTATATTACCGTAATTTCCATTACGATAATCATGAGGTTCTACGGTCGCGAAAAGGAGCTTTCCACCCTCCGCAGCATCAAAGAGAGGTCCCTGAAGGAGAGCACCTTCACCACGGTCCTCGGGAAGCGCAGGGTCGGGAAGACCGCTCTGATCCTGGAATCCGTCCGGGACACGAGGTACGTGTACCTGTTCGTGACCCGCCTGGACCAGAAGGTCCTCTGCGAGAGGATGCAGAGGGCCATGTCGGACGCCGGCATAGACGTCCCCGGCACGATCGACACCGTGGGGGACATCCTGAAGGCGCTGATGATCCACTCCCGCGTCGAACCCATCACCGTCATAATAGACGAGTTCCAGGAGCTGAAGAACGTCGACAAGTCCATCTTCGGCGACATCCAGATGGTGTGGGACACGTTCCGCGCGGGCTCCCATATCGACCTGATAGTGAGCGGCTCCGTCCATTCGATGATGACCGCC
>CAVABN010000172.1:0-2235 GCA_963586845.1 Bifidobacteriaceae bacterium
CATGTCCCTGCCGGGCTACTACGCCCAGGACAAGAAGATCGCCCGCGAGAGCGGGTCCAGACCCTGTGCATCGTCCTGGGCATGATGGTCCTCGGGATGGTCGCCCTGGGCGTGTGGAAGCGCCAGGCAATCAGGGCCGCCCTGGTCAGGAGGCTCGACAAGGGAAAGGGCAACGGAGGGGCCTGATCGGCGCCGCGGAGGGCGCCCTGACCTCGGTCCGCCTGTGGACCCTGCGCCTCTGCGTCCTCCCGGTGCAGATCGTCCTCGTATTCGGAGTTGATAGGATGTCTCAAGAGTTGGAAGCGGCGACCACCCTGATCCTCGGGGTCCCGCCGGAGTTCGTTCCGTCGGTGCTCGTGCTGAGCATCGTCATCGGGGTGGCGACCACCTTCGCCATGTCCCTGCCGGGCTACTACGCCCAGGACAAGAAGATCGCCCGCGAGAGCGGGGGGAGGCTGGTCTACGGCCTCTCGTACCTCTCCAGCAACATCGTCGCCATCGTGGCCTGCGGGGTGCTGTCCCTGCTGCTCATAGGATGGTATCTGGACGCCACCGGCGCCGTCGCCACCTCCGGCCTGTGCCTGGGGATGGCGTTCGTGACCTCCCTGGTCATCGGACTGGGCGGGTCCAAGTTCCTCCTCCGTTTGGTGGAGGCCTTTCGCGACCACGCCAAGGCGACCGAGGCGCGCAAGGGATCCCAGCGATCCCGCCGAGCGACCTGAAGAGCAAACCCCTTACCCTCCGCAGCAAGGGGCGGAGGGGCATCATGCGGCCCCGGGAGACCATGAGGGGTATCATCCCGTCGGGGCCGCTCCCCATCGCGGTCCCGCCCGCATACGCTGTCGTATCTGCATCCTCCTGCTCCGGGGCCGCGACCCTCCTTCCGCGAAGGATCCTTACCGGGAAGGCAGGTTAATTTTTAATACGGATATTGTCTACAAAATCCTCCGGGGCGGATGCCCCGAAGGAGTGGAAAGAATGGAACGGGAGACGGGATCCCGGGAGGACGGGGCCCATGGTCGAGCTCGCCGTGCTCCGGGACCTGGTGGGGAACGGGTGCATCGAATCCTCGGACGGGGACTCCGTCCTGATCCGCATGCCCGACGGCAGCGGATGGAGGGTGTACCTCCGGGAGGCTCCCGGGGAAGGGATCCCCTCGGCGGCGGAGATCCTGCGGACGGCGGAGGCCGTAGGGGAGGAGGACGGGACCCGCGACGGAGCGGAACCGGTGGAACCTCCCGTCGAGATGCTCAGGACCATCGCCAAGGTCGCCGTAATCGGGAAGGCCACCGGGCTGTACCTGACCAGGGAGCTCCGGTCCATGGGGCTGGAGAGGGGGGACTACGTGAAGATCACGCTGGAAAGGATAAAGGAACGAGGACCGCCGGAGGCGGTCCGGGAATCGGTTTGGACACTGGACGCGGGGCCGGAGATACTTGCAGGTTGACGCCGGCCCCGACTGGAACGAACGCCCCAGCCGTGTGTGCTCACACGCCACAGCATCCATCTGGTCGCATATAAACCGCGCTATGTGTGTGTATGTGTGTATGTGTGTATGTGTGTGTTATGTGTGTGTTACAGGGCGGGGCCCAAACTCCGGGATGGGGAACGGAGGGATAGGAATGGGAACCGCGGATTACAGCGAAGTTGAATGGTATATCGGATACCTCAGGGACCACAGCAGGAGGCCGACCACCCTGAGGAACACGGAGATCGCGCTCAAGCACATGATGGACGTCCTCGCCGAAGACGGGCGTCCGAACCAGATGGCCCTGCTGACCGACGAGGACGTTGAATGGCTGGCCAGGACCCTGAAGGTCAAGGAGTCCACCTTGGCCGAGTACATCAGGCTCCTCTCCAGGATGTCCATAAAGATGGGAGGGACGGATTGGGGGAAGAGGTTGGACATACTTTTCAACCGCACGGATCCCGACAGGGTCTGGATAACGGTGGAGCAGTTCGCCGTCCTCCACTCCCAGGCGGGAGCGACGGACAGGATGATCCTGATCCTGGGGGCGTGCATGGGACTGAGGAGGATGGAGATCGCCGGGTTGAGGGACGGCGACGTGGACCTCTACACGATGAAGATGGTCATCAGGGGCAAGGGCCACGGACCGGAAGGGTTGGTGTCGGTGATGGACATACCGGAGGAGGTCGCCGAGGAGATCCTCGCGTTCCGGAGGTACAAGGCGTCCCACCACAACCCGCCGGAGGATGACGACGACCATCTGGTCC
>CAVABN010000173.1:0-2223 GCA_963586845.1 Bifidobacteriaceae bacterium
ATCCTGGAGCACGTCAGATCGACCTACGCATCCCCGATCATCCTCAACATCGAGCTCGTGAGCGAGGACCTCCCCCCGACGGACATCCGCATCAGGAGGCGCTCGTTCTATCAAAGGAACGGATTCTCCGACACCGGCATGGTCCTCTGCGACGGACAGGGGGAGTTCAACATCCTGTCCGATTCCGAGGCCGACATCGAGGAATACCTGAGGTTCCTGGACTCCCTGGGATGGGGATCGTGCACCGTCGTCCCGAACGCGGCGAAACAAGACACTTGTAAGTATCCGTGAGACCTTCGGGTCTCCCATGGTCAAGAAAACCAAAGGTCAGGAGCTCTCCGAGAAGCTCCTCAGCGACCGCAAGAGCATCCCCGAGTCCAAGAAGGGCTTCGTCGGGGAGGCCGAGCAGTTCTGCGAGGGATACAAGCAGTTCCTCTCCAACAAGACCGAGCGCGAGGTCGTGGACTACGTGCTCCCGATCCTGGAGGAGAAAGGATACAAGGAGTACTCCCGCGGATCCAAGCTCAAGGCCGGGTCCAAATTCTACAAGGTCAACCGCGGCAAGACCATCCTCATGTGCACCAAGGGGAAGAGGCCCGTCTCCGAAGGTGTCCGCGTCACCGTCGCCCACATCGACAGCCCCAGGCTCGACTTCAAGCCCCACCCCCTCTTCGAGGACGCCTCCATGGCGTTCTTCAAGACCCACTACTACGGCGGGATCAAGAAGTACCAGTGGACCACCATCCCCCTGTCCATCCGCGGCGTAGTCTACACCAAGGACGGGAAGAAGGCCACGATCAGGATCGGGGAGAACGACGACGAGCCGTCGTTCCTCATCACCGACCTGCTGCCCCACCTGGCCCAGCACCAGATGAAGAAGGGAGCATCCGAGGTCGTGGAGGGCGAGCAGCTCAACCTGCTCATCGGGTCCCTCCCGTACGACGACGACAAGGTGAAGGAGAAGGTCAAGCTCGCCGTCATGGCCATACTCAACGAGAAGTACGGCATCACCGAGGACGACTTCGAGACCGCCGAGCTGTGCGCCGTGCCCGCCTTCAAGCCCAGGGACATGGGCCTCGACAGATCCATGATCGCTGCATACGGACAGGACGACAGCTCCTGCGCCTACGCGGAGTTCATGGCCGAGCTGGACACCAAGAACCCGGAGTACACCACGGTCACCATCTTCGCCGACAAGGAGGAGACGGGATCCGACGGCGTCACCGGCATGAGGTCGTTCTTCTTCAGGGACTTCATCGAGGACCTGGCGCAGGACGAGGGCTGCGAGGTCAGGGACGTCATGAGGAACTCCATCTGCCTCTCGTGCGACGTCAGCGCCGGATTCGACCCCGCCTACCCCGACGTCATGGAGAGGAACAACTGCTGCTTCATGAACCGCGGACCGTGCATCGCGAAATACGACGGATCCAGAGGGAAATACAGCACCAACGACGCCTCCGCCGAGATGATGGACTACGTCATCTCCATCCTCAGGGATGCCGACGTGTCATGGCAGATCGGCGAGCTCGGGAAGATCGACCTCGGAGGAGGCGGAACTATCGCTTCGGAGATCTCCGTCCACAGCATCGACACCGTGGACATCGGGGTCCCGGTGCTGTCCATGCACGCTCCCATCGAGGTCACCGCCAAAGCGGACGTGTACATGCTGTACAAGGCCATCCGCGCCGTGTACGACTGCAAAAAACCCAAGGCGTTCTGAACGCCGGGCGGGGGCGACCCCGCCTTCACTTCTCGAGATACCTGCCACAGACCTGGCAGAACTCGTCGTCGGGATACACGTCGTTCCCGCATTCCGGACAGTAGTCCGATTCGTCGTAGGCGTAGACGGTGCTGCTCCTGCGGAACCCCAGCGGGAATATGAACAGCAGGGGGATGAACGCGAACGCCCTGCCCGACAGGAAGTACAACCCGACCGAGAACGCGGCGAGGACCGCGAACGCCAGGATCAGGAGCGTCGTGCGGCTCATATCCTCCTCCCGCAGACCCTGCAGTACCCGTAATCGGGTTCGACGGGGGATCCACAGTACGGACAGAAGCCGGAATACTCCTTCTCGGGGCCTTCCGGGACCTCCGGCTCCTTCTCTGTAGTATCGCCGGAGCGCTTCATGTTCGACGCCAGCTGATACAGCGCCAGGCAGATGAACAGAAGCCCGAACATCATGAAGATCATCATGTACGGGAACGGCACAATCGTGGCGGCCG
>CAVABN010000174.1:0-2222 GCA_963586845.1 Bifidobacteriaceae bacterium
TGAAGAGTTCCCCGCCGGAGCGGGGAAGGGGTTTGCTATTAAGGTGGGGATTCCGGGTGGGATGATCACTCGGTCTTCTTGCTCGCTTCCTCCTCCAGAGCCTTTATCTTAGAGGAGTCGCGAAAGAGGTCGACCATCTCAGATGCGGTGGTCGCGCCCTTGATGCCGACGATGAGGCTCCAGACGAACGCGATGACGATGCATCCGGCATAGTCGGGAGCCGCGCCGATGGCCTGATAGATCATGCCGGGGACTATGAACGCTCCGACGACGCCGACGATGATCGTCCCGACGTATCCCGAGAGATAGTCGAGGCCGAATCCCGGCGCGGTCTTGATCTCGCCCGACCTGAGCTTGGCTTTGACGGTGTCGTTGTATGCGGTTTTGGCCCGAATCACGGTGAAAAGCACGGTGACGACGAGGCCGATGACGACCAGAGCGGGAAGGAACTCGCTCGGCGTATAGAGGATCATATCTGTTGCCATGATTATCCCTGTCCAAATGATGAGGAGGCTGATACACAGCGTGGAGGCCCTGACCTCCCAGAAGAGCCGGGATGTCAGAACATCTCCGAGCTATGCGATCAATCTCACTCTTTCTTCTCCTCCTGCGGGAGGTTCTTGGTCGCATTGGGTCCGCGACCGATGACGATCTTGCCCTGGCGCTTGAGGACGACGACTCCGGCGATGCCCACGAGGACGAGCGTCCCGAGGAGGATCGCGAGGGTCATGACGATGGGATCGGACAGCCCGGTGGCCTTTGCAGGCGCGGCGGTGATGCCGACGACGGTCATGTCCTCGGTGATGGCCGAGGAGAAGTCGAAGGCGGTCACGGTGCCGTCCTCGGCCTCGATGCCCCATCCGACGTAGCCGGAGGGCAGGGCAGGCTCGACGACGGTCTGGCCGTAGAGCACGGCGACGACGGTCGAGAAGGATCCCGCTTCGAACGTCACGTAGACGTTGACAGGTTCCCACTTGGCGACGAAGGTCGTGTCCTCCAGGATCTCGCAGGTCGAGGGGTCGACTTGGAGGGTGTCGATGAACCATCCGAGGAAGGTGAATCCGGTCCTCTCCCCGAGGTCGGGGACGGTCAACTTGGAGACGCAGGAGACGTAGGTCTTGTCCCCGTCGATGAACGTCACGACGTAATCCACGGTGTAGACTGCGGTGTAGGTCACATCGGCGGACAGCTTGCCGAGATCGGCCTTGGCGACGGGAGCATCGGCTCCGTCGGCGAGCCATCCGGCGAAGATCATTCCCTCGACGGCGGGAGCTACAGGAGCTACCTCGGCGAGGTCCTTGACTCCGGCGTCGCCCACTCCGAGGGAGTTGGCGGTGCCCTTGATCGTGTCGAGGGTCTTGCCATCGGCATCCTTGAAGGTCGCCGTATAGGACGTCCACTCGAAGTCGGCGTAGAGGGTTGCCGTCTTCGCCACCTCTCCGACTCCCTTCCCATCATCAGGGATGATGAGAGTGGATCCTGCGACATAAGACGTGCCGGACTTATTCTCGGCGGTGTTCCATGAGACGAAGGTCTTGTTTGCGGGTGCTTTCGCACCAAGCTCATCGAGGGTCGCGAGCTTGACAGTGTTGCTGGCCTGCGGGACCGTATAGGTCTTGCCCTCCACGATGTAGGCCACGGAGTAGCCCGTGTCCGCATCGGCGTCATCGCCGACAGCGGCGATTCCCGCGAAGGCCGCGACCATGAGAACCGCGAAGAGTCCCATTGTTGCTATTTTGGAGTTCATGATACTCAACTCATCCGCGTAGAGGGCCACGGATGAATTGAGATGTGGAAATAGATTATTTAAAAGAAATTCGGATTTCGCCCCTCAAGGCTTCTCCGGGACCGTCGGATAGGTCACGGACATAGGGAAGCCCGCCTGCTCCGCGGTCGCTCTGACGTCCATCTTGTACTGCCTCATGGCGGTGAGGTAAGCCTCCCAACCCTGCTCTCCTGCCTGTATGTAATCCTGCGCTTCCGCGATGTCCATGTCGGCGCTGTCGAGGAGAGCTGAGCGCTCGATCCTGCGAAGCTCCGCATCCCACGTCGCTCCGTCCGGCAGGATCCCCGCGCGTATCATGTCGTACTCTCCCGCCTCCATCCTGTACTGGGTGGCGACCCATTCATCGTGCTCCTGTCCCTGCTCGTCCTTGACCGTCTCGATGTGGATGTCGCGGTTGACGAGCGTCACGGTCGGCCCGGTCATCATCGCCGGGATC
>CAVABN010000175.1:0-2204 GCA_963586845.1 Bifidobacteriaceae bacterium
CCGCATTGCCCGTCGGGAGGTAGTCGATGGCCACCTCCCCCGAGGTTATCTTGGAGCCGGGCAGTCCGGGTATGTCGTCGGCGATCAGGTCGCGTCCCTCCAGGACCAGCCCCTGTGCGCTGTGCTTAATGACGGGATGCTCCCCCGCCGTCAGCCCGTCGACCTTGGTCACGGCCCCCACGTCGTCGGCATCGAGCACGACGGCTCCTGCCAGGGTCTTGCCGTTGAGCGTGGTGGAGATGTCCACCGCTCCGACGTCGGACGCTTTGAGGGTGACGACGCCTCCCTTGCCGTTCACCGAGATGACCGAGCCGGGTCCGACGATCTGCACCCATGAGGTCAAGTCGCTGTACTCCCCGTTGAGCATGTAGACTCCATCGTTGTTGACGTCGTCGTCCGAGGAGACGCCTGCCCAATCGCCCTGCTCCGCTTCAGAGAGGGTCACGAGGTCGGCCTTGGTGTCGACCATGCCCAGCCACTCGGAGATGGCCAGCGGAGGGAGAACGGAGTTCGGCAGCCGTCCGTCGGAGCCGAGCGTCGGGACGTTGCCCGATGCGGTGCCTGCGTCCTTGGTCGAAGCGGTCCCCAGGCTGATGTTCGCCCTCACCTGCGCCTGCTGTGCGTCGGTGAGCTCCTGCTCGCTGATGGAGAGGCATCCCAGCGCCAAGGGGTCGATGACCACATCCCCTGTCAGGCCGTTGACGCTCGTGACGACCGTCTCCGGGCCCAAGCCGGGACGATAGACCATGAGGATCCACTCGGCCTGAGATGGAGCCGAGTGGAAGGTGATCTTGACGTGGTCCTTGGAGATGCGCTCCACGACGGAGTCCGAATCCCTCATGCGTCCCTCTCTCTCATAGAGGAGGTGGCCGATGTTGTAGGTGTTGAAGCCGTGGTTGCACACGAAGCTCGTCGAGGTGCCGTCCCCGAGGGTGAAGATCTTGTACGCTCCGGGTTCGTCGCCTCCTCCGCCTCCGCCGTCGCCCTTGACGAGGGACCACCATACGGTGCCCTCCTCGGTCGGATCGTGCCCGACGTTGCCGTCGTTCTGACTGATGTACAAATTGAGCTTCCTGACGACTGTGGAGCCAGAATAGTATGTCACGGTCGAATCCCACTCAGGCGTCCCCCTGTCCACGTGGACGACCTCGGTATCGATCGCCTTGGTGTCGAGCTCCTCCTTGACGAGCTTCTGCGTCGGCAGGGTGTCGTCGGTCGGAGGCTCGGTCCACTCGGACGTCACCCTCGGTCCCGTCGCATCCACCTTGCCGTCCCCGTCGGTCATGAGGATGCGCTCGGAGGCGGAGAGGGTGGACTTGAGGAAGGTGTCGTCGACGGCCTTGGTCGTCGGCAGGGTGTCGTCGGAGGGGGTCGAAGGCCATGAGGTGGCGACCGAGGTCCATGAGATGAAGTCATCGTCCACGTGGACGGTCTCGAAGGTCCCGTCCAGGCGGTAGAATGTGATGACTCCGCCCTCCTCGGTGACGTCGTAGAACGCCTCACCGATCTTCGGGCCGTATGACTCCTCCACGGTGTCGAAGGCGCATATCGCCTTGGTGATGCGGAAGATGAGGATGTTCTCCGAGGCGTACTCCTCCTCGTCGTTGGAGAGGACGAGCTGCACTGGGAGCCTGAGGTCCGACTTGCATCCCTTGAAGATGGTATGCGGGACGACGCATGAGCCGTCGGCATCGAGCGTCAGATAGGGCCTTGCCTTCTTTTTGGAGCCCTTGACCTCGACGGCCACATCGAACTCCAATCTCGCGTCATAACCCTCGGGCAGTCCCTTGACGATGAATCTGGTGGAGCTGGCGTCGAGCGTCGTCCCCCCATAATCGCTGTCAGGAGGACTGAGCCTACGGGTCGTGTCGTCGTAGGTGACGGTTATCTCCATCATGCGCTAATCATGGGACGAGATAGCTAACTGTCATCACTTGCAGAAATGAGGTAAAGGAGAGGGGTTTCCCCCTCGGTTTCTGATGATCACTGAGTGGGACAGTGTCTGCATCCGGTCTTGAGAGCGGTGATGGCCAGCGTGGTGGCCGATCCGTCGGTCTTGACCTTGACGTAGTTCTTGAAGCCCAGGTATCCGATGACTCCGACCTTGGTGGTGGAGTCATTCTTCGCCAGTGCGAAGGATCCGTAGACGTCGTCGGAGGAGACGTCGGTGAACGTCCCATCGGCGGTGTCGCACTCCTGCAGGG
>CAVABN010000176.1:0-2198 GCA_963586845.1 Bifidobacteriaceae bacterium
CCGAATCCCAATATAATATACATTATAGGGGGCCCGACCAGAACGGCCGATTTAATATCCAGATCTGGTCTGCGTTCTGTGGGAATGAGGGTGGAAAGTGATCGACCAGAATCCTGGTAGTTGTTGTCGGAGTGAGGCATCGAAGATACAAAGTGGAGAGAGCGAGAAGCGTTCTGGAAGTCTGAAAAAGCGCGATTCGTTACCGATCTTGCCCAAAGGAACGAATCGCATGTCAGTCAACAGAATGCGTCTAATTAATGGTCTCTCCACGGACGAAGTGAGGACCTATCTGGGCGGTATACCGCCCAACGAGATCGAGAGCAAGATCGGGATAAGATGGCCGTGGCATCTGGCGATGACCACGGTCACCGACTATCCCCCTTCGGAGAACGTGACGGACTTCTCCTTCCTGGGAGAGATCGTGTTCGACGTGGACGTCGAACGCGGGATGCATCCGTGTCCGTTATGCGGGAACCCCTGCAAGGTCAAGGAGTACGAGACCCGCCTCTACTATCACACGAAGACCCTGGACTGCAAGACGGCAGTCCGCGCGAAGGTCCCGAAGCTCCGTTGTCCGGAGCACGGGTATCCTCAGATGTCTGTCCCCTGGGCGAGGCCCAGGGCATCATACACATCGTTGTTCGAGAAAGCCGTCCTGGCGGAGCTGTACGAGGAGGGCACCGTACGTTCCGCATGCAGGGTCCTGGGAACGACGCCGGAAATCATCGGGAACATCATCCAATACAGGATGCAGATGACATTGGACAGGATGGACCTGTCCCATGTCACCACGATTTTCGTCGATGAGGTGGCCTGGAAGAAGGGGCAGAAGTATGTGACGGTGGTCTACGACCAACTCTCCCATCTCATATTCTGCACTGAAGGGAAGGACTCATCGACGATCGCGGAGTTTAAGACATGGTTCATCGCCCACAACGGCAGGCCGGAGGAGCTGCTGAACGTCAGCTGTGACATGGGAGCTGCGTACCCCAAAGGGGTACGCGAGAACTTCCCGGATGCTGTGGTCACCTACGACAAGTTCCACGTGATGAAGCGTCTCTACGAGGGCTTCGAACTCTATCTGAACAAATGCGACATGAGCGATCCGAACGTCGGATGGTTCAAACACAGGGGCTTCTCGGCCCGCAGGACCCTCTCGGACAAGGAATTCAGCAAGCTGGATTCCCTGACCGAATTCTATCCTGAGATCGGCCACAACTTCAGGCTGCTGATGCTGGCATCCAGGATCTACGATTTCCAGGACAAGAAGACCGCCGATTACTACTTCGAGCTGTGGTACACCGATGTCAAGAAGTACGGGGCTCAGGACCTCAAGGATGCGGCGGAGACCATGCACAGCCTGAAGGCCGGAATCCTCCAGTGGTACGACAGCAGGATCAACAACGGCATCGTCGAGGGCATGAACTCCCAGTTCAAGCTCCTGACCAGGAGGGCCAGAGGGTTCTCGAACATCGAGCACCTGAAGATGATGACATACCTGCTCTTCAGTGGACAGCCGCTGTTCTACGAGGATCACGAATTGGAATGCATGAACGTCCTGCCGAGGCAAGGCCTCGGCCACGGGATCGCAGGGAAGTGAGGGCGCAGCCCGAACGGACCGCGACCTCCATCGATACGGAAGGTACGGCGAGGAGTGCGGGCATCCCGATGTCCACCGCCCGAACGGGCGGCTTCCGCCCGTCAGGGCGGACATCGGGACAGAGGACGGATCGGACCTACTGAAAATCCCGTTCATCGGTTTTTCTTCGATTGCGATTCGTTTCGTATCCACCCTAATTCCCATAAAGCCCGTAGATACAATCAGAACCCCCGCCTGCTCGGCAACACGCCCGTGAACAAATGTCTGAACGACGTGTTCGGAATCCGCATGATCGCCCAATGCACAGTCATGGCAGACGAGATCATAGGCTATGTGAACGATAAGCATCCGGGATTGAAGGTGCTCGACTCCTCCAAAACGGAGGATGATGAGACCATCTACGTCGCAACACACGTCTACTTCAGAGAATCGAACCATAGGTACCCGTGGGAATTGCAGATATGGTCCGTTGAACACTCGGAGATCAATTACGAATCCCACAGAAAACTCAAGGAGACGTACGTGAGATGGAGCAGATGACGAAGTACAGGCATACGATGATCCTGGGAAATTCGTATACCAGAGGATATCGCGTGGC
>CAVABN010000177.1:0-2193 GCA_963586845.1 Bifidobacteriaceae bacterium
GCCCGCATCCAGCAGGGGTGTCCGTCCAAAGGACACACCAAAGGACACACCCCTTCCCGGGGAATCCCCCGCGGACGCCCTGTCCATGATAACCAAGGAGCGCAGCGCACGCGCCCTCCTCGACCTCCTCAAGCTCGCCAAGGACGGGTACAAGGAAGCACACGCGGCCACGACGAAGACCAAGGACGGGAGGGAGGTCCCCATATCGCAGTCGGACCGCACGTGGGCCGAGGTCCAGTACCTGAAGCTCTACAAGGACGGCATCAAGCTCCTCATCGAATGCACCGGGCTGGACAAGGAGGCCCTGGAATCCCTGCCGTCGTCCCCGGTGGACGATTGGACCGCCGAGATGCTCGATTCCCTGAGGGAGGGCGCATGAAGCCCGCGAAGATCCTGGTGCACCCGGACCCCGAGAGGGCGAGGAAGGCCCTGCGGTCGGTGGCGGACACCGGATTCCTCAACGTGTGGGAGGGGGCGGTCCGTTCCTCCAAGACGGTCCTGGCGCTCATGGCCTTCGTGATCTACATCCGCCGGTCCCCGGAGACGAGGTTCCTGATGTCAGGGCGCACGGTGAAGACCATCGAGCAGAACTGCATCTTCGGCGACTACGGGATCCTCAACCTGATCCCGGGGTCATCCTACCGCAAGGTGGGGGAGACCCGGGCGATAGTGTTCCGGGTGGCTTACGCCGAAGGCACCGTCACGAAGACCATAGTGGTCCACGGGGCGTCCAACATCCGCGACTACATGGCCATCCGCGGGAACTCCTACGGGGGGTGGTTCGCCGACGAGATCAACATGCACGACCGGGAGTTCGTCACGGAGGCGCTGAAGCGCACCGCCGCGTCCAAGGACCGCAGGCACCTGTGGTCCCTGAACCCCGACTCCCCCAAGGCGTGGATCTACCGCGACTACCTGGACAGGTACGACGCCATGTCCCCGGAGGACCTGAGGGCCCTCGGGGGGTACCGCTGGTGGCATTTCACCCCGGCGGACAACCCCGCCATGACCGAGTCCATGATCGCCGCCCTGAGGCTCCAGTACCCCGAGGGGTCGGTGATGTACGACAGGTACATCCTGGGCCTCCGCTCCGCCGCCGAGGGCCTGGTTTACCCGTTCTTCGGGGATTCCTGCGTCAGGGCCCCGCCGTCCGGCATCCGCGCCCGCTACGCGTCCATCGACTTCGGGGCCGTGCACCCGACGGCCATGGGCTGGTACGGACGCGACCCGGAGGACGGGACGTGGTACAAGCTGAGGGAGTGGATCGCCACCCCCGACGACTCCATGAGGATGACCGTGGCCGAGTACATGGACGTCTTCGAGGAGATCTGCGGGGAGATGGGCGGGATCCCGAGGATGAACGTGACCATAGACTACGGGGGAGGGGGCGAGGCCCTGGCGCGCGAGGCGGAGAAGCGCCGGTGGATGCCCGTGAACCCGGACAAGGCCGTCCTGGAGGGGATAGGCGTTACCGCCAGGATGCTCAACACCCACCGCCTGTTCATCTCCCCGGAATGCCCGGGCACCATCGAATCCCTACGGATGTACAGATGGGACCAGAAGGCGGCGGAGCGGGGGGAGACCAAACCGATCAAGATGGACGACGACGCCGCCGACGAGACGCGGTACTTCGTCGCCACGTTCATGGAGCCGAGAGTGAGGACATGAGGGATGTAATCAGGGTGCCGAAGGCATACACGGAGAGGAGCGTGCGCAACGCTTACGAGCAGTTCAAGAAGAGGAGGGTCCGCCTGCAGGCGTTGGAGAGGGCGTACTACACCGGGCAGGTGGGGGAGGCGCCCCAGGAGTACGTGGTGAACAACTGCAAGGTGGTGGCGGACACCAAGGCGGCCTACATCGCCGGGATACCCACCACGTACTCGGCGGCGGAGGGCGACGACAAGGGGGAGGCCATAATCGACCTGTTCCGCCGTCAGGTGAAGCCCCAATTGGACCAGGAGATAACCAACCTGTGCAGCAGGTTCGGGCTGGCCTTCGAGGTCGCCTACATCGAGAGGTCCCCCGACGGGGGCACGGTGCCCAAGTCCGTGGCCCTGTCGCCCCTGGAGGGGTTCGTGGCTTACGACGAGACCTTGGACCCCGACTCGGTCTTCGGGGCGATACACTACGTGGAGACGGACGACAACGGGCAGGAGCACCACTTCCTGGAGGTGTACGACTCCTACGAGGTGG
>CAVABN010000178.1:0-2145 GCA_963586845.1 Bifidobacteriaceae bacterium
GTCTCCCGACCCCGTTCCCTCCGCGGATCCCACCTGTCCGACGGAGCATCGGGCTTTTCCGCCCGATATGATAATCAGATTTGTACAAGTCCCCACATTCACGACCCTTGAGCGATTTTCTCCGAATTATCGGGCACTCCCGATTCCGGGCAGCCGATCCGATCGGCGACCGATTTCTCCATCCGTTTCCTCGGCCAGACGGGTACGTCATGGCGGTTCTTATAGTTATTTTTTAGCGAACGTTAGCTTTTACGAAAGTATTTTATATATAAATCGTTATATAGTATAGTTATCGATGGCATACAAAATGGGGGGCAAGGGCGGCCGGAAGACGGTGCCGGCGGTCAGGGGCGGATTCATGGAATCGGCGCCTGCCAGGAAGTCGATCTCGTTCACGATGGCCCTGACCTACGCGTTCTGCAGGAGGTGCTGCATCGACGAGATCATCGACGACGAGTGCAGATGGGACCCGCTTCAGAGGGACGTCTCTCCGGGGAACGGGGTCCTGGCGATGATCATGGCCATCTCGGACCACGGTCCCAAACCGGCATTGATGAACGTCAGCGGGGAGTACGACAACGCCCCGACCGAGCTGCTGTTCGGAGAAGGCATCACTGCCGACAATCTCAACGACAAGGTGCTGGCTTCGTGCCTTGATTGCGTCTACGCCCGCGGGACCGCGTACCTGTTCAGGAGGATCGCGTGCAACATCAGGCTCAAGCACGACCTTACTGTCCACGCGGTCCATTCCGACCTGACCGACTACTCCCTCTATTGCAATCCGGAGCTCCAGCCGGAGCCTTCCGGCGCGGCCAGGGCCGAGCACAACGGCCATGCCAAGGACGGGAGGAACGAGCTCCTCCAGATAGCGGCCGGCTTCGCCGTGGACCAGGACGGGATCCCCATCCTGGCGGAGACCCGCGACGGAGCAGTCTCCGACCTGGAATGGAACCTCCACTGCCTGGAGGTGCTGGACGAGATCGTCGAGCTCAGGGACATCATCTACATAGCGGATTCCAAGCTCTGCCAGAACAGGATCATCGACTCCATCGTCGAAAAGGAGGGGTGGTTCATCAGCCGCCTTCCCAGGAACTTCGGGGACAGCCTCCAGGACAGGGTGCTGAAGACCGTGGATTCGCTGAACTTCGAGGAGATCGGCAAGATCTCCGAGAGTCCGAAGGGCTCCGTCTACGTGGCCGCGGAGACCGACGCGGACGGGTACAGATGCATAGTCTCCTGCGACATCACCAGGAAGAGCAAGTACGAGGAGAAGCGCGCGAAGCTGCTGGAGATCGCGAAGAAGAAGGCCGAGAAGCTCATGAGCAGGGTCTTCGACACGCTCGACGATGCGAAACGCTATGCCCTCGAGATAACGGAACCGATGGAGAAGAACCGCCTGGACAACATCTTCAGGCTGGACGTCACGTATTGCTGCGAGATCAAGGAGGTCCGCGGGCGCGGGAGACCGCGCGCCGACGGCAGCGATGTCACGAAGAAGGAGGTCTGGACCATCCGCGCCGATGTTGTCGAGATGGATGACAGGGCGCAACGCATGTCCAGGTCCGAGGCGTACGTGGTGTTCATCACGAACATCCCCCGCTACAAGGGGGATGATTTCGACCTCGACCGCCATCCCTCGAAAGGGCTGTCGACCAGGGAGGTCCTCCATTATTACAAGAACCAGCACAGGGTCGAGAGCAACTTCCACGTCACGAAGCATCCGATAGACGCGGACAACGTGTACATCAAGACCGAATCCAGAAGGGAGGCACTGATGATGGTTGTGCATCTGGCGGTCCTGGTGAGGGGGCTCATCCAGAAGCTCTTCAGGGAGTTCGTGAAGGCGAATCCCGGCGTGCTGACCAGGTTCTCCAACGGCAGGCGCATCAACGGCAAGATCACGTTCGACCAGTTCGTGTTCGACATGCACAGGACGTTCGTGGACGTGTGGGAACCCCAGAACACCTGGACCATCTCGGCCTCGGAGCAGTCCAAGCTCAGGGCGGTAGCCTTCTTGGAGGCTGTCGGCATCCAGCCGAGCGAGCTGTTCGAATAATCCTGCATTCTCGCTCAAGGGTCGTGAATGTGGGGTCCTCTTCAGTAGCCCAGAGGTAATGCTTGATTCCCTGGCAGTGGTACGTGTAC
>CAVABN010000179.1:0-2144 GCA_963586845.1 Bifidobacteriaceae bacterium
GGTCCCTTATAGCGGCATCCTCGTCCTCCCCGTCCCGATTCCGAAGTATTGGAACACGTCGCGGAAGAACCTCGCGTCGATCTCGTCGTACTCCTCGCCGAAAGGCTCGGCGTCGAGCCAGTTCTCCATCTCGTAATAGTCTGGCCAATAACGCTCGGAGAACATGTACCCCCTCGTGGACGGATTCTCCACCCCATCTGCCAGGTCCTCGGGGCGGATGAAGTCGACGATCCTATGCTCGTATCTCCCGAACGAATCGGGATGACGGTAGCCGACGTTTAGGGCAGGATCCCCCGGACGGCCTGATGCTCTGGGCTCGAGGGGGATGAGGACCGCAAATCCAAGATCCTCCAACGGCCTGGAATGGTCGATGGGATAATGGATCCATTCGGTATCCAGGTCGCCCGGGAAGAACGTGGAGACCAGCTTGCCCTCGGAACGGAGACTCTCGATGCATTCCCTGTCCCCGGACAGAGCGGCGTAGCAGGCGAACTTGTACGCCAGACGGGGGTTCTCCGACGGTCCGGCGGAATAGTGCTTCCAAAGGTGAACTGCGGCACTCCTCGAACCGCGGGATGCCAGATGCGCGAGCTTTCCGATATCGTCCAGCTTATCGAACCAGCCGTCGTCCGGGTCCTCCGGAGCATCCGTCCTCGATTTCGTCTCCTCGTTCGTCATAGTCAGATGATTTCCTCATCCTGTCATATCCGCTGCCCTGGAATGCTCGGAACCGGAGCGGGAAACGTCAACACGTCCGTAGTACAGGCCCGCGTGTTCCGAACATCCGACGATTTAGACCTTGGGATGCCATAGGAAACTCTCGGCGACCAAGCGTACCATCTGATCCGCGGGTAGGGCCTCAGAAACGCCTACGGCGGATGCGGGGACGCTTCCCGTCGCCCTCCGTTAGCCTGCACAGGATCAGATCCGAACCCTCGTATCTGTAGATCAGGTGCCATCCGTTACGGCTGGCGTAGCATTCGCGCTCCCCGTCCCCCTTCGGCTCCCTGAGACCGATCCTGAACTCCTTCGGCAGCTCGCCGTTCATCAGGCATATGACGAGGTAGTCCAGCCATGCCATGTCCTCACCGATGCGGTACAGCCTCCCCCTGCCATCGAGGAACTCCTCTTCCTCGACGAGGTCGTATTCGTAGTACCCGTTGAACTCTCTGGGCGGTCCGTGACGGTACGTCTCGGATTCCGGGTCCTTCTCGATGTTGCGCTCAAGCCACATCTCGTAAGCCTCCTCTTCGGCGCGGTCGAATTCCTCCTTTTCCGCACGGAACGGACGGCCTTCCAGGGCCGAACGGATGCAGTACCGCCGGGGGTGTCTGTCGGGGACGATCCCGATGAGGACCACGATACGGTCCCTGCGGGAATAGACGAGGTGTTCGCCGGGCCCGAACTCGCGGATGCGCCTGTCCCTTCCGAATTTATGAGAAGAACCGGCGGGCGTGCATCCGAGGGACAGTTGAGCCACCGCGCGGTCCAATCCGGACAGGTCCTCCCCGAATTGGACCATCCCCTCCAGGTCTGACAGGAACCCCTTGCCGCGGAAGATGTGGTAGCGTGTGTTCCACGGCCATCCCTCTCCGGTGACCAGACACTGATGCTCCGTCGTTCCGTCGGAGTCTCCGGAGATGCCGTCGAGGCATTCCTGCTGCGTCCTCGTCCTCCTCCCGGCGGCGGCCAGCACCTCGTCCCCCGCATAGTACTTGGATTCCGGGTCCTCGGACGGATCGTATCCGGAAGCCATCAGCCTCCGGACCTCCTCGACATCACGGATCGCCTCCTCGGAATAATGCGGACGACGGAACGGCCATCTGCGGAACACTCCGAATGCGCGGGATAAACGTGGGTGCTTCCCTTCCAGCAGGTTCTGGAGTATCACGGACCTGCGATCGCGGGAATAACGGAGCCATCTGTCGGGGCCTATGCGGCAAATCCTGCTCTCCTCGTAGTAACGACGGTCTTTGAACCTCGCGGACAACCTTCCGTCGCGCAGGAGTTCTTCGATGGCGGCATCCATGTCCGGAATGACCGCATTCTGTGCGAGCGCCTCCTCCAGATCCTCCTCGAACGAGCAGAGCTTCACCAGACCGTACCCGCCTTCGGGTACGTCCCCCTTGTGTTCGCTCATACGC
>CAVABN010000180.1:0-2111 GCA_963586845.1 Bifidobacteriaceae bacterium
AGTACGACATGGTCCGCGCGGGGATCCTGCCGGACGGAGCGACGTGGGATGCGGAGCTTCGGAGGATCGAGCGCTCCGCTCTTCTCGACAGCGCGGACATGAATATCGCCGAGGCGCAGGACTACATCCAAGCGGGAGAGAGCGGGTGGGAGGCTTACCTCACCGCCATGAGGCAGTACAAGATGGACGTTCGCGCGACCAAGGAGCAGGCGGGCTTCCCGCTCTCCGTGACCTATCCGACGGTCCCGGAGAAGCCTTGAGGGGCGGAAATCCGAATTTCTTTTAAATAATCTATTTACAAATCTCAATTCACCGTGGCCCTCTACGCGGTGAGTTGAGTATCATGAACTCCAAAATAGCAATCGGAATCTTCGCGATCCTGATGTGCGCGGCCTTCGCCGGAATCGCCGTCTCGGGCGACGATGCGAACGCGGTGGAGTCGCAGGTCCTCAAGTACACGGTCGGCACGACCGTCTACTCTGAGACTGTCGACACCGAGACCGTGACCCTCAAGGACCTTGCGACCCTCGGCTACACCATGCCCGAGGGCAAGATCTTCAAGGGATGGGCTTCCGCCGATCCCTCCCAGACCACCCCGACCACCATCTACAGCGCAGGGTCGACCTACGCGTTGTCGACTGGGACGACCCTGTGGGCGGTCATCGAGGACGTGACCTACAAGGTCACTTTTGCATACGCGGATGGTACCGCCATCCTGACCAAGGACGCTCAGGCGTACAACACCGACCTGACCCTCCCCGCCAAGGCGACCGCCGTCGCCACCGGCAAGGTCCTCGCCTTCCGCGAGGTCGACGGTCAGATCTTCGCGGGATGGGCGCTCAAGGCCGACCCCGCGACCGTGGTCATCGGACCCTCCGAGACCAAGATCAAGGTCACCGGGGACGTTGACTACATCGCAGTCTACGTCCACGATCCCGTCCTGACCTTCCTGGTCGACGGAACCCAGACCTACAAGCACACCGAATATGGGGCAGTCCTCCCGACCGCTCCCTCCAAGGAGGGCTTCTCTTTCGTCGGCTGGTCCGACGGCGAGCAGACCATCCTCGCGGGAGACCTCGCAGCCTACGTCGCCGACCTCAAGACCGACGTCGTCCTGTCCGCCGTGTGGGAGCCTGCCGTCTACACCGTCGCCTTCGTCGTCGACGGAGAGACCGTCTTGACGCAGTCCGTCAAGCATGGCGAGACCGCGACCGAGCCTAAGATCGTGCCCGCCAAGGATGGATTCTCCTTCGTCTCCTGGACCGTCGGGGACGTCGCCTACGACTTCGCGACCGCCGTCACCGGGGACCTGATCGTCACCGCCTCCTTCGAGGCCGTTCCCGCTCCGGCTCCGACCGGACTCAAGGACCCGACCACGCAGATGCTCCTGATCATCATCGGGACGCTCGTCCTGGCCATCATCGCCATCGCGCTGTGGAAGAGGGACGCTATCCGCGCGGGACTCGTCAAGAGGCTCGACAAGGGCAAGGACAAGGGAAACGGAGGAGACAGTGCCTGATCGAGCTTGCGGAGCGCGGGCTGACGTCCAGGACATTCTGGGCCGTCCGTCCGTGCACCGTCAGCTTTCAGCTCATCCTCATCTATGGAGTGGATAAAATGGCAGCAGAAATCGAAGCAGCAACGCAGTACATCCTCGGCGTTCCCGCCGAGTTCGTGCCCGTGACGATGGTCATCGCCCTCGTCATCGGCCTGATCTGTACTTTCGCGGTCTCCCTGCCCGGCTTTTACGAGCAGGATAAAACGGTGGCCCGCGCCAACGGCGGGAAGATCTCGTACGGGATCAACTACCTCAGCGCCAACATCGTGATCGTCGCGATTTGCGTCATCGCGTCCCTGGCCGTCATCGGATGGTACATCGACGCCTCCGGAATCGTCGCGACCTCCGGGCTGTGCAACAGCATCGCTCTCGTCGTCAGCGTCATCATCGGCCTCGGAGGGAGCAAGTTCCTCGCCCTCCCTTTCGTGGAGTCGCTCCGCGACAAGGCCAAGGCCGCCGACGCTCGCGCGTCGAAGAAGACCGAGTGATCATCCCGCTCGGAATCCCCACCTTAATAGCAAACCCCTTCCCCGCTCCGGCGGGGAACTCTTCA
>CAVABN010000181.1:0-2037 GCA_963586845.1 Bifidobacteriaceae bacterium
CGGTTATATACGGTTCGACCATGTAACAAGATATGTTGTTATACTATTTGAACCCTTTTATATTTAAAGAAGGGCCGGTCCTTTAAATATCAAGGTAACAAGAAGTTGGTATAGCAAGACGTTTTGGGAATTTCAATCCAGGCCGAGATAATAGTCTTCGGAGTTGCTCATTTCAATCCCTAAAATTAACAATATAATACCTTATGATATATTTAAATAATAAGGAGTGATACCTTTGTTTGACAACACGAGTTCAAATAAGGCTTTGCCGGAATCGCCAGAAATGGCCCCGCAATCGGCGGGATCGTATTGTCACCCTTTCTCACATCAACCTGTTGAGCGTACGCTTCCCTGGATCGATGGGATCTTCACAGCCTGCGACTGCGGTCGGACATCGTCCTCAAATGCTCCGCCATGCCCTTGTCCGTGCAGTAGACGAAACACCCTTTCATACCCCTGGACATCAGCACCCTGTAGGTGTCCTTGATGATCCTGTCGGCGATGGCGCACCTCTCGTCCTCGTCCTTGTATCTGGACTTCAGACCCTTGAGGGACTGGTCTGTCTTGGCCCTCTTCTTGTAGTCGGTGACGACCCGTCCGCCCTCGTACCTGATGTCCGGCCCCACGATCACACCCACATAGTCGAACTCCAGACCCTGGCAGGTGTGGATGCAGCCGGCCTCCTTCACCGACTCGGGATCTATGGCCCAGGTGTTCGTATCGCCCAAGTTCCAGCTCATCTCGAAACCGTACTCCGGGATGACGATGTCATGGATCGAGTAATCGTTCTTCCCTCCGGAGATCCAATTCCAGCAGTATCCTGCGACTATGCGGGACTTGTTGTCCACCTCGTTGAGACGCTCGATCTCGGCCCTCATCTCGCGGGGGTCGTCGAAGACGCGGAAATCGTACTCGAACTCGTCCTCGAACTCCAGATTCGCGGTCTCCCTGACCTGCAGGGCGTTGTCGAGCCACTGGATGTAGCCGTCGGACCCGAAGCATCTGAACTGCGAATCCAGCTCGAGCTCCGTGACCTCGGAACCGAACTCCGACGCGTATCCCCTGATCTCGTCGACGGTCCCGATGTCCTTGAGCGTCACCCTCTGCTCCTCGTCGATGAAGAACACCGAGAGCCTGGAGGCGTTGATGATCTCCTTCACCTGGTTCTCGCCCAGATTGGAGTACAATCCGCTCTTCTCGTTCAGCCTGTGCGCCTCGTCCACCAGCAGGACGTCGTAGACGTTGGATCCAGCCTCGGTGAATCCTCCGGACCCCCTGAACAGCGCATCGATCCTGCTCATCTTCTTCGTGCCTTTGAGCTTGGCAGCGTAGACGTAACGGGGCGCCTGGTTCTTGGACACGTACACGGCGGTCATCCCGTCGTTAACGATGGAGACGAGAAGGTTCATGGCCACCACAGACTTCCCGGTTCCAGGACCTCCTTTGATGATGATCGTCCTCTTCCTCCCGCCCTTCGATATGAGCCTAGAGGCGTACAGGACCTCCTCGTAGACGACCTTCTGCGCATCGATCATAGTGAACTCGCGGTTCCCCTTCATCATCGACGCCACGGCATCCTGCAGCGATTTGGACGGTCTGAGACGGCCGCTGTCGATCAGCGAGATGGTCCTGAGCCCGTCCCCCTTGCGGACCCTGTCCGAGAGGAGGTCCTTGAGACGGCCGCCGTCCTGCTTCGTGAACACCGGCGCCAATCCGGTGTAGTTCGAATACATCGGATCGATCAGCGGGTCGTTGTCCCTGAGGATGTAGTTGTGCAGATACGCGCAGGGCTGGAGGACTATGTTCCTGTCCTGCACCTCGGCGTTGAAATCGGATATAGCGGTCACGTAGGACCAGACCTGGTACGAGGGATGGGTCATCTCGTGGATTCCACCGTTGATATATGTCCTGACCACGCCGTCCTTCCCCGGGACGGATTCGACGTTCTCCCACTGCTTCAGCTCAATAACCACGGCCGAATTCTTGCCCTCGGCGTCGAGACCGGAGACGATAAAATCGACCCTCTTGGACGTGTAC
>CAVABN010000182.1:0-2015 GCA_963586845.1 Bifidobacteriaceae bacterium
CGGAAACTCAATCGGAGCGGCATCCGAGCAGGTATTGCGGGTTGATTCCCAACAGGTCCGTGTATTCGAAGACGTCCAGGTCGCAATCGACCGGATACAGAACGCCGAGGCGGTTGGAGTCACGGGAATAGGTGATCATCGTCCCCTGCAGTTCGCGGGACAGCCTGTACATCGTCAGATCCTTTCCATGAAGCGAGGCTCCGGACCTCTTGAGCACCGCATCCGCGATGCTCATCATCAGATCCGCGATGTTCAGTACGAACATCATGGCGTTCTCTCTGGCGGGATTCTGCAGGAAGACCGCGTCCAGGCCCATTCCGGACTTGAGCTGGCGGAAGGTGTGTTCGACCTTGTACTCGTCGGCGTAGAGACGCTTGACGCCCATCGCCGTCATGCCCCTGCGGGGATTCGCTTGATTCGCTTTGGAACGGGGCAGATTGGTGACGATCACACTCGTCGCCTCCCTGATGGCGATATCCATCGCCTCGTCCTCGTCCAGCTCCACGATCGCCTCGACCTTCCAGACGGTTCTCCTGACGTCCCCTTCTGCGTCCGTCTCGTCCATCCGCCTGATCTCGGGCGTTATCTTCGCGAACCCGTACTCCCGATCGACCTTCGCCTTGACCGAGTCGAAATACCTCAGAGCCGCCTCGCGACTCCTCGCACCGTTCTTCTCCACCCCGGAGAAGCACTCCTTCACCTCGGTCAGCTTGTCCTTCATGCCGTGGATCTTGGCCCTGACGGCGGTCATGTCCCGGTAGATTATGCACCGGAGCTTCTGCCTGCGCTCCCCTCTCTTCCCCTTCTGGTAGATCGCATCCAAGCGCGTGTCGAAGTACCGGATCTCCCCGTCCTCCGCGAATCCTGCGGATTCCGCCGCCCTGATGGCGCGGTCCTGCAGGTTGTCGCCGAAATCCTCGGGACAGCGGGAGACGAAGCCTATCCCCATCCTCTCTATGAGGTCCATGGTTTCTTCGCACATCATCTTGGAATCCCCGATGTAGACGATCTTGTCCAGATCGTCGGAGTATCTGGCTTTGATGAACTCGAGGGCATCCCTTGTCATGGCGATGTCCGACACGTTGCCGCTGTACGGCCTCATGTAGCGCGGTATGCCGTCGGAGTCGGTCACCACGTACAGGCCGTACTGCTTCAGTTCGTTATGGAGATCCTTCGCATGACAGGAATGCCTGGGAACGGCCGTCCCGTCCCCGGGGTCCTCTTTGAAGATGCACCTGACGGAGAAGTTGGTGGCGTCGCCGTGGAGGACGTACGAGACGAATCCGTAGTGCCGCATGCAGAGGTCGCAGCACTCGTGATACAGCTCGGTCAGATCCATCGAGGCCAGCGTATCAAGCGCCCGTCCGAGCGCGTCGTCGTTCAGATCTCCCGGACAGACCACGCGGAATACGCGGTCGGTCGGGCACGAAGCGAATGTCTTCTCGACGAGATACAGAGGGTCCTTCGTCCGCAGGATGAAGATCGGAGCGATCAGGGCCTTGACGGCCATGCCCGGCGTCAGAATCCTCCGGAGCCGGTCGAAGTCGCATCTCGCGTCGATGAGCGAACGCACGCCTGTGACCTCCATCATGGCCATGGCTATGGCCATCGGTGCGGGGAGTCCTTCGTATGTGCTCCGGGCGTGATCCACGAACATCTTGGGTTGCGCTTCTTGCATGGTCCTACCAGCCTGATCTCAAAGCGTTTCATCGCAGCGGGCCTTTCCTTTAGCATTATAATCGGCCCTTTAGGGCCGATATATATGCTAAGGGCGAGATTATTTATAAGGTCGGGATATATGAAACCTTGCACGCGGGCCGATAGCGTCAGCTCTCGACGGATCGCCTGGAGCGTGAATGTAAAAGAGCATCGATGTACACGGATGTACACCACTAGAAGTCAAAGAGAAATTGATCGTGCGAAAGTGTTTGCTGGCGTTACCTCACAGTCGGAAGTCAAGGAATTATTCTGAATAATGCCGAATAGCTTATCTATATCCTGAAAGACTATAGTGG